>JAATGN010000450.1 GCA_015654615.1 Rhodospirillales bacterium
GCCGGCCTCCGTGCCGGCGTTTCGGCGAAGCCGAAGAATGAGCATTTCCGCCGCTTTGCGGCGGAGGCGGGCACGGAGGCCCGCCCCACTGAAAGGCATTTTTTCACAGCCTCTCTCGCGGGAATGACGAGAAAGGTGAATAATTAATGGTCCGTTCAGAAATAACCGCGTCATTGCGAACGATCAGCGAAGCAATAACGAAGAAGATTGAATTGAGGCGATGCTCAATCCTGGCGGGCGCGGGAGAGTAGTCCCCGCAATTCTTCCAATTCCGACAGCAGGTTCTTCAATTCGGTGCGGACGGCGCTGCTCAACGGATCGCTCTTGGCGAGCGTTTCCAGCAGCAATTCCGGCTGGCGGGCCGGCGCGGCGACGGCCGACGACGGACCGGGCGTGGCCGCGGGGGCTGGATCGGGCGCCGCCGCCGGCGGCTCCTTGCTAGACGGCGCTTCGTGCTTGACCTCGCCGGCGGCGCCGCGCGACTGCTCCCGCAGCAGCTTCTGGACGCCGCGGATGGTGTAGCCGTCCTTGTAGAGCAGGTCGCGGATCTTCTTGAGGAGATGCAGATCCTCCGGGCGGTAATAGCGCCGCCCACCGCCCCGCTTCAGCGGTTTGATCTGCGGAAACTTGCTTTCCCAGAATCTGAGGACATGCTGCGGCACCTCGAGATCCTCTGAGACCTCGCTGATGGTGCGGAAGGCCGCCTCGGACTTGACCGGTTTGCGGGCAACCGCGGATTCGTTGCCGTCTGCCTCGATCACGTCGTTGTCTTACGACCCACAGCCACCTTGGACAGGCCGTCGTTGATGCGGTTTTTCAGCAATTGCGATGGGCGAAAGACCATCACCTTGCGCGGCATGATCGGCACTTCTTCGCCCGTTTTCGGATTGCGGCCAAGCCTTTGGCCTTTCGAACGCACCGAAAAACTGCCGAACGAAGAGATCTTCACCGCTTCGCCCTGGGCCAGAGCCTTGGAAATCTCGCTCAAGACCAGTTCCAACAAATCGGCCGACTCGTTGCGCGACAGGCCAACCTCCTGGTAGACCGCTTCGCTCAACTCCGCACGCGTAATCGTTCGCTCCGCCATGCCGCTCACCCCGATCTAATCTTCGGAGAAGACCGTACCCTCTTGCCAGAAAGCCGTCAATATCAAAGGGATGGAAGGGTTCGTTGCAACGGGCCGAAAAGACCGTTCACCGTCTGTGGGTATCAGGCCCGTAAGCCCGAGCGGCGCGGAGGCGTCATATTAAAACGAAGGACCTGAAGCGATTATTCGCGACGGGTCCTTAGAGACGAACCAGCGCGGCGCCCCAGGTAAAGCCGCCGCCCATGGCCTCGAGAAGCACCAATTGGCCCGGCCTGATACGGCCATCCTCCACGGCCTCGGCCAAGGCCAAGGGGACCGAGGCGGCCGAAGTGTTGGCATGGCGCTCGACGGTGATCACCACATGGTCCAGGGACATGCCCAGCTTGCGGGCGGTTCCCTCGATGATTCGCTTGTTGGCCTGATGCGGCACGATCCAGTCGAGGGCGCCGGCCGTCAGACCGTTGGCTTCCAAGGCCTCCTGCACGACCGAGGCGAGATTGACCACGGCATGGCGGAAGACCTCGCGGCCTTCCATGCGAAGATGCCCGACCGTCTGCGTGGTGGAGGGCCCGCCGTCGACGTGCAGCAGCTTGTAATGCCGTCCGTCGGAATGGATATGGGTCGACAGGATCCCATTGTCCCGATTGTCGCCGCGCCCTTCCTCGGCCCGCAAAACCACCGCCCCGGCCCCGTCGCCGAACAGGACGCAGGTGGACCGGTCGCTCCAATCGAGGATTCGCGAAAAGCATTCCGCGCCGATCACCAAGGCGGTCCGGGCCTGCCCGGATTTGATGAAATTGTCCGCCACCGACAGGGCGAAGATGAAGCCGGAACAGACCGCCTGGACATCGAAGGCGGCCCCTCCGGTCATTCCCAGGGCCGCCTGGACGCGGGTCGCCGTCGAGGGGAAGGTATTGTCCGGGGTGGCCGTCGCCAGGACGATCAGATCGACATCGCTGCCGCCGAGGCCCGCCGAGGCCAGGGCCCGCTCCGCCGCCGCGATGGCCAGGTCCGAGGTGTGCTGCGAGGGATCGGCGATGTGGCGCTGGCGGATGCCGGTTCTTTCGACGATCCAGCTGTCGGTGGTGTCGACCTGCTTGGCCAGATCCTCGTTGGTCAGCACGCGATCAGGCAAATAGGCGCCGACGCCGACGATGCGAGAACGAATCAGCGACATCAGATCGCGGCCGCCTGTGCAGGTGAGTCCTCGACGGCCTTCAGCCGTTCCAATTCCTGTTTGATGCGGTCGTTGAAACCATGCGTGACCAGTTCGGCCGCCACGCCGATCGCGTTGGCGAAGCCCACCGCGTCGGTCCCGCCGTGACTTTTCACGGCGATGCCGTTCAGCCCCAGGAACATGGCGCCGTTGTAGCGCCGGGGATCGGTCCGCAGCTTCACCTTGACCAGGGCCGAGCGGGCCAGCAGATAGCCCAAGCGGGCCAGCCACGAACTGGAGAAGGCGTCGCGGAGGAACCGCGTATAAAGCTTGGCCAGGCCTTCGGCGCTTTTCAGGGCGATATTGCCGGTGAAGCCATCGCTCACCACCACATCGACGGCGCCGCCGGCAATGTCGTTGCCTTCGACGAAACCATAGAAGGTCAGCGGCAAATTGCCCTGGCGCAGAATCGACGCGGCCGTCCTGACCGAGTCGTTGCCCTTCATTTCTTCCGAACCGACATTGAGCAACCCCACCGTCGGGCGCTCGATGCCCAGCACGATACGGGCGAACACTTCGCCCATCACGGCGAATTCCACCAGATTGTTGGCATCGCAATCGACATTGGCGCCCAGATCGAGCATGACGCTTTCGCCCCGCTCGGTCGGAAAAAACCCGGCGATAGCCGGGCGGTCGATACCGGGCAGCATGCGCAGCACATATTTCGACACGGCCATCATCGCGCCGGTATTGCCGGCCGACACGACGCCCGCCGCCTCGCCCCGCGCCACGGCGTCGACAGCCAGCCACATGCTGGTCTTTCGGCCCTGGCGCAGAACCTGCGACGGCTTGTCGTCGCCCTTCACCGCCTGATCGGTGTGGCGCAGCTGGCAACAGGCTTTCAGCTCCGGCGCCAGATCAAGCAGAGGCGTGAGCTTCGCCTGGTCGCCGAACAGGAGAAAGTCGACGTGCGGCAACCGGTTGCGCGCAATCTGCACGCCCTGAACGACCACGCCTGGGGCATTGTCCCCCCCCATGGCGTCCAGTGATATCGTTACACGCCCTGTCAATCTCGCTATCCTCGGGAATCGGAAACGGAAGCGATGTTAGGCGGCGGCTCCGGATTCGGCAACCACTTCGCGCCCGTCATAGTGACCGCAGGAGCCACACACGTGGTGGGGAAGTTTCGGTTCGCCGCAGTTGGCGCATTCCACATGACCGACAGCCTTCAGGGCATCGTGGGAACGGCGCATGTTGCGGCGGGATTTCGAGGTCTTTTTCTTTGGGACAGCCATTTGAGTTACTCTCTGCCGGGGGCAAAAGCGGAAAGGCGCCTTTCTTAACGAAAAACTGCCAGAGGAGCAAGCCTAATCCGGTACTATTTGCTGTGCATCGGCGATGCCTTGCCGGAAAGGCCCTTTTTCGGACGCAACACCGTTATTTCTTCTTCAAGGACGCCAAAGCGGCGAAGGGAGAGGCCTTGGCGGGCGGATCTCGCGCCGGCTCGTCGCCGGCGTCGAAGGCCGCGGTCGCCGCCCGCGGGAAGGGATCGAGGGCCAGGGCCAAGTGCTCGGCCGCCGCCTCTCCCAGATCGATGATACCACTTTCGATCGGTTCGGGCGGATCTTCGTCGTCCATGATCACCACCACCTCGTCGGGATCGTCGTCCTTCTCGGTGGCGAAGGTCAGCGCGAAGTCCTCTTCCAGATGCGCCGCCACCGGCTCCAGGCTGACGACGCAGGACTGCACCACATCGGCCGAAAACCGTCCGCTCAGCCGCACTCTCGTGCTTCCCGTCCTCGTCAGCCGCAACCGCGCCGTCAGCGTCTCGACGGCCAGGATACCGTAACGCGCCGCCAGCGCGGCCCGTTCTTCGGTATTGGCCTCGATGTCATAGGTCCGTTCGTCGTGGCCCAGCCGCTCGACCAGGACCGGACGCGAAAATTCGAGCGCGATCACGGCAGCACCGGATCGGGCGGCGGCGGCGCGCCGAAGGACACCCGTCCGTCCTGCAAATCGTCCAGCGACTGGGCGGCAAGCGCCCCGTCCTCGCGCCGAATATAGGCCACCAGCGCGGTCAGCACCGGGTCGCCGACCGGCGCTCCGCGATAAAGATTGCGCACCAGGGCCTGCTTGAGCAGGGCCGGATCCGCCCGGTCCGCTTCCAGACCGGGCTCATAAGCGCCGATGCGGCCGAAAAAGGCCTTGGCCATGGTTTTCACCCGTCCGCCGACGGCCAGGTCGGAGACCCCCATCTCGCGCAGATTGGCGTCCATATCGGCGAACATCAGGTCGAACACCGCTTGCGACAAAGCCCTGGCCGGCTTGCCGCTCTTGCCCAGCCGGTGCAGCAGCAGGAAGACATGAAGGGCCAGCAGGTCGAAACGGCCGTCGACGCTGTCGGGCACCCCGAGAGAGAGATAGAATTCCTCCCGTCGCGCCTGGACGACCGCCGCCGCGTAAAGATCGCGAGCCGCGCTCTCGGTGTTGCCACGGGTAAAAAATGAGCGAAGGGACATTCCGACCGATCCATTTTCGACGAACGGCCGCTCCTTCCGGAGTTGCCTCGAGTCGCCAGCAGGTTAGCGCGATGCGTCGCCGCTTGAAAGCCCTCTGGGCTCGTCCGAAAATAACTGCGTCATTTCCGGATGAGCCCTTCGGTTCGATATGACGCTTCCGCTCCGCTGCAACGGGCTCAAACGCCGCTCGGGCTCAAAGGCCCTGATTCGAGAATCCATCAACAGGCCCTCAGGGAAAAGCTTCACCGGGACGATTGACAAGGGACCGTATGCAAGTGCACCTTCTGTACACTATCGGCCGTGCCGCCGGCCCGTCAACGAGCAGCTCGCAAAACGCGGCCTCGCAGGCGGTGTCAGGGCGGTTATCATAATTCGGGGCAAGATGCAGTCCAAGTCCATTCGTTTCCTGTTGGTCATGACGTTTCTGGGCGCCACCACCGCCTGTGAACCCGTCGTCGATCTGCGCGGCAATATGCCGGCGCCCGAACGTTTGGCGGAAGTCAAACCGGGCCGCTTCACCAAGAACGACGTCACCGCGCTGCTCGGCACGCCGGCCAGCACGTCGGTGTTCGGCGACGACCGCTGGTATTACATCAGCAGCAAGATCGAAACCGTCGCCTTCTTCAAGCCCGAGGAATTGGAGCGTCAGGTCGTGATCATCGACTTCGACCGCTCCGGCACCGTCACCGACGTCCATAAATTGACTTTGCAGGATGGCAAGGACGTCACCATGGTGGCGCGCGAAACGCCGACGGCCGGGCATGACATGTCCGTCCTCGAGCAATTGCTCGGCAACATCGGCAAGTTCAATTCCAAGACCAAGGACGACGCCCAACCGGGCAGCTGATTCCACGCTTCATCCATAGCGATAAAAAAAGCCCGCTGTCCTTTGGATTTGTGGGCTTTTTTGATTTCGCCATGGCCGGCTAGAGCGGTTTGCGACCAAACGGGATCAATCCCTGTACCATCGTCCCGGCGAAAAAGCTCGTGAAGCAAGGGAAAGTGGCACCGGCGTCCCTGCCGGTGTCCGCCGCTTGTGCGGCGGAAAACGTTCCCGTCAAGATCGATCCCTCGGCCGCTCTTGCGCTGCCGGCTTCGCCGGCACACCGGCGGGGACGCCGGTGCCACTGGGATTATTTCACAAGCTCGAAAGCGGGGATCCGGGAGTCTCGGAAACGCCCGTGGGGTGCCCCCTGGA
>JAATGN010000205.1 GCA_015654615.1 Rhodospirillales bacterium
CCCTTCATGTCGCCCTTGCGGATCATCGGGCCGGCTTCCATCGAGGTGTAGATCTCGGCGGCGGCGGGATCGTTAAAAAAAATATTGATGAACACCACCCGCTCGCGGGCCGCCCGGATGCATTCCTTGAGATTGACCGTGGTGCGCCGTTCCTCGTCCATGATGCCCATCTTGACGGTATTGGGCGCCAGGCCGAGCACCGCCTCGACCCGGCCGAACAGGTCGTTGGCGAAGGCCACTTCCTCGGGGCCGTGCATCTTCGGCTTGACGATATAGACGGAACCGGCCCGGCTGTTGCGCCGGCCGCCCCGGATGTCGTGCAGCGCGATCAGCGAGGTGAAGAAGGCATCGAGGATCCCCTCCGGCGCCGGGCCGCCGTCGCCCAGGCGGACGGCGTCGATGGTCATCAGATGGCCGACGTTGCGGATCAGCATCAGGCTGCGTCCGGGCAGGCTCAGGCTGCCGCCCTGGGCGCCGATGTAGGTGCGGTCGGCGTTCAGGGCGCGATCCACCGTCTTGCCGCCCTTCGGGAAGGACGCCGTCAAGGTTCCCTTCATCAGGCCCAGCCAGTTCCGATAGGCCAGGACCTTGTCCTCGGCGTCGACGGCGGCGATGGAATCTTCCATATCCTGGATGGTGGTCACGGCCGATTCGAGGACGACGTCGCTGACATGGGCCGGATCGTCCCGGCCGATCGGATGGGACGCATCGATGTGGATTTCCACATGCAGGCCGTGATTGACCAGCAGGATCAGCGACGGCTGGTCGGTCGCGCCATGGAAACCGGCGAATTTATCGGGGGCGGCCAATCCGCTGCTGCCGCCGTCGGCCAGGGCGACGCTCAGGCGGCCGTCGACGATGCGATAGGCCGTGGCCTGGTGATGCGATCCGGCGGCCAGGGGCGCCGCGGCATCGAGGAAGTCGCGCGCGGCGGCGATGACTTGGGCGCCGCGCTTCGGGTTGTATCCCTTGCCGGCATCGGCGCCGTCGGTGGCGGGGATGGCGTCGGTGCCGTAGAGGGCGTCGTACAGGCTGCCCCAGCGGGCGTTGGCGGCATTCAGGGCGTAGCGGGCGTTCATCACCGGCACCACCAGCTGCGGTCCGGCGATCGTCGCGATTTCAGGATCGACCTGGCTGGTGCCGATCGTGAAATCCGGCCCCTCGGGCAGCAGATAGCCGATTTCTGCGAGGAAGGCGCGATAGGCGGCCGGATCGAAAACCTTGCCGCGGCGCTCGCGGTGCCAGGCGTCGATCGTGGCCTGAAGCTCGTCGCGGCGGGCCAGAAGGGCGCGGTTGCGCGGCGCCAGATCGGCCAGGATCGAATCCAGTCCGGACCACAGGTCCGCCGGCGCGATGCCGGTTCCCGGCAGGACTTCCGTATTGATGAAATCGAAGAGAACCTTGGCGATCGAAAGACGGCCAGAGGAGATCCAATTTGTCACGGCGACGTTCCTCTTTCATGATCGGCGATTGGGAAAATGGTCCGGTGATCTTGCTGCGTCGGGCGGTCCCTCGTCAATGCGGCCGAAGTCCTAGTGGAACGCTTCGTTTAAAATGAAGCGTTCCATCAGGCCGCATGCGATGCCTTCGCCTCCGGCTTCGGCAGGCTCAAGCGTCGCTCGGGCTTAAGTGGCCCCTTGATGAAGCGGACACCGGCAGGGACGCCGGTGCCACTTTCCCTTGCTTCACAAGCTTTTTCGCCGGGACGATGGTACAGGGATTGATCCCGTTTGGTCGCAAACCGCTCTAGTCTTGACGGAAAGATGCCGACATCGCAGGCTTTGCGCGCCGGAGACAAAAACGCCGCGGCTTCCTTCGGCCGCGGCGCCATGGGTCGGATGGGCCGGAGGGCCGCCGGAAGGCGGCCCTCCGAGGCATCAGGGAATGGTGCCTGGCAGCAGGTAACCCTGGATGGTGGTCAGGATGCCGACGATGATCACGAAGAAGAGGCTGCTCTTCAAAGTGAACTTGAACAGCTCGGATTCGCGGCCGACCATGCCGACGGCGGCGCAGGCGACGGCGATCGATTGCGGCGAGATCATCTTGCCGATGGTGCCGCCGGTGGTGTTGGCCGCCACCAGAAGGATGTCGCTGACGCCGATCTGCTGGGCGGTGGTGCCCTGCAGCGCGCAGAACAGCGCATTCGACGACGTGTCCGAACCGGTCAGGAAGAC
>JAATGN010000100.1 GCA_015654615.1 Rhodospirillales bacterium
ATGGCTCAATCAGATCGCGCTTCCCTCCTACGCCAAAATAGCGCTGCGCCCCGGCGAGGAAGGCTATGTCGAGTTCCTGACCCCCACCTTCGGCATCGATCCCAAGCCTCGCAAAAGCACCTTGTCGACCGGGCGGCTGATCTATTGCTTCAGCCATGCCGCCGTCCTCGACCCGCAGGGTCCCGGTTTGGCCGCCGCCCGCCATGGCTTCGATTATCTGGTCCGGCGCTGCGCCAATCCGGCCGGCGGATTCTATCGGACCCTGAACGCCGACGGGACTCCCCTGGATAGCCGGGCCGACCTGGGCGATCTTGGTTTCGTCCTGTTCGGTCTCGGCTGGTACCACCGCGCTTCCGGCGAGAACCGCGCCCTGGAATTGGCCGAGACGACCATGCGTTTCATGGAAACCCGATTGGCCTCGCTGGCCGGCGGTTTTGTCGAGGACACCCTGGGCAGCCTGCCGCGCCGGCAGAACCCGCATATGCATCTGCTGGAAGCCTGCCACATCCTGGCCGAGGAATCGGGCGAAAGTGCCGGCGCGCCCGGGCGTTGGCTGCGGCGCGCGGCCGCCTTGGTCGAATTGCTGCGCGGGAAATTCATCGATCCGACCAACGGGTCGCTGATCGAACAGTTCGACGCCGACTGGACGCCGATCGCCGCCGCCGGGCGAGAACCGGGCAGTCATTTCGAATGGGTGTGGACTTTGCTGCACCACCGCCGATTGACCGGCGACGACAGCGTGCTGCCGATCGCCGAAAACTTCTATCGTTTCGCCCTCGCCCACGGCATCGACCGGGATAAGCCACAACTGGCATTCGATGCCGTCGATGCAACCGGCCATGTGCTCGCCGCGACCAAATTGATGTGGCCGCAGACCGAGGCCATCAAGGCTTTCGTGGCGCGGGCCGAATTCCTGGACGACGAGGACGCGAAGACCCGGCTCGACGGTTTCCTCGATCTGCTGTTCCGCTGCTACGTCGATCCGGAAACCGGCTTCTTCTGCAATCAGCTCGAACGCGACGGACGCAAGCGGCCGGTCGAGATGCCGATCCGCGTGCTTTACCATCTGGAACTGGCCTTGGCCGAGGTGGTTCGCTGGCGCGCCTGAACCGTGGCGGGCGCGAAGGGGGCTTCGGGGCCTGGTCCGGTTATTCCGTCCCAGGCCCTTAAAGCGCGATGCCTTAAATCGGCATCACGCTCCGGCTTTTCTTGATGTCCCTCGCCGGGCGCGCGCCTCCGCGCGCTTGGCCGCGGCCTCAATGGCCGCTGGAGCGGCGGGCGTCAGATTTGACGCACGCCGCTCTAATCTCCTTGCAGTCCGACATATTCCGCGACGCATGCTTGCCAAGTCGGCACGGCTTGCGCAGACTGTCGGCTGCATTATGTCGATGGTGTCGACAGCAGACGAAAGGTGCCGCATGAGCTACGAGAAAGTGGAAGAGGCCTGGAAGCTGAGCGAGGCTGCCCGAGACTATGCCAAGGCGGCGGGACATGAGGTCAGCATTCAGGAAATCTTCGACAAGGTCTTCATTCCGTCCAATCTCGTCGACGTCGAGAAGACCAAGAACGAAGGCGGCAATCCGCCCAAGGTGTTTCTGAAGTCTCCCTACGGCCTTCAGTTCCGCCCCGAATACAAGGACTGGATTCCGTTCCGCCATGGCCCGGTGACATTGGAACCGCTCAATCTCTCTCCCTGACCGACAATGGGAATGGCGGCTTGCCCCAAGGGACGGCCGCCGCTCGACAGCGGGATTCCTGGCGGGAACTCCCTTGCTGCGCCGCTCCCGCCGGCTTATCGCCCCATCGCCCCGACACCGGGCCTGTCCTCCGGCGCGTCATACAATTTCCACAAAGAACGAGCCAACTCGATCCGGAGCGACCGCAAATGCGTCTCCGCCGCCGCCCGGGCCATCGGCGAACGGATCAATTTTTTCGGCCGCGACGTGAAAGGTCTCGCCATTTCGTGAAACGCTTCGATAGGGAGCATATCCTCATGGTCCGATCCTGACGCTTGGGTCCCCAGGCGCCGGGTGAATCGGCCCGACAATCGATTTTCGCCGTTCGAGACAATAATCCATGACCACTCCCGGCATGGGACCATCATCGCAAGATGCCGTTATGCACACCGTGTCTCGAAGCGACATGACGCTCCACGCCTGGTGGCAAGCCGCCTACCGCCAACGCATCGATTGGTCCCGCCGGGGCATGCTCGGCTCCCTTCTCCTGCATGGCCTTGCCGCATTGATGATTTTCTTCGGTCTTCCGCCTCGGACGATGCCGGCGCCGCAGCTTTTCGAAGCGCTGCCCATCGATATCGTCTCGCAAGGGGCGCCCGGGGCGGCGGCGGCCCTTTCCGGAAAACCGGAGCAGCCGCAGGAAAAGTCATCGGAGCTCACCATCGCCGATCCGCCCGTTCCGGTCCCCCTGTCCGACATCGCCCCCAAGAAAAAACCGACGCCGCCCGCCGACACGACGACGCTTCCCCTGCGCTCGAAGACGAGCCGGATTCCGCGTGCGCGGGTCAGCCCGCCGCCCCGTCCCCAAAGCGGCCAATCGGAGTCGGGCGTCGCCCTGACCGACGGCGACGCGGCTTTTGGCTGGCGAACGGCGCAGGGCATCAAGGACTTCCTGCGCGCCCAGATCGAACGGCATCTGGAATTCGACGTGCAGACCCTGGGATCCGTCGATATCGCCGTCTCGGTCCATGTGGTGCTGGAACCCGACGGCAGCGTGCGAGCGGCGGATCTCGTCAGCGACCCGCGGTATGCGACCGATCCCTCGTTCCGTTCCGTCGCCGACAGCGTGCGCCGCGCCGTGCAGGTCGCGTCTCCGCTGCAGCTGCCGCCCGGACGCTATGACGCCTTTCACGATGTGGTCCTGGACATCAATCCCCGAGACGTCACCCAGTGACCGCGACCGCGGGCTTGTCGTCCGACCAGCCTTACGGCAAGGTCCTGACGACACGAAATCCGGCGTAGCCGGCATAATCGTGGCTGCGGCTCCCCACATCGTCCCGGCTGCGCGCCGCTGCACGGACGAATTTCGGCAGATTGCTCCACGACCCGCCGCGCAGCACGCGCTTGCCGCAGTCTCCCGACCGCCAGGCGCTGCCGTCGTTCGGCGCGCCGGCATAACTCTCGTTCCAGCAATCGTCGGTCCATTGCCAGACGTTGCCCAGCATGTCGAACAGCCCGAAGGGATTGGCCGGAAAGCTGCCGATCGGTGCGATCTGCTTGTTGTCCCAAGGGCTGCCGCAGCCATTGCAGTTGGCCTTGCCGACTCCAATCGCCTCGCCCCACCAGCGCGCCGTCGCCGTCCCGGCGCGCGCCGCATATTCCCATTCGGCTTCGCTGGGCAGACGATAGGGGCCGGCTTGACCGGCCGACGCGGCCGGTGACTGTTTGCGCACTTTGGCGTTCAGCCAGGCGATATAGGCCTGGGCATCGCGCCAGCTGACGCAGACCACCGGCCCTTGCGGCACGAATCCCCACGACTGCCAGTTGGTTCCGGACGGCCAGTCGCAGGGCCCGACGTCATACTCGGTTTCCCGCACGAAGACGGAAAATTCCTGAACCGTCACCAAATGTTGACCGAAAGCGACGGCGCGGACCGATACGGAATGCTGCGGTCCCTCGGCGTCGAAGCGCCCGGGCTCGGAAGCAGGGCTGCCCATCAGGAATTGCCCCGAAGGGATCGCCACCATTTCCGGACAGTCGGGGCAATCGCGGAAGATCTCGGCGGCCGAGCGATTGGCGGCGAAAGTCCGGGACGCCATCGGACCGGCCGACAACACCACGGCCACGACGGTCAGAAGAGCGAAAAAGAACGGAAAGCGCATTGGCCTCTTCTTCGATAGGGAAGATGTCCGGGCGCCAATGACATAGCACGTGCCGTGCGGGTGGAAAACCGGGACGATCGGCCTCCATCGCCGCGGGCCGCCCCGAAGACGCGCCGCTGGCGCCTTCGGGGAACCGTGAAAAGATCGATCAGACCGCCTGATCTTGCCTCACTTGGTGTTGACGATGTCGTCGAGGAGCTGCTTCAATTCCGGCGTGTTGGCCATCTTCTCCCACAACGGCTTTTCGGCAGCGACGAACTGAGCCCGATCGACGTCATTGACGAATTGCACGCCGGCCTTCGTCAAGATCTCCTTGGAGGCGCGCTCCTTGGCGGTCCACAGATCGACGTAATAGGGAACGGTTTCCTTGGCGGCCGCCCGGATGTTCTGCCGCTCGGTATCGCTCAGGGTGTCCCAGACCTTCTTCGAGAAGACCAGGACTTCCGGAGCCATCACATGTTGGGTCTCGCTGAAGATGGGAGCCGCTTCGTAGTGATGGGACGTCTCGTAGGTCGGATAGTTGTTTTCCGCGGCGTCCACCAGGCCGGTCTTGAGGGCCGTGAAGACCTCGCCCGCCGGAATCGGGGTCGGATTGGCCCCGATCGCCCGGATCAGATCGACCCACAAGTCGGACTGCTGCACGCGAATTTTCATTCCCTTGACATCGGCCAGATTGCGCACCGGTTTCTTGGCATAGATGCTGCGCGCCCCCGCCTCCCACAGAGCCAGACCGACGAAGCCCGCTTTTTCGAACTTGGCAAGAACACGCTCGCCGATCGGACCGTAGAGGACCTTGCGGAGATGGTCGGCGTCCCGATAGAGAAACGGCAGCGACAAAATGATGGTCTCGGGAACGATGGATTGGAAGGCGCCGGTGCTCACCCGCACCATGTCCAGCGCGCCCAGCTTCGCCTGTTCGACGGTGTCCTTCTCGGAACCCAGCGTGCTGTTGCCATAGACCTTGATGGTGTAATTGCCCCCCGTCTTCTCCGACAGGACCTTGCCGATCTGAATCTCGGTCATGACCGTCGGATAATCCATCGGCTGAATGTCGGCCGAGCGGAACTCGCGGGCCTGGGCGCCCGACACGGCAAACAGGCCGGCGATCGCGGCCGCCGAGAGTGATTTCAGATGGAAATTCATGTTTCCTCCTCGTGGGAACGTTGCTTTTATGGGATGAATTCGACAATCGGCACTTCCGGTGGAGGGCGGTCCGAGTGCCTGAAACGGCAACTGCGACGACGACAAGGCCGTCACCGCAAGGCCCCCCACACACAAACGACCGGATGGCTGGAATGGATCCCCACCAAACGTCCTGGAACGCCGCATCAGCCTCCGATCATTAACATATCTGATATATTAGTTTATCGGGAACCGCTCTGCAACCGAACCCTTCGGCTGGAAGCCGGCAATCGTCGGATTCCGTCTGCCGGTCGACTTGCGCGAACGAATATATCCGAGAATGCGCAATACGCGAGGCGAATTCGCTCGATTCTCGGCAAGCGGGAACTGTCGCGCCGGATGAGGAACGGCCCATGCCTCAGTAATAATAACTTCACATTAATGTATGTAATTTATTTACAACAGGACAATCATATGGATAGAGTTATAGTTCGTGGATATTTATTATGCGATCACTATCGTAAAGCGAAGGAGGTCTGATGTCTCGACATGAAGAGATTTCCCAGGCTGCGGGTCCGAAGGAAATCAAAATCGGCGCGCCGATGAACAACCGTGATCATCTTGAGGCGATGGGGATCGATCAGGAGGTTCGAAATATTCTGCGCGAGCTTCGCCCGACCGTCGCCAGCCACATCGACGAGATCATAACGGCGGCCTATTCGCAGATTTTGCGCCATGAAGAGGTCAAGGCCGCCTATCGATCGGCCAATCTCGACGACGCCAAGCGAAGCCAGATCGATCATTGGGTCGACGGCGTCTTTTCCGGAACGTTCTCCGACGAATATTTCCACAAATCCGCGGAAATGGGGAAAGGTCGTCAGAAAAGTGGATTGAGCATCCACTGGTACATGGTTTTTTGGACGGTGGTCTGCAATAAAATAATCGAAAAATCGATCCCGATTTATCGAAAAAAACCGGAAAAACTTTTAAAGGTTATTTCAGCCATCAATAAAGTGGTGATTTTCGATCTCGAAATTTTCACCGCGGTCTATATCGATGCGGCAAATGGAACCGCGGCCGAGCAACTGAACGAGAGCGCCGACGAATTCGAACGGAAAGTCTCGGCTTTGGTGAAGACCGTGGCGACGTCCGCCGCCGACTTGAAGGCGACCGCCCAGGTGATGGCCTCGGAAGCCGAGCAGACCGCCGGGCAATCGAAGGCGGCCCTGGCCGCGGTCGAACATGTCGGGAAGAACACGCAAATGGTGGCGGCGGCGACCGAGGAATTGTCCTCGTCGATTCTCGAGATCGGCCGTCAGGTCGCCCAGTCGACCGAGATCGCCCACGGCGCGGTGAGCGAGGCCGACAGAACCAACGCCTTGGTCCTTGGCCTGGCCGAGGCGGCCAATCGGATCGGCGACGTGATCAAGCTGATCAACAACATCGCCAGCCAGACCAATCTGCTGGCGCTGAACGCGACGATCGAAGCGGCGCGCGCCGGCGAGGCGGGCAAGGGATTTGCCGTGGTGGCCGGCGAAGTGAAGAATTTGGCCAATCAGACGGCCAAGGCGACGGGGGATATCTCGGCGCAAATCGCCGCGGTGCAAAGTTCCACCAAGGATACCGTCGCGGCCATCCAGGGGATCGGAACGACCATCGAAAAGATCAGCGAAATCACCTCGGCGATCGCCGCCGCCGTCGAGGAGCAACGCGCCGCGACCCAGGAGATCTCCCGCAACGTTCACGAAGTCGCCAGCGGGGCGGACGGGGCCGACAAATACATGGCCTCGGTGACCGATCTGGCCAACCAGACCGGCGAAGCCACCCAGGGCGTTCTGGCCAAAGCCGGCGACTTGACCCGGCAATCGGACCAGTTGGCCGTTCAGGTGGATCAGTTCGTCACGAAAATTCGCCGGTGACGCTCATGCCGGGATTCGGCCGTCGCGGAACGCCGGGCGGCCGATCACCGGTCCTTGTCGCCGGCTGACGACGGCCCCGGGGGCTCGGCCGGCCTCTCCGCCTCGGGAAAGCTGGTCTGCCAGCCGCCGCCGAGCGCTTTGTAGAGAGCGACGAGATTGGTCGAGATCGTCGTCGTGCTGTCCGCTTCCTGCTGTTCGGTGGCCAGCACCTGCTGCTGCGCGGTCAGCACCTGCAGGAAGCTGGCGACGCCGTTGCCATACTGTTCGCGGGCCAGCCGCAGGGCGCGACGGTTCTCTTCGATGGCGCGGACGATGTCCATGCGGCGGCGCTGTTCGGCCTGATAGGCGATCAGGGAATCCACCACCTCTTCCCAGGCCGCCAGCACGGTCCGCTGGTATTTCAGCGCCGCTTCCTGCTGTCGGGCCTCGGTCAGCTGCAGATTGCCGGCCAACCGCCCGCCCTGGAAAATGGGTATGCTGATGTAGGGACCGATGGATTCGTTGCGCGAATCCCAATTGGCCAGATTGGCGAATGTCGTGGCTTGCAGGCTGAGGCTGCCGCTCAGCGTGATGCTGGGATAGAAATTCGCCTTGGCGACGCCGATCTGCGCGGTCTGGACATGCAGTTCGGCCTCCGCCTGGCGGATATCGGGGCGGCGCTGCGCCAGTTCGGACGGCAGCCCGACCGGCACGCTGGGCGGCGGCGGCGGGACCGGACGCGGCGTGGACAGTTCGTCCGCCAGCGTTCCGGGCGGTTGCGCCAGGAGAAAGCTCAACTGGTTGATCGCCTGCGCCTCCCGCTGCTCCAGGAGGGGAATATCGGCATTGATGACGGCGGCCTGCGCGCCGGCGGTGGCCACATCGACCTCGCTGCTCAGGCCGTCGGCGGCGCGTTTGCGGGTCAGGGCCAGAATGTCTTCGGCGGTAGCCAGATTGTCCCGGCTGATCCGCAATTGGGTCTGTATGCCGCGCAGCCGCAGATAATCGCGCGCCACTTCGGCCAGCACCGACAGAAGCGTGTCGCGCCGCGCCTCGGCCGAGGCCTCGATTTCGGCATCGGCCGCCTCGATCGAGCGCTTCACCCGGCCCCACAGATCGAGTTCCCAGGTGGCGTCGAAGCCATATTGCCACAGATCGCTCGATGGGATCGAATTGGACGGCGGGCCGTTGCCCTGTTCCAGCGTGCCGACGATGCCCTTGGCGCTCGGTTTCAGCCGCTGATAAAGGGCCTGCCCATTGACCTGGGGAAATTGGCCGGCGCCGGTGATCTTGCGCTGCGCCCGGCTTTCGGCCAGGCGGACGGTCGCCGTCCTGACATCCAGGTTGGCCGCCGCGACGCGGGTCTCGATGGCCGTCAGCGCCGGATCGCCGAACGCCGTCCACCAATCGGGCGTGATCGGTTCGGCCACCGGCTCGCTGATCACCGGCGTTTCCGGCGCCCTGCCCAGCCAGGACAGGGGGAGCGGCGGATGCTGCGGCCGATAGTCGGGCCCCAAGGTGCAGGCCGGCAGCAGCGCCGCCGCCAGCAGGCCCAGCGCCAGGCAGCCGCTAGCCCGCATGTGCGCCGCTCCCGCCGGTCTTGTTGGTGAGGAACAAGGCGAAGGGCAGGACGCACAGCGCGGCGACGCCGGCGAAAACGAACAGATCGGAATAGGCCAGGACGGCCGCCTGGTTCTGGAAGGTCTGATGGAGCAGGTATAAGGCCGCGTCGCCGCCCGCCATGGCGTCCCGGCCGCCCATCGCGGCCAGGGCCTGCTGATATTGCTGGAGCACCGTCGCGTACCCCTGGTCGAGCGGCGTCATATGGCTGGCGAGATGGGCGGAATGGATCTGGCTTCGTTCGACGATCATCGAGCTGGTGAGCGAGATTCCGATCGATCCCGAGACATTGCGGCACATGGTGAACAGGGCCGAGGCATCGCCGTTGTCCTTGGCTTCGATATTGACGAAGGCGATGGTGGTCAGCGGCGCGAACAGGAAGGCCATTCCGGCCGCCTGCGCCGCCCGCATGATCACCAGTTCGTCGAAGCTGACGTCGGGCGGAATGCGGCCGGAATAGAACATCGCCGCCGCCAGGATGACGAAGCCCACGGCGATCACATATTTGGTCGGCATCACCTTCTGCAGTTGGACGACGACGGGAATCAACACGATCAGCAGGGCCGCCCCCGGGGACAGGATCAACCCCGACAGCGTGGCGTTGTAGCCGAGCACGGTCTGCGCCATCTCGGGCAGCAGCACGATGCTGCCATAGAGGATCACGGCCATGGCGGCCATCAGCATCGAGGCCATGGCGAAATTGCTGTCGGCATAGACGCGGATATTGATGACGGGCTTCCGGGCATAGAGCAGCCAGGCGACGGAACCGAGAAGGCCGGCGACCGCCAGGCAGGCGAAGATCCGGATGAAACCCGAGCCGAGCCAATCCTCGTCCTCGCCGCGGTCCAGGGCGATTTGAAGGCAGCCCAGGCCAAGGGCGATCAGGGCGATGCCGACGCCGTCGATGTCGTGCAACCCCTGCGCTTTCGCCCAGGGCGGGTCTTCCACCAGATTCAACACGCCGAACAGGGCGACGACGCCGATCGGCACATTGATGAAGAAGATCCACGGCCAACTGTAATTGTCGGTGATCCAGCCGCCCATCGCCGGTCCGATCGCCGGCGCCACCACGGTCGCCACGGCGGTCAGGCCGAAGGCGCGGGCCCGTTGCGCCGGCCCGAAGGTATCGAGCAGGATCGATTGCTGGATCGGCTGCAATCCGCCGCCGAAAAAGCCCTGCGCGGCGCGGGCGACGACCAGTTCGGCCAGGTTGGTCGACAGTCCGCACAGCACGCTGGCCACGGTGAACATGCCGAGGCAGATCAGGAAATAGCGCCGCCGTCCCAAGGTCCGCGCCAGCCAGCCCGAAATGGTCAGGACGATGCCGTTGGCGACCAGATAGGAGGTCATGGTCCAGGTGGCGTCGTCATAGCTGACCGACATGCCGCCGGCGATATGGCGCAGCGACACATTGACGATGGTGGTGTCGAGAACCTCCATGAAGGCGGCGAGGGTCACCACCATGGCGATCAACCAGGGATTGCCCTGCGGCCGCCAGTCGGGTTTTTCCCCCGTGGTCATTTCACAAAGACGACCGGTTCGACGGACAGACCGAGCGGCAGCGGGAACCCCGGGGCCAATCCGCGATCGATGACGATCTTGACCGGCACCCGCTGGACGATCTTGACGAAATTGCCGGTGGCGTTTTCCGGCGGGAAGGCCGAGAATCGCGTGCCCGAGCCGAGTTGGATGCTGTCGACATGCCCTTCCAGCCGCAAGTCGGGATAGGCGTCGACCCGGATGCGCGCCGTCTGGTTCGGACGCATGCGGTTCAGTTGCTGTTCCTTGAAGTTCGCGGTGATCCAGATTTCGGGCTGGACGATCGCCATGATCAGCGTGCCGGCCTGAATCAAGGTCCCCTTCTCGACATTGCGCCGCGTCACCCAGCCGTCATGCGGCGCCGTGACCTGCGTATAGCCGAAATTGATCTCGGCCTGCTCGAAAGCGGCCCGGGCCTGCTGCAGCTGTCCTTCCAGCTGTTTCACCCGGGCCTGGGTTTGGGCGATGTTTTCGCGGATCAGTTCGGCCTGTTGCACTTGCGCCGTCGCGACCTCGACCTGTCCCTGCGCGATCTTCAGATTGGCGGCGGCGCTGTCGACGCTCTGCTGCGTGGTGGCGGCGCGGTCGATATGGTGCTGGCGGTCGAATTCGCGCTGCGCCTGGTAAAGCCGTCCCTGCGCTTCGAGCTGTTGTCCCTGGGCCTGCTTCAATTGCGCCGGATAGGTCGTCTGGGCCTTGGCGAGGGAAACCCGCGCATCGTCCAACTGCGCGGCGACGGCGGCCATCTGGCCGGCCGCCTGATCGCGCGCCGCGGCATAGTCCTTTTGTTCGATCTGCACCAGCAGATCGCCCTCGTGGACGAATTGGTTGTCGTTGACGGCGAGTTGCGCGACATAGCCGCCGACCTTGGCGGAAATCACCACCGCCCGTCCGTCGGTATAGGCGTCGTCGGTGGTTTCCTGACCCCTGTGAAGAAACCAGTAGATCGCCGCACCGATCGCCGCCACGACGATGACGACGCCCAGCGCGATCAGCGGCCAGCGGGAACGCTTGTCCGGCGGCTCCGCGTCCCGGCCGCCGCCGTTCCGGGCGGAGGATGGCGCATGGGACGGCTCGGTTCGCCGCGGCTTGTCGGCGTCGCTCTCGGATATGACCTGCTCGTCCATTCGCTCGAAATCCCCGTCGCCCTCGAGGAAAGTAACGCCAAGGCCTCCGGAGGGTTCCGACGGGCTTTCGCATCGGCGGGAACAAGGGCGTTCCGACGACGGCCGGCGAGCCTGATTCCGGCGCCCCGCCAGGCTTAGGGCCAATACTGCTCATTTAACGATTCTGATAGCCGACGAGATGTCGACCGGCGGCGCAGGTTTGTCGGTACGACGGCGTAGCGGGAAATTGCTCATCTTGCGTTTGACGCCGCGTTTATTGCGACGCTTTGGGCTGGATACGA
>JAATGN010000048.1 GCA_015654615.1 Rhodospirillales bacterium
ATCGAGAACGCCCAGGTGATGCGCCGCGCCCTGTCCTATGCCGCGACCTTCGGCGTGATGATCATCCAGCACCCGGAAGAGCCCAGCCTGGCCGAAAACGGCGTGATGAACGAGGGCGAGCTGTCGACCCGGCTCGGCCTGTCCGGCATCCCGGCGGCGGCCGAGGCCATCATGCTGGAACGCGACATCCGGCTCGTGGAAATCACCGGCGGACGTTATCACGCCGCCCATCTGTCGACCGCCGAGGGCATCGCGGTGGTGCGCCGGGCCAAGGACCGCGGCTTGCCGGTCACCTGCGACACGGCGCCGCCCTATTTTGCCCTGAACGAATTGGCGGTCAGCGAATACCGCACCTTCTCCAAGCTGTCGCCGCCGCTCCGTTCCGAGGCCGACCGCCAGGCCGTCGTCGCCGCCATCAAGGACGGCGTGATCGACGCCATCGCCTCCGACCATGCGCCGCAGGACCAGGATTCCAAGCGCCTGCCCTTCGCCCAGGCGGAATTCGGCGGCGTCGGCCTCGAGACCCTGCTGGCCGTCACGCTGGAACTCCACCACAACCGCCATCTGACGCTGCTCAAGGCGATCGAGCTGCTGAGCTGGGCGCCGGCCCGCCTGCTGGGTTTGCCGGCCGGCCGCCTGAAAGCCGGCGCCGCCGCCGACCTGCTGGTTTTCGACCCCGACCGCGCCTGGCGGGTCGATCCCGAGCAGTTCCGCAGCAAATCGAAGAATTCGCCTTTCGACGGACGCCCCCTGCAAGGCCGTGTCCTGCGCACGGTGGTCGACGGACGCACGGTCTTCGATACCGATGCCTGATTTCGTCTGGCCGCTCGCCGGCGGCCTCGGCTATCTGCTGGGCTCCGTCCCCTTCGGCCTGCTTCTCACCCGCCTGGCCGGGTTGGGGGATATCCGCTCCATCGGATCGGGCAATATCGGCGCCACCAACGTGCTGCGGACCGGCAACAAAGGCCTGGCCGCCGCCACCTTGATCCTCGACGGCGGCAAGGGCGCCTTCGCCGCCTGGGCGGCGGCGGGGATGGCCGGCGTCGACGCCGGGCTTGTCGCCGGCTTCGCCGCCGTGCTCGGCCATAATTTTCCGATCTGGCTGAAATTCAAGGGGGGCAAGGGCGTCGCCACGACGCTCGGCGTCCTGCTGGTCACCGCCTGGCCGGTCGGCCTGGGGGCCTGCCTCACCTGGCTGCTGGTGGCAGGGCTGTTTCGCATTTCCTCGCTGGCCGCCCTGGCGGCCCTGGCGGCGGCACCCGTCGTCGCCCTGGTCTTCGCCACCCCGGCCCATGCCGTGATGGCGGCCGGCCTGGCGATTCTGGGGTTCATTCGGCACCGGGCCAATATCGGGCGATTGCTCAGGAACGAAGAGCCGCGCATCGGCGGCAGGAAAACGGCGGCCGGCTCGTGACGGGCGGGTCCGTCTCAGTCGAGACGGATCGAAGGACGGACGCGTGCGTTGATGCGGTCGACCAGCCAGAGCAGGCTGCCGCGCCAGAAGCCGTGCAGGCGGACCTGATGGCTGCGGTACAGCAGGGCGTGGCCGAGCTGGGCGACGCGGCCGCGAATGAACCAGCCCTTCAGGAACCCGAACTTGCCCAGCGATCCGAAGGCATCGTAGCCGCCCAGCGACACCAGTGAGCCGAAGTCGCGGTAGCGGAAGTCGGGCGCCGGCCGGCCGGCCAGCAAGTCCGGCAGATGCCGGGTGAGATAAAGCGCCTGCTGATGGGCGACCTGGGCGGTCGGCGGCAGCGGGCGGTCCTGCCCCGCCGGAAGCAGGCTGGCGCAATCGCCCACCGCATAGATATCCGCGTCGCGGCTGGTCCGCAGGGTGGGGCCGACGATCACCTGATTGCCGCGGGCCCGGTCCAGCCCTTCCAGGGTGGACAGCACGTCCGGCGCCTTGACGCCGGCGGCCCAGACCATCAGGCCGGCCTCGACCAGGCTGCCGTCCTGCAAGCGAAATCCGCCGGGCGTCGCCTCCGTGACATGCGTTCCCGTGTGCACGGCGACGCCCAGCTTCTCCAGACGCCGGCGCGCGGCGTCGGCGATCCGTTCGGGAAAGGCGGCCAGCAGGCGTTTGCCGCTCTCCAGCAGGGTGATCCTGACCTTCTTGACGGCCCCCGAGGCGCCGTAATGCTCCGACAATTCGGCCAGTTCGACCAATTCCGCCGCCAGCTCGACGCCGGTGGCGCCGCCGCCGACGATAGCGATGCCGAGCGGACTGTCGCGGACCAGCGATTGCAGGATGCGGATACGGACCTCATCGTTGAAAGCCATGGCCTGGCTGCGGGAATCGATGGTCAGGCAGTGTTCCGCCACCCCCGGCGTGCCGAAATCGTTGGCGCGGCTGCCCAGCGCCAGAATCAGCGTGTCGTAGCCCAGCGACCGCGCGGCCAGCAGTTCCCGCCCTTCCGTCGTCAGGAGCGGGGCCAGGGACACCCGCCGCGCCGCGCGGTCGATGCCGGCCACCTCGCCCGGCTGAAACAGGAAGCCATGGTCCCGCGCCTGCGCCACATAGGAGGTCTGCTGCTGGAAGATGTTCTGGGTGCCGGCCGCGATGGTGTGCAGCATCGGCTTCCACACATGCGCCGGTTCACGGTCGACCAGGGTGACCGCCAATGTTCCCAGAGCGGTCTGGCGGCCGGCCAGGTGGGTGGCGATATCGACGCCGGCAACCCCGCCGCCGACCACGACAAGACGATGGATATCCGGCATGGGAACATACCTCAAGGGGTCCATGAGACCTTGCGGACGAACCGCACCCTGTCCCAGCCTATCAACCCGCCAGGACGCCGAACGGTTTCATGAGGCCGTCAGGAACGGCGGGCGCCGAACCCGAACCGGAAAAAGCCCCGACGGCCGGAGGAGCGCCGGCCGCCGGGGAACGCGGTCGTCAGAAGAGGACTCGGGACAGGAGATATCCGACGACCGTAGAAACCCCGACCCCGATCAGGCCGGGAACCATGAAGCTGTGATTCAAGAGATATTTGCCGATGCAGGTGGTTCCGGTGCGATCGAAATTGATGGCCGCCAGATCGCTCGGATAGAAGGCGAAGAAGAAATAGGCGTAGCTGGCCGGCATCAGGCCGAGCAGCAAGGGGGTCGGCAAACCGAGCACCAGGCCGAAGGGAATCATGATGGTCAGGGTCGCCGCCTGGCTTTTGACGAAGGCCGAGACGGCGAACATGGCGAGACCGAACGTCCACGGTGCGAAGGCGACCATTTCCTTGATATGGCTGATCAGATATTCGCTGTTGCCGTTGACGAAGGTATCGCTCATCCAGGCGATGCCGAAGATCGAGACGACGGCGATCATGCCGGCCGTGAAGACGCTGGAGCGGGCGATCTCGGCCGCCTTGACATTGCCGGCGAACATGATGAAGGCGCCGAAGGACAGCATGATGATCTGCACCAGGGTGGTCAGCGGCATGGCCTTGCCGTTGAAATGCGGCAGCAGGCTGGGGAAGATCGACAAGACGATGATGGTGAAAATGCCGCCGAAGAACAGCGCCACGCTCTGCTTGGCGGATTTCGGCAATTGCTTGTCCAGGGTCGTCACCGACACGTCGAGCGCGGCGCGGAAAACGGGATCCTTGCAACGTTCCAGGAAGTCCGGATCCTTGTCGAGTTCCTTGCCGCGCCGGACGCTCCAGAAGGCCGCCGCCAGGACGCCGATCAGACCCGAGGGGAAGGTGACCATGATGATGTCCATCAGCCCGACCGGATGCGAGGTCTTGGCGGCGAAGGCCAGGAAGGTGGTGACGGCGGCCGCCACCGGGCTGGCCGTGATGCCCATCTGGGCGGCGACGCTGGAAATCGCCATCGGCCGTTCCGGGCGGATGCGCGTCTTCAGGGCGACGTCGGCGATCACCGGCAGCAGCGAATAGCAGGCATGCCCCGTCCCCACGCAGACGGTCAGGAAGAAGGTCGACAGCGGGGCCAGGATGGTGATGCGGTTGGGATGGGCCCGCAGCACCTTTTCGGTCTTCTGGACCATATAGTCGAGGCCGCCGGCGACCTGCAGGGTGGCCGACGCCGTCACCACCGCCAGGATGATCAGCATCACCGTAATCGGCGGCTCGCCCGGCTGAGTGTTGAAGATGAAGGCCAGGGCCGTCACGCCGAACCCGCCGATCATGCCGAGCGCGACGCCGCCGCGGCGGATGCCGATGAGGATCGCCCCCAGGACAAGGGCGAATTCCAGCCAAAATGTTACCATGATCCGCGCCTCTCCCACTGAACGCACCCCATGGGGGAAATGTCATACCCCAATAGCCATAAAGAAGCTAGGGTCTAACCCTCCAGGCAGCCATGCAACTTTGCGCCGTTCCGGCCTTGGAAATTCAGGCTCTCGAAAGGTTGCCGAAAGCTTGGCATGGGCAGACGATTCCAGGCAGTGGGCACGGCTCCGGCCAAGCCATGACCGCGAGCGTCGGCGGGCGTGCGGTCTTTTCGCGGTTCGTGTACAGTTCCCGGGCGACAAGGACCAGCCGTAGGAGACGGGACATGGGCGGCAAGCGAATTCTGATGGTGGTCGGCGATTTCGTCGAAGATTACGAAACCATGGTGCCCTTCCAGGCGCTGCGGATGGTCGGACATCGGGTCGATGCGGTTTGTCCGGGAAAAACCGCCGGCCAGAGCGTGCGGACGGCCATCCACGACTTCGAAGGCGACCAGACCTACAGCGAAAAGCCCGGCCATAATTTTGTCCTGAACGCCAGCTTCGCCGATATCGCGCCCGAGACTTACGACGCCCTGGTGGTGCCCGGCGGCCGCGCCCCGGAGTATCTGCGCCTGAACGAGGCGGTTCTCGCCCTGGTGCGCCATTTCGCCGCGGCCGGCAAGCCGATCGCGGCGATCTGTCACGGCCCGCAGCTGCTGGCGGCGGCCGGCGTGCTCGCAGGCCGGAAAGTGTCCGCCTACCCCGCCTGCGCCCCCGAAGTGACCCTGGCCGGCGGGGTCTACGCCGATATCCCCGTCGACGCGGCCATCACCGACGGCAATCTGGTGACGGCGCCGGCCTGGCCGGCCCATCCGGCCTGGCTCGAACAGTTCCTCGCCGTGCTGGGAACCAAGATCGTCCACGGCTGAGGGAACCGGCGGAGCGGAAGATCCATCCCCCGCCGGCTTGAAAGATGCGCCATCCAAGCCCGTCCGGCCTGCCATGAACGACACGATGATCAACGGCCTCGCCATGATCGGCGCGGCAACCTGCCTTTATGGACTGTTCCGCCTTCTATCGGCCGCCGCGCGGCGGCTTCGGACGCCGGAGAAGACGGCCGGAACGCCGGAGGCGGCGCCGTCATCCGTCCCGGACTCCGCCGGGCTACGCACACCGGCACCGGAGGATATGGCCAAGGACGATATCGTCGCCATCGCCGCCGCGGTGACGATGATGATGTCGTCGGGATACCGCATCGTCCACATCGACGATATGCGAAACGGCATCACCTGGACGGCCGAAGGCCGCTGGATGCATCAGACCTCGCACAACCCGCACTGACCCCGCGCCGCCGAGGAGGGGAAATCGGCAACGATGATAGCGGTGGATTTGGGTCGGCGGCGGTGCCGCATGCTCGCCAAAGCTGCTGTCAGCCACGCGAATTGCGCCATATGGATAGCATGCACGCTTTTGTGCATTTTATAGTTGTGGCCCATCCTGTCGATAAGCGATCATGTTCCCCACCGCTCAATGCCAAGGCATGGAATAAGGGACGATCCACTTGGCCGCCCATATGCCACTCGCGCCCCAGTCCGCAGCCGGATCCATCGTTGCCGGCAGCAAGGACACCGTACAGGCGGCGTCCGACACGACGGCAAAGTCAAACAGTCCGCCTCGCATCATCGCCCTGCAGCGCATGGCAAAAAAGCTGAATGCCCAGCCTTCAGTGGTCGCCTTACGCGTGCAGGCGACCAAACTTGCCGCTCCCGCCGGTTCATCGACCGCAGAGGCCCCGCTTCAGCGACAGTTGACCGTCGCCGGGGCGCAGATTGCCGAGTTGCCGGCCAACGTTGATCCGGGTGCCCATGCGGCTCTTATCGCAGAATGGATCGCCGCCGATAATCTGGTGTTCAGGGACTGGCAAGAAGTTCTGGCCGTGGCCGGCGGAGGCGCGGCGGCTCTGGCCACGCATCGCGCCGTCCAGTGGCTGCGGGGCAAGGGATGGAATCTTGACGCGGCAAATATTGTCAACTCCGCTCTTACTGCGCAAAATTGCCACGGTCTTACCTTTGGCGTCGACTGGGCGGAATTTGCGACGATCGGGCAATTCCTGGCGCGATGGGAAGAGGATGGTAGCGCCCGGGTGTTGTTGTGTCTCAAGGGAAATCAAGTGGCTCACTCCGCGCGCTTCGAGGGCGGCAGCTGGCGTCAGACGCTTCCCGGTGGCCCCATTTTCACCTGCACCCGGCAACAGGTGGCGGAGTTCGGGGGATATACCTGTTATGACCTTTCCATACAGGGCGAGCGTGCGGCGGTTACGCAAATTGGCAATGCGCTGGTGGAGGAATATAATCAGCAACGACAAGTTCTTATTGATTTGTGCACCGACGCTTTGGGAAATGCCGACGCAGATCTGGCGTACTACAGTGAGGCTTGGCTCGAAGAGGCCCAGGAAGAGCAAGAATATAGTCCGGAAAATATGGCAACGATATCAAGCAGGATAGAACAGATGAATGAGATGTTGGGTAATTAAGATGCCGATGGCGCGTCGTCACCGGCGACCTTGGGAAATTCAATCGTGTCGATGGGTTGCGCGCCGAGGACTGGCTCGCACCTCCGGCAATGCGGTGAAATGATCGCCGCTGCATGATCCACGGCAACCGGCCCGGCTATTCGGCGCCCCTTCGCTCCCCATGATGCTAGAGCGATTTGCGATCGGACTGGATCATCGATCTTTCTCGTCATTGCCTTGGATCAGCCGGAATCCAGGGCCCCCCCACGGGCGATCCCCGCTTTCGAGCTTGTGAATAATCCCAGTGGCACCGGCGTCCCTGCCGGTGTGCCGGCGAAGCCGGCAGCGCAAGAGCGGCCGAGGGGATCAATCTTGACGGGAACGTTTCCGCCGCAGGGCGGCGGACACCGGCAGGGACGCCGGTGCCACTTTCCCTTGCTTCACAAGCTTTTTCGCCGGGACGATGGTACAGGAATTGATCCCGTTTGGTCGCAAACCGCTCTAGCAGTCTGTCGGAGTGGGCAAATTCGCGGAAGAATATGTCAATTATATCCTCTGAAGTATTTTAATATTTCACTATATTCGCGATCAACGAAATAAACATCCATTTTGTTCCTTATTTGTTCTTAAGTCCGACAGGCTGCTAGGCGGCTTTGTCCGCTAAAGATAGCTTGAACGCCTTGAGCACGTGTTCGGACGGCATGTAGCCACCCAGCCCACGCAGAGATTCGATATTGAAGGTGCGGGGCATCGGTGAGTGGTCAAGAGTCTGAATGCAGATCCTGAATTCGCGCTGATAGTCGAACCGCTTCTGCTTGCGGAAGGGGACGTCCTTGATCTTGAACTCTCCGTTGAAAACCTCGTCGTCGTAATAGCGCACAAGGCCTGCACTGAGGCGCAGCGATTGGCTGCGAGCAGCCTGTTTGATGCGCTCCATGAACAGACCCCATGGGATCACGACCGCGTGGGGACCAAAGCGGAGGCAACGCGGGTCCACCTGAAGGGCGGCCTCGAGATCCGCCAGACGGTCCTCACCGTAGATGTCTCGGAGGTCGTCGCCGGGCAGTGGCGCCTCGATGTAGTAGGCGTACATGCAATAAATGTAGAGGTCGTCGAGTTCACCCAGCGACATTGAGACCGGCGCGGCCAGATCGCGCTCGGTGATGTTGATCGCCCCCACGGCAGGGACATTCATTTGGATTCGCAGGCCTTGCTTTTGTAGCCAAGCCCAGGTGCCCTCTGTCGAGTCCCAACGCCCTTCGGCGTTTTCCTCACGGCGGAAGTAGGCCAACCGGCGCATGAATAGACCGCCGTCGAGGAACTGCTGAGCGTGGTCGAATTCGCTAAAGAACTTCACTAAGGCATAGACCTTAGAGGGTCTCGGCTGGTCAGAGGAACCCAACAAGATCATTGCCTACTCTCGACTCGGCTAATGTCCCAGGATCGCAGCGAGCATACCTCAAATCGATCCAGCAGGGACCACTTAAGTGCAGTGGCATGCGCGCAACCCGGTGAGGTGGCTTCCATTTCATGTCCGCTTTCGCGGCTTTTAGAAATTCAATGAAACGGCGGAATCGGGCGCACAACTGGCGTCCGGATCAGACGTAATCAGGGCCGTCAACGGGTCAGATTGCAGCCGATTGAGCGATATCGGCGCACCACAGCCGCGCGGCCCATCGCGGACCTAAAGGACAAACCGGGCATCCACCTCGGCATAGGGCGCGACGACCTGATCAGCGGTACGGGCCAGCAGCCCCAGCTTGGTCAGTTCCTCCACGTCCTTGTGGACGTTCTTGTAGTCGCGGCGCAGATCAGTCGCCAAAGCCTTGACGGTGCGGACCTGGTGGTGGCGGACATACCGCAACAGGTCCAGCCGTTTCGGCGTCAGGGCCGCCAGCAGGGCCGGGAGGTCGTGGAAGGTGACGTGGGTCTCGCTGACAGCTTCCCCGCGCTCGGCGCGGTGCCATGCGTCGATGAACCGCTGCCCCATGTCTTCCAGAGTGCCGACATGCACTTCGACTTTATCGCTCATACGTCACCTCGGAACTTTCTCACGTCGGCCACGAAGTCCGCGATCAGGACTTCTACCGTGGTGAAGGCAAAGGGTTCTTCCCGGCCGTCGATGTGGCGATGATCGCCCTTGCCACGCTCGTTGTCATACCCGACCAGCCGTCGGCCGGGGTAGCCGTAAAACAGGCTGTATTTCAGCCCATGCGCGCTTCCCGGGACCGGTTCCGGCACCTGCCATATGGTCAGTTCGGCGATCGCGCCGTCCGGATAGTCCTTTCGATCATGGAAGATGCACGTGGCTTTCATATGGTGTCTTATACCATACATACCAGTATGGTGTTCAACACCATACTGACTGAGCTCACATATCCATCCAACGGCGTTGATTTCCAGTTCGGCTCTTTGATCGTGTCGAACACCATGCCCGCCGTCGCGATCTTGAGGCGGTGTAGCGGGTCGCCTGAGAGCAGGCCCCGCTTGATGAGGCGAGTTGGCCGGCACACCTCAATGGCCGCTCCGCCAAGCCGGTCGAGAACAGGCAGCAGGTTGAAGCTTTCGCCGCGCGTCTTGACGTGCTCCCTTTCGACAGCGAAGCGCAGCACATTTTGGCGATATCCGCGCCGATCTCGCACGCCGCGGCCAAGTGATCGGTCCCTATGATTTGATGATAGCCGGGCATGCCCGCAGCCGCGGATTGATCGTCGTCACCGGCGACCCTGGGGAATTCGATCCTGTCGATGGGTTGCGCGCCGAGGACTGGCTCGCACCTCCGGCAATGCGGTAAAATGATCAGCGCTGCATGATCCACAGCAACCGGCCCGGCTATTCGGCGCCCCTTCCCTCCCCATGATGCTAAAAATCGACACCGGCGTCGTTGTGAAGCTCGGGGTTTGCCGCTCGATGGAGTCGACGGTAGCTGCTCACCAGCTGATCGAGACCGAACGCCCGATTTCGCCCGCTGGGATTGGGCAAAATCCACACCGCAGAGCCGCCGATGGCGGTCGGCTGGCGTCCCCAGGCGATTTCCCGCTGACCGGATAGCGCCGCATAGGCCGCCTTGCCGAGAAAGGCGACGAATCGCGGCGCATACCGCGTGATCTTCTGTTCAAATCGCATGGCGGCGGCGGCGAATTCAGGCGTCGATAGCTGGTCGGCCCGCGCCGTCGGCCGCTCGACCACCGTTGTCAGGCCGCATCGATGCTGCAGGATCGTACGGTCGTCCTCGGGACGGATTTCTTCCGGCGTGAAGCCGGCCAGATGGATCACGCGCCAGAAGCGATTGCCTCTTCCGACAAAATGATGCCCTGCGACGGCAGCGGACATTCCGGGGTTGATCCCGCAGAAGACCACGGCAAGGCGCTCGGCAATGATATCCGGGAGCGGATTGGCCATGACATGCCCCATAAGCGCCGAACGTCCCGATCGGCCACACACGGCCCAGAACAGCCGACACGATCGTCAATTGCAAGCTCCGCGGTTGGAAATCGGCGCCGATCTCCGCAATCTCAGGCGAAGCCATGGTTCATTGAAGCCGGGCCCGCCCTTTCGGGAAGCAGGCGATTTCCTGCACGAAATCCAGAAACGCCCGGACCTTCGCCGGCGGCAGATGGCGCGACGGATGATAAGCGTATAGCGGATAGGATTCGTCCGACCATTCGGAGAGGATCGAGACGAGTTCGCCGCATTCCAGCCAGCGCCCCAGGCCAAGCTCGAAACTCTGGAAGATGCCCTGTCCCGCAAGGCAGGCCTCGACGGCGGTCGACGGATCGTCGGTCGTCATCCGTCCCCGGACGTCGACCTCGAACGCGGCGCCATTCCGGCCGAAGCCCCAGGCGAAGGGCAGGCCGCTGCGCGGGTCCCGAAACAGGATCGCCTCGTGATCGATCAGGTCATGCGGCGTCGCCGGCATGCCGCACCGTTCGAGATAGGCCGGCGCCGCGCAGGTGAGGACGCGCGTCTCCAGTATCTTGCGCGCCACGAGGGATACGCCGTCGGCGGGTCCGAAGCGCACCGCCACATCCACCCCCGTCATCATTTCCTCGCGATGATTGCTGACGATCAGATCGAGCGACAGCATCGGATAGCGGCCGAGGAAGCGTTGCAGATTGGGCGCCAGCACCATGCGCGCGAACCAGGGATCGACATTGACCCGCAGCTTGCCGCCGACCGCCACCGCGGCGCCGGCCGCCTCGCCGGCCGCCTCCTCGATGGCGGCAAGCAATGGCAGGACCTGGGCATGGAAGCGCCGGCCTTCCTGCGTGAGCGTCACCGAGCGCGGCGTGCGGTCGAACAACCGGACGCCGACGCGCCCTTCCAGCCGCGCCACGGCCCGGCTCACGCCGGAGGGCGTCAGGCCCAGCGCCTCGGCGGCCCGCGCGAAATTGCCGGCCTCGGCCACCGCGACCAAGACGCCGACACCGGCGAGGATACGTGCATCGAAGGTCAAGGTCGTGCCCTCATGATGATTTTTTATCGTCATAACACTGCCCTTTATGCGTTTCAATCATTGGGCGCCGTCATTTAGACAGATCCTGCGTCCGGCGCGGCGGCCGATCACCGTGCGTCATCTGTGCTGCCCCCCACGCCGGGCTACCGGGGGCTTGGCCGCGCCTGAGCGGCCCGCTTCCGGAAATCCGATTCATCCCCCGGCGACCGGCCTTTCCGGACGCCGAATCCAGGAGTTCGTCATGTATGCGATCACAGGAATTACCGGCAAGGTGGGCGGCGCGCTGGCCAATGCCCTGCTCGACGCCGGCCGGCCCGTCCGCGCCGTCCTCCGCGACAAAGCCAAGGGCGAGGCATGGGCTTCGCGCGGCTGCGAGGTCGCCATCGCCGAGATGGACGATGCCGAGGCGCTCGCCGCCGCCTTCGACGGCGCGGCGGGCGTCTTCATCCTGCCGCCGTCCGACTTCGACCCGGAACCGGGCTACCCCGCGGCACGCCGCGTCATCGAGGCCGTGCGCAAGGCGCTCGACAGGGCGCGGCCGGGCCGCGTCGTCTGTCTGTCGACCATCGGCGCCGACGCCGAACCGGACACTTTGTTGACCCAGCGCGCCTTGATGGAACGGACGCTGGCCACGCTGCCGCTCCCCGTCACCGCCCTGCGCGCCGGCTGGTTCCTCGACAATGCCGCCTGGGACGTCGCTGCGGCGCGGGACGAGGGTCTCATACGCAGCTTCCTGGCGCCGCTCGACAGGCGCTTGGCCATGGTGGCGGCGAAGGATGTCGGCCGCACGGCCGCCGCATTGATCCGCGAGCGCTGGAAAGGCTTTCGCGTGGTGAAGCTGGAGGGACCGGTCCGCGTCTCGCCGAACGATCTCGCCGCGGCCTTTTCCACCGCGCTCGGCCGGCCCGTCCGTGCGGAGCCGGTGCCGCGCGAAACCTGGGACGGGCTGTTCCGCGCGCAGGGCATGCATAACCCGGAGCCGCGCATCCGCATGCTCGACGGCTTCAATGAAGGCTGGATCGACTTTCCGGAGCAGGACCGCGATGTGCTGAAAGGAAAGATCGGCGCGGCCGAAGTGATCGCCGAACTGGTAAGGGGCGCGGTGCCTTGAGCCTGCTCGCTGAGCATGTTGAAAACCAAGCGTCTTCCAGGAGGGCGTATGGCGCTATGAAATGGCCGGATGGGCAAGCCGTACCGCCCTCGGGGTGGGCGGTCGTTCGTGGGCCTGCCGACCATCGGCTCGCCGTCATTCCAGGCGATGCCGGCGCCGCGACGGATTATTCCTTATTATCATGAGCTCTTTATGCCATAAGCTCTCCGCCTCGGAATGTTCTTGACTTGTTCGCGACGCTGTTCCAAGGATTTCGCCCATGGGGGAGCGTCAGCGCATTCTGGACGACAGCGAACGCCGGGACTGGTTGCGCCTGTTCCGTAGCGAGAACGTCGGACCGTCCACCTTTTTCCGTCTGCTGGAACGCTTCGGGACACCGGCCAAGGCGCTCGAACTGCTGCCCGCCATGGCCCGCCGCGGCGGGCAAAGCCGGCCGATCCGCATTTGCAGCGCCGTTGCCGCCGAACGCGAACTCGACGCCCTGGAACGCCTGGGCGCCCGCCTGATCGCCGCCGTCGAAAGCGATTTTCCCGCCATGCTGCGCCCGCTGGAGACCGCCCCCCTGATCACCGTTCGCGGCAACGGGGCGCTGCTGAACGGCCAGGCGGTCGCCGTGGTCGGAGCCCGCAATGCCTCGGCGCTGGGCCGCCGGCTGGCCAGGAGCATGGCCATCGACTTGGGCGAAAACGGTTTCGTGGTGGTTTCCGGCATGGCCCGCGGCATCGACGCCGCCGCCCACGACGGCGCCATGGCGACCGGCACCGTGGCCGTCCTGGCCGGCGGCGTCGACATCGTCTATCCGCAGGAAAATCGCGGCCTTTACGAAAGGCTCTGCGCCGAAGGCTGCGTGATTTCGGAAATCGCCCCGGGGACGCCGCCGCAAGCCGCCCATTTCCCCCGGCGGAACCGGTTGATTTCCGGCCTGTCGCTGGGGGTGGTGGTGGTCGAGGCGGCGCCCAAGTCCGGTTCCCTGATCACCGCCCGCCTGGCCCTCGAACAGGGCCGCGAGGTCTTCGCCGTCCCCGGTTCGCCCTTCGACCCCCGCTGCCAGGGAACGAACGGCCTGATCCGGCAGGGCGCCGTGCTGACCGAATCGGCCGCCGACGTGCTGGACGTCCTGGCGCCGCCCGGATTGTTCCGATCGGCCCGGCCCCTTCCGGATCTCGTCGAAACGGCCGAACCGGCCGACGACGAATTGGCCGAGGCCCGCAAAATTATCCTTCCGGCGCTGGCCCCCGCCCCCGTGACGGTTGACGAAATCATCCGTCAATGCCAATTGTCACCCGCTGTGGTCTCGATGGTCTTGGTCGAGCTCGAACTCGCGGGGCGGCTGGAGCGTCATTCCGACAACCAGATTTCGTTGCTGCCGTGAGATAAAAACAGAACCCCCTGCCAAGCATATTTTGGAATCCCATGAAAATCGTTGTCGTCGAATCGCCTGCCAAGGCCAAAACCATCAATAAGTATCTCGGCACCGGCTATACCGTGCTGGCCAGCTACGGCCATATCCGCGATCTGCCGGCCAAGGACGGCTCGGTCCGCCCCGACGACGATTTCACCATGGACTGGGAAACCGACCCCAAGTCGGAAAAGCACATTCGCGACATCGCCCAGGCCCTCAAGGGCGCCGACGGCCTGATCCTGGCCACCGACCCGGATCGCGAGGGCGAAGCGATTTCCTGGCATGTCCGCCGCGTCCTGGACGAGCGGAAGATTCTCAAGGGGATGGACGTCAAGCGCGTGGTGTTCAACGAGATCACCAAGACGGCGATCCTCGAGGCCATGCGCAATCCGCGCGACCTCGATCAGGAACTGGTCGACGCCTATCTGGCCCGCCGGGCCCTCGATTACCTGGTCGGCTTCACGCTGTCGCCGGTGCTGTGGCGCAAATTGCCGGGCAGCCGCTCGGCCGGCCGCGTGCAATCGGTGGCGCTGCGCCTGATCTGCGAGCGCGAAGCCGAGATCGAGGTCTTCAAGAGCCGCGAATACTGGACGGTCGACGCCCTGTTCGGCAC
>JAATGN010000374.1 GCA_015654615.1 Rhodospirillales bacterium
GCCACCGACGAGACCACCGGCAATGTGCAAATGGTGGCGGCGGCGACCGAAGAACTTTCCGCCTCGATCGACGAAATCTCGATGCGCGTGACGCAAAGCGCCGCGATCGCCACGCAGGCCGCGGCGGGGGCCGAGGCGGCGCGGTGCACCATCGAGGAGTTGGCCAAGCAGGCCGAAAAGGTGGGCGACGTCATCAATCTGATCAATGAAATCGCTTCGCAGACCAATCTTCTGGCCTTGAACGCCACCATCGAGGCGGCGCGGGCCGGCGAAGCGGGGAAAGGCTTCGCCGTGGTGGCCAACGAGGTCAAGTCCCTGGCCAATCAGACGGCGCGGGCCATCGGCGAAATCTCGAACCAGATCGAAGCCACCCATGCCGCCAGCGAGCGGGCCGTCGGCGAAATCCGCACCATTGCCCAGGTCTCCTTGCAGGCGCAGGAACTGGCGGGCGGGATCGCCTCGGCCATCCAGCAGCAGGGGGCGGCGACGCGGGAGATCGCGCAGAACGTCAACCGTGCCGCCCAGGGCACGCAGGTGGTCGCCACCAATATCCGTTCGGTCGGCGATATCCTGATCGATTCGGCCCGGCAGGCGACGGACATGCATGACGCCAGCGGCAGGCTGACGGCGCGGATCCGCTGCCTGGACGAACAGGTTCAGCGTTTCGTCGGCGTCGTCCGCGCGTCGTAAAGGCCAGGCCGTGGCGGAGGCGACATTGCCTCTGCCGCGGAATGCCGTTTCGGTGCTATAGTCGCGGCCATGACCTCATCCGTTTCATCCCTGGGCGCCGCGATCCCCACGCTGAGTTCGGCGTTGCGGGGCTTCGGCACCCAAGCCGCAACCGCGGCCGCCAATATCGCCAATGTCGACAGCACCGGTTACAAGGCCCTGCGCGCCAACACCATTTCGACGGAGCCGGGGATGCGGGCGGTCGTCGAACCGACGGCGCGAGGGGGCGATCCGGGCCGCCAACTGGTCGATCTGACGACCGCGTCGGACAGCTATCGGGCCGCCGCCCAGGCCATGGGATCGATCGCGCGCACCGAAAAGCGGGCCTTGGACCTCATCGGCTGAGTCTTCGCGGCGCGCCTGGGTCCTCCAGGGCCATTTCCCCGCTTCCCCCGGAATTGCGCCGGTCATCCTGATTTCTCCCCCGCGGATTCTGCACTCCCCCATGACCGCCCGCAGGGACGGTCCGGATGGCAATCGGACGAAGAAACGCAACGCGTGATGTTTCCAAATTGGATTCATATGTCAACATATGTTAATCTCCATTCGGCTTCCGAATCGGGGCGTTCGAATGCGCCGTGGAAGGCGACCGTCACTGTGGAGAAAACTCATGAATGCGATCCGATTGGTCGACCGAAGCCCGTCGTGCCGGCCGTGGCGAAGGTCCGACCGCAGGGATCTCGCCAGGCGCCATCCGGAACAGGCCGGGGCGATCGGCGGCCTGTCCGATACCGCCCTGGCGGTGGTCGTGGGGACGCTGACCCTGGTCGGCGTCGTCGGCTTTTTCCAGACCAGTTCGGTCAATGCCAAGACCAACAACGAGGTCGCCAATTTCACCGCCCTGGTCGGCAACATTCGCTCGGCTTATTACGCCGCCGGATCGACCTATACGGGCATGACCGACGTTACCCTGGCCTCCAGCAAGATTGCGCCGGGACCATTGATTCGCGGCGGAAATTCCCTGATGTCGGCGTTCAACCACCCGATCGTCGTGGCCGGCGCCGCAAGTCCCGGGGCGACCTTCACCATCAGCTACACCAGCATTCCCGACGATGCCTGCGTCAAATTCCTCACCACCGTATGGAACACCATGTCGGACAGCACGGTGGCCGGGGCGACGACCGTCAATGGGGCGGCCCCCAGCGCCTATTCGATGACCGGGGCGACGTCGGCCTGCAATGCGGGCGCGGCGAACGCCATCGTCTTCACGCTCAGCTGAGATGGCGGCGCGGCGCGGTGCGACGCCGGCGGAACGCCGCCGGCGCGCCCAGGCCGGCGTGATCGGCCTGACCGACGTGGTGATGGGCATCGCCGTGACCGCCATCGCCTTGCCCGCCGTGGTCGGCATCATCAATCAGCAGACCCGCGAAACCCAGGATCAGGTGGCGGCCCAGCAGTTGAAAGCGGTGGGGGAGGCCACCCGGGCCTATGTCAAAGACCATTCCGCCGCCCTCTATGCCGGCATCTACGGCGATACGCTGAACGGTGACTTCCTGCAGGTCGCCGATCTGGTCGGCAGCGGCTATCTGCCGGCCAATTTCAGTCAACAGAATGCCTTCAAGCAGAAAACCGTGGTGCTGCTGCGCATCGTCGCCGACAACAGCCCGACCTGCCCTGTGAGGACCCTGGCCCAGATGCCGGATGGCGTCAATTGCAAGGCCCTGCTCGAAGCCGTGGTCGTGACCACCGGCGGAATCGTGCTCGATCCGGCGCATGCCAGCCATATCGCCGTCTCGGCCGGCGCCAATGCCGGCACCATTGTCGATGCCGGAACGGCCCGCGGTTCCTACGGCAGCTGGTGCGAGGACCTGACCCTGTTCGGCGGTGGAACGCATTCGGCCTCCTGTCCGCTCGACGCCCGGGAAAGCCGCAGCACCGCCTTGAGCGCCCCGACCTATACCTACGGCCCGCCGGCGGCCGGTGGTCTGTCGCTCGGCATCTTCTTCAACGGCAGCGAACTGATGAGCGACTATCTGAACCGCTTCAACACCGGAAACCCCGAAGACAACACCATGCACACGGCGATCATCATGAATGGCAACGACATCACCACCGGCGGCAATGTCACGGCCAAGGACGTGACCCTTTCCACGGCCGGAAACGTCAATGCCAGCCAGGGCGTCTATTGGTTCGGCCTGGTTTCCAACGGCGATACCGTTCCGATGCCGGTCTGCCCGAGCACCGGCGCCGGCCCGTCCATCGGCCTGGCGCAATCGGTCGGGTCCGACAACAACACGGGCGGTGCGATGTCCGCCTACGAAGCCTGGGCCAGCGCCAACGGCACCGGTGGCTGGACCATCAACTATCGTGTCCGCACCGAGGCGGGATGGGTCTATCCGACCAGCACCTACGGCAAGCTCCTCGCCCTCACCAAATGCGGGTAACGCTTTGGAAAGGAGATGAAAATGAAGACAAGATCTCCGTGGATCACATTTGCCGCGACGATATTTGTCCTGCTCGACGCAAGCGGGGCCCGGGCGGCCGATTCCACCAGCTACAAACCGGTCGAAGTCCCCTGGCAACGGCCGTCGTCGGCGGCAAGGGCCGACAGCGCCGGCACTGCCGGTACCGCCGACTACGCGACAACCGCCGGTACCGTCGGCTACGCAGCTTCCGCGGGAACGGCGGATTATGCCAACAGCGCTAATAACGCTAACACCGCCAATAATGCCAACTATGCGAATTCGTCGGGCTATTCCAGCTCATCCGGCTATGCCGCTAGCGCCGGTTATGCGGCGAGTGGGGCGGCATCGGTAGGGGCGAGTTGCCC
>JAATGN010000421.1 GCA_015654615.1 Rhodospirillales bacterium
ATGTCCCTCGCCGGGCGCGCGCCTCCGCGCGCTTGGCCGCGGCCTCAATGGCCGCTCCAGCGCGCTTTGCGATCAAACGGGATCGATCCCTGTACCATCGTCCCGGCGAAAAAGCTTGTGAAGCAAGGGAAAGTGGCACCGCGTCCCTGCCGGTGTCCGCCGCCCTGCGGCGGAAACGTTCCCTTCAGGATCGATCCCCTCGGCCGCTCTTGCGCTGCCGGCTTCGCCGGCGCACCGGCGGGGACGCCGGTGCCACTGGGATTATTTCACAAGCTCGAAAGCGGGGATCCGGGAGTCTCGGAAACGCCCGTGGGGTGCCCCCCCTGGATTCCGGCTGATCCAAGGCAATGACGAGAACGGTGAGCGATCCAATATGAACGCAAACCGCTCGAGAAATGGCCTCCGCAATCGAGCGACATCGATAGCCGGCGCCGGATCCGGCGCCGCTTCGCTGAGGCGCTCCGTCACGGCGCCACCGCGAAGGTGAAGCTGCCGTTGGTCGTGCGTCCGTCGGTTCCCACCATGCGCCAATTCACCCGGCAGTCGCCTTGCGCCTTGCCGAACAGCGGCACATGGACGACGCCGGCCTTCTTGGGGTCGCGCTCCATGTGCCCGACGTCGATGCGCCGGCCATTGCCGTCGAGAACGGCGATGAAGGAATAGGCCGGTTCGACGGCTTGGCTGAAGGTCAGAACCACCTCCTGCGGCGAGACGGCCAGCACCGCCTGCGCGGCGGGCTGGCTCGATCGCAGGTCGGCCCGCGCCTTGGCCGGCGGCGCCAGGGCGGCCATCAAAGGCAGGGCGCAGATCAAGGCGGCGATCGGCCGCCGGACGAGGGATCGTCTGCCGCAAGGGGATTGCACCGATTTTTCTCCGGAACCGGGGGTCATGACGAACGATGCGCCGCGGGCCTGACGGAGCCTTCCGGCCGTCGGGGCGATGCGGGCTGTTCGGCGGCCGCATCGAAGACCGTGTTCAAGGGCAGATCGAGCGCATTCGCCTCGGCGCGGGCGACGGCGTTCAACCCGCCGGCGATCCGTTCCATCCAGGGCGCCATGCCCTCCTGGGCGATGCTGCCCGACAATCCGAGATCAAGCAGGCGGACGATGTCGGCCAGGGTCACGACGCTCAAATCGCGCCCCAGGACGAAACGGCCGCTTTCGGTCTTCACGACGAAACCCTTCTGGCAAAGACGGTCGAGCACGGCAAGCAGTTCGCTTTCGGTCTCTCCCGTCCGCTCGAGCAATTCGATCCGGGTGCACCCCAGACCCGACCCTTTCGCCTCGGCAAAAAGGGCCGCCAGAAGGGACAGCGCCAGGGCGAGGCGCCGTCCGGCCGGAAATGGATTTTCCACGGTGTCGCGGGACGATCGCCATTCCGGCAGGGCCGCCGTCAGTTCGGCGCCGAACAGCACGACCATCCACGACAGATACATCCAGAACAGGAAAATCGGTACGCTCGCCACGGCGCCATAGATCGATTGATAGGTCTGGGCGCTGGCCACATAGAGACCGAAACCCCACCGCAGCGCGGCGAAGGCGAGGCCGGCGGCGACACCGCCGATCGCCGCATCGGCCACGCCGACCCGGCGATTGGGCACGGTGAGATAAAGCAGGCCGAAGGCCGCCATCAGCAGGACGGCCGGCGCCGCATGGGTCACCAGCCGCACCAGGACCCAGAGACCGGCGCGCGTCGCCCAATCGCTGGCGGCGTAGAGCACGGCCGACAGGGAAAAGCTGGCCCCGAGCATGAGCGGCCCCAGCGTCAGGGCCGTCCAATAGACCAGCAGGCGCGACAGGGGAGCCCGGGGCGTCGTCACGCGAAAGATCTGATTGAGCGAGCTTTCGATGGTGACCAGCACCATCACCGCGCTGAACGCCAGGCCGACCACGCCGGCCGCCGTCAGCTTTCCGGCGTTTTTCACGAATTCGGCGACATAACGCTGCACCTGCGCCCCGACTTCGGGCACCACATAGCGAAAAAGCGTCGCCTGCAATTCGTCACGCACCGTGTCGAAGACGGGAAAGGCGGCCAGGATGGCCAGGCCGATCGCCAGCAGCGGCACCAGCGACAGCAGGGACGTATAGGACAGCGACGACGCCATATTGAAGGCGCCGTCGCCCTGGAACCGCCTTTCCACATAGAGAGCGAGCCGCGCCAGGCGTCCATAAGTCGCCGTGAAAGTCGATATCATGGACCTCCTCCGTCGCGGGCGGGCGCCGCGGAAAGGGGCCGGCCGATCGCCCCGCCGCCCCGCCTGGCCGATCGAGCTTCTCGGCGATCCTGCTGCGCCGTTCTTTGACCATACCTTCCTTTGGTGTAGGATGCGCGCGTTTTGCCATGGTTATGGCGCAAAGAATCTCTGAGAGAGGACTGTATGACCGTTTCTTCGGCTCTCATGGCCGGCAAGAGAGGCCTCGTCATGGGCGTGGCCAATGATCGTTCCATCGCCTGGGGCATCGCCAAGGCGGCCCACGAACAAGGCGCCGAATTGGCCTTCACCTTCCAGGGCGAAGCGCTTGAAAAACGCGTCCGCCCCCTGGCCGGCAGCATCGGCAGCACCCTGGTGCTGCCCTGCGACGTCACCGACGACGCCAGCATCGACGCCGTCTTCGCCACCCTTGCGGAAAAATGGGGTCGGCTGGATTTTGTCATTCACGCCATCGCCTATTCCGACAAAGAAGAGCTCAAGGGTAAGTATCTCGAGACCTCGCCGGAAAATTTCAACCGGACCCTGCTGATCTCCTGCTATTCCTTCACGGCGATCGCGCGGCGGGCGGCGCCCCTGATGACCGAAGGCGGCAGCTTGCTCACCCTGACCTACTACGGGGCGGAACGGGTGATGCCGCACTACAATGTGATGGGTGTCGCCAAGGCGGCGCTGGAAGCCAGCGTGCGCTATCTGGCGGTCGACCTGGGCGGCGACAGGATTCGCGTCAATGCCCTGTCGGCCGGTCCGATCAAGACCCTGGCGGCCTCGGGGATCGGCGATTTCCGTTACATCCTGAAGTGGACCCAGTACAATTCGCACTTGAAGCGCAATGTGACGCTGGAGGATATCGGCGGCTCCGGGGTCTATCTGCTGTCCGCTCTGTCGAGCGGCGTCACCGGCGAAGTCCATCATGTCGACTGCGGCTAACACGTCGTCGGCATGAAGGCCGTCGACGC
>JAATGN010000325.1 GCA_015654615.1 Rhodospirillales bacterium
CAATACTGCTCATTTAACGATTCTGATAGCCGACGAGATGTCGACCGGCGGCGCAGGTTTGTCGGTACGACGGCGTAGCGGGAAATTGCTCATCTTGCGTTTGACGCCGCGTTTATTGCGACGCTTTGGGCTGGATACGACGCGCTCCTGGAGAATCTCATCGAGGATGGCGTCATGGAACGTTGCCCTCCGCCGAGGGGGGAAGCGCGGCGAACATGGGGAGCTTGCGGCGAATAACTCGGACGGCATGTAAAAAGGATAATCGGTCAGGATCCTCATCGGCCTTCAATGCCGCCTCGTGCATCAATCCCCGGATGGCAAAGTGCGCCAACAAGAACCCATAGAATTCCTGGCGGACCAGATCAGGAGTTTTGCTGCGTAAGACTATCTTGGAACCACGAAGATGGGTCTTCAATTCATCAAACGCAGACTCTATTTCCCAGCGCTCGTGATATAAGGCCGCCAATTCATTGGCAGGGGCTTGGTCGTGATCCAATATGGTGGTGACGAGCCGGTAAATCGGCTCGGCGTCGGCGACACCTTCCAGGCGGTACTCGATGATCCGCACAGTCATGCCGTTTGCCTTGTGACGCCGGTCCTTGTCGGAACGGTAGATGGTGGTCAAATAGGAGCCGTCGGGCAGGGTCTTTTCACGCGACAGACACACATCCTTTTTGATCCTCCACAGAAGATCCGCCCCGGTTTGGCTCGCTTTTTCCCAAAGATCGAAGCCAAAGAAGTTGCGATCTGCCAAGCAGAGCATTCCGTTCGTCAAGTGAGTGATGACGGACTTGCTGAGGGATATTTCGCTTGTCCCATAACCGGACATCTGGGTGCCAAAAAGAACATGCGTGCCATTTTCGACGAGAGAGACGAAGCGAATCTGCGGGAAAGCGCCGTCGCCGCGGCTGCCCGTTGAGCGACCGAACGCGGCATCATTGGCCTGCTGATCGGCGACATCCATCGTGCTGCCGTCGAGGCTCACCAAACGCCACCCCCGATACCAGGCACCGCGGGTTGCGGCAACGGCGATTGGTCCGACCACGGTATCATGCAATTTCCGGAGCGGCTCCCATCCCAGGCGGGTTCGAGCTTGTGAGATTCCGGCGCGGCCAGCCACATTAATGGGTGACGACGGGTCGAGCAGCCATTGGACGCCTTCCAGTAAACAGCGAAGCACTTCTCGGCAGGACGACTGCATGTAGAGCGCCATCGCTATGACGTAGTACATGACAACATGGGCGGGAAGATTGCGCTCTCTTATGCTTTCTTTCTTCGTTTCAGATAACACATGGTGGATTTTTTCCATGGGAAATGTCTTGGTGATTACACCTAGACTTATATAATCTGTAATCCGACTTCCTGATGGAAGTCCAGAAACCGTGCGGGCCATCCGCTCCCTCCCTCGCTATCCACGGAGAGAATGACACAGATCGGATTAATTTCATCTTAAGTGAGCAGTATTGGGGTTAGGGGCGATACCCTTCTTGACGTCGACCACAGGGGCGCGGGCGTCTTCACGCCGGGCTTTCATGGCCTTTCGCCGAATTTTTCGGCCGGCGCCGAAACGCGGGCGCGGCGGCCCGCCCCACCGACCAAAGCCGTCATTGCGAGCCCTCGGCCCGCAATGACGGTGGCGGCGCCTACTTCACCGGGACGAAACTCTTTCCGACGATATCCTGGGCTTCCGGTGTCAGCATGAAGTCGAAAAAGCTTTTGACCGGGCCGGCGGTCTGTTGGGAGATCAGGATCAGGGGCCGTTTCAGCGCATAGCGGCCGGCCTGCACGGCGTCGCGGCTCGGCTGGGCCCCATCGACCGCGATGGCCTGGACATGCGGCGTGGCGAAAGACATCGATGAGGCGGCGATGCCGCTTTCGTCCCGGCCGATGTCTTCGATGCAGTCGGTGGCGTCGTCGCGTTCCTGCAAGGGGCCGTATTTTTCGCTGCCCAGGACCATGTCCTGGAAGGCCTTGACCGTGGCGCGGCCGCCGGTCAGCTTTTCGCTGTAGACGGTGATGGCCCTGTCGGGGCCGCCGAACTGTTTCCAGTTGACGGCGCGGCCGGTGAAGATCTCCTTCAAATCAGCCTTCGTCAGGTTTTTCACCGGATTTTTCGGGTTGACGAAGATGCCCATGACATCGAACCCGATGATCTCATAGGCCGCGACCAGGCTTTTCTGCTGGTCGGACATCTCGCTGGCCAGGCCGCCGATCGCCGCCTGGCCGCCGAGCACCGCGTTGAAGCCGGCGCTTGCCCCGGCGCCGCCGATCGATCCGAAGGCGATGCCGGTCCGCTGGGTGAACAGCCTGCTCGCTTCCGGCAAGACCTTGGTGCCGATGGTGGTCGCCCCCTCGTAGTTGAGCGGCGGGACGGCGGCGGCCTTCATGCGAAGGGTGTCGGCGGCGGCTTGCGTGGCGCTGGCCGATTCCGGAACGTCGCGGTGGCAGCCGTCGCATTTCCGAAAGGCCACTTTGCCATCGTGACAGCCAAAACACTGTGTCGCGGTCTTGTGATCGTCGAAGCTGATCAGTCCCTTCTTCTGGGTCGGGAACAAGGTCAGGTGGCAATCGTCGCAGACATAGCCTTTGGCGGCATGCAGTTGCCCGTCGAAGGTGACGCGCCCTTGCCCGCCGCCGCCGTACAGCAAGGTCTCGCCGCTCGTCGCCGAGGCGCCTTGCGCCAATCCGACGACCGCCAGCAAGACCAAAAGTCCAAGAAGTTTTCTCATGCCCGGACCTCGGAAATCGTGTTGGACGAGACGTTGCGGGCGGTGGCGGTCCCGGTCAGCACCATCGAATCGACCAGTTCGGTCCGGATGCCATTGAGGATCAGGGCCACGCCGTCCTTGCCGGCGCCATGCGCGCCACGCACCAGCGGGCGTCCGCACAGCGTCGCGTCGGCACCGAGGGCCAACAATTTCAGGACGTCGGCGCCGTGACGGACGGCGCCATCGGCGATGATGGTGATCTTGCCCTTCACCTTGTCGGCGACCGCCGGCAGGATCTGCGCCACGCCGGGCGTATGGTCGAGCACGCGGCCGCCATGATTGGAAACGCCGATGGCCCGCGCCCCGGAATCGAGGGCGATTTCCGCTTCTTCGGCCGACATGATGCCTTTGATGAAAAAGGGAAGCTTGCTGGCCTTCGCCAGTTCGGCCAATTGCTTCGGGGTCTTGGGTTCGACGATTTGACCGGCGACGGCGCGGGCGGCGCGGCCGGCCGAATCGATGTCGATTCCGAAGGCGATGCCGCCGACCTCTTCGACCATGCGGATCCGCCTGATGATCTCGTCCTGGCTTTTCGGCTTGATCAGGACGACGACCTTGCCGCCGTATTGTTTGACGACGCTCATCCGCCGCTGGAACACCTCCATGGGATCGCCGATGCCGTCGGCCACCAGCCCGACGGTGCCGGCCATGCGGCAACCGCCGACGATGGCGTCGACATAGTCCTCTTCCGTCATCTTGCCGCCCATATTGTAGGTGACGCCGCCGGTGGCCGCCGCCAGGACGGGAATGGCCAGCGTCTCGCCGAAGATCGAGATGGAGGTGTCGGGTTTCTTGATGTCGTGAAAGGTCCGCATTTCCAGGTGAAGCCTGGCCAGGGACTCATAATTGTTCTTGAAGGAAGCCCCCGAGCCGATGCCGCCGAAGCCGGGAACCTCGCCGGCGCAGGCGATGCCGTTGCATTCGGGGCAGACACGGCAGCGCGGATAGAGTTTCTCCCGCGCCACCCGCAGGACTTCGGCCAAGGTCAGGGCGCTTCCGGCCGCGGCGGGTGCATGGGCGTCGGCGGCGGCTTCCGCGGCTTTGACCTCGGAACTCGCCACCATGGGGGCCAGGACGGCGCCCGCCCCGACAACCGTGGCATTCAATAGAAAGTTGCGGCGGTCGAGGCCGGCGTGGTCGTGATTTTCAATACCCATGGGAATGTCCTTTCATGGACCGATGTGACGGGAATCGTCCACAGCAACGGTGGTGCGAGACGAAAGATACGGCCGAGCGATCATTTCACTCGCCGGAAGACGTATTCTTGTGCGATGGGCTTTTGTGCCGATCGTTTCGTTAAAAATAGATAAAACAACATCTATATATTTAGAAATAAATACGATTCACGCCTTCTCTTGGAAGGTGCAAATGAATATCATTCAGTATTCGACTGGCCGGATGAAGCATCCGGACGAATCGGCCATTGGTAATAATGTGATGCGCATTCGGTATAGTACCCACCCATGCGGACCGGCCGGGACGCCGGTACGGCGATTAATTCCTTTAAAATAATAGGGAAATTAGGAGACTTTTTGAACATGGTTTGCCATGATCATTGTTATCGGAATTGACGATGACCGGTTGACCATGCTCGACCCTGTTCTCCTTACCACCTTCGTGACGGTGGCTCACGCCGGCAGCTTTTCCGAGGCGGGGCGTCGCCTCGGCCTGTCCCAGTCGACGGTGAGCGAGCAGGTCCGCCGCCTGGAACGCCTGGCGTCGCGGCGCTTGTTCGTGCGCGACACCCATAGCGTCGTCCTGACGGCCGACGGCGATGCGATGGTCAGTTTCGCCCGGACCATTCTCAATGTGAACGAGCATGCCAGACGCTATTTCGCCGGGTCCGCCGAGCGGCAGCGGGTTCGGCTGGGAGCGTCGGAAAATTTCGTGCGCAGCCGCCTGCCGAGGGTGCTGCACGATTTTCTGACTCAATCGCCCGATGTCGATCTCGAGCTCACGGTCGGTTTGAGCAATTCCCTGTTCGACCGTCTCGAGGCGGGGGAATTGGATCTGGTCCTCGGAAAACGCCGGCCGGGCGACGAGCGGGGGCAATTGATCCGGCGTGAGAAAATGGTATGGATCGGGACCGAATCCACGGTCGTTCGCCCGGCGGAGCCGATTCCCCTGGTGATGTATCCGCAGCCCAGCATGTCGCGGGCGATGGCGATCGAGGCCCTCGACAAGGCCGGTCTGGCCTGGCGGATCGTCTGCAGCTGCGATGGCCTGATGGGATTGCGGGCGGCGGCCCTGGGCGGTTACGGGCTGATGGTGCAGCCGCAAAGCATGATCCCCGTCGGATTGACCGAACTGCCGCCGCCGTCCGGCCTGCCCGAATTGGGCGATGTCGAATTCGTCGTCGCCGCGGCCTCGCGCCATCCCTGCGGGGCGGTCGCCGAGCTGACGGCGATCCTCCTGCAAAGCAACGAGGAGGGACGGCGGGTCAGCTGAGGGCGTCGAGGGCGCGGGCGAGGGCGCAAAAATCCGCCACCGCCAGTTCTTCGGCGCGAAGGGTCGGGGCGATCGCCGCCGCCGCCAGCAGCGCTTCCGAATCGCCCAGCGACTTGAGGCTCGAACGCAGCATCTTGCGGCGCTGCCCGAAGGCCGCGGCGGTCACCCGTTCCAGGGTCTCCATGCGGGCCGGCGCCGATGGTTCGGACCGCGGGACGAGGCGCACCAGCGTGCTGACGACCTTCGGCGGCGGCGTGAAGGCTTCACGCGCGATGTTGAAAAGCGGGCGCACCTCGCAGCGCCATTGGGTGATGACCGACAGGCGGCCGTAATCGCCGCTGCCTGGTGCCGCGGCCAGCCGGTCGACCACCTCCTTCTGGAACATCAGGGTCAGGCTTTCGAAGGCGTCGGCTCGGCGCAGCCAGCCGATGAGCAGGGCCGTCGAGATATTGTAGGGCAGATTGGCCACGATGCGCCGCGGCGCCTCGCCCAGCGATGCCGCATCGACCGCCATGGCGTCGCCGGCCAGGATCTCCAGGCGGCCGGGGTAGGCTGCGGCGATCTCCTGCTGGATGGCAACGGCGCGGTCGTCCCGCTCGACCGCGATGACGCGGCCGGCCCCGGCGTCCAGAAGGGCCCGCGTCAAGCCGCCGGGGCCGGGACCGATCTCGATGGTGGTGCCGCTCGACAGGTCGCCGGCGGCGCGGGCGATGCGGCCGGTCAGATTGAGATCGAGCAGGAAATGCTGGCCCAGCGATTTGCGCGCCGCCAGGCCATGATTGGCAATGACCTCGCGCAACGGCGGGAGGCCGTGGCCGTGGTCGTCAGCCACGGCGGTCGGCCATGTCCCGGGCGACCTTGAGGGCGGCGATCAGGCTGTCGGGGCGGGCCAGGCCGCTGCCCGCCAGATCCAACGCCGTCCCATGGTCGGGCGACGTCCGGATGAAGGGCAGGCCGAGCGTCACATTGACCCCACCGTCGAAATCGATGGTTTTCAGGGGAATCAGCGCCTGGTCATGGTACATGCAGATGGCGGCGTCGTAACCCGACCGGGCTCGGGCATGGAACATCGTATCGGCCGACAGCGGGCCGAAGGCGTCGATTCCGGCGCGCCGCAGCTCATCGACGGCGGGGGCGATGATTTCCCGGTCTTCGAGGCCCATGGCGCCGCCTTCGCCGGCATGCGGATTGAGGCCGGCGACGGCCAAACGGGGCCGATGGATGCCGAAGTCGTTGCGCAGCGCCAGCGCGGTGATCAGGCAGGTGGCGACGATGTCGGCGGTCGAAAGTTTTTCGACGGCGGACCGCAGGGACAGGTGGACGGTGACCGGGACCACCTTGAGCTGGGGAGAGGCCAGCATCATCACCACCCGGCCGACCCCGGCCAGCGAGGCGAGAAATTCGGTATGGCCGGGAAAGCCGAAACCGCCGTCGTAGAGAGTTTTCTTGTGGATGGGATTGGTGACGATGGCGGCGGCTTGTCCGGCCAGACTCAGGGCCACGGCCTCCTCGATGGCGGCGATCACCGATTTTGCATTGGCCGGATCGGGGGTGCCGGGCCGAGCGATCACCGCCAGCGGCCGGTGCAGCACCGGCAGGCCGTCCGAGAAGCACTCCATCGCTTGCGCCGGCTCGTCGATGATCCTGATCGGCGTGCCGCACGCCAGGCGGCCGGACAGCGCGGACAGCCGCGCGGCGTCGTCGATCACGAAAAAGGGCGTCAGCGCGGCATCGTCGCGGGCCCGCCACGCGGCCAGGGCGATTTCGCCCCCGATGCCGGCCGGCTCGCCCATGGTCAGCGCCAATGGCAACGCCCGGGTCATGGACGGGGCCGTTCCGTCACACGCGGATTTCGACGAAGGCGGCGCGCCGAAGGTCGCGCAGATATCGCCTCGCCATGATATCCAGCTGCTCGTCCTCCAGCCGGGCGCGAACATCCTCGCGCGACGGCAGGCCACCCTTGGGGTCGACACGGCCGCAAACCGTGAAAAGGCGCCGGATGTTGTTTTCGTCCAGGGGCGCGCTGAGCTGCCCCGTGTCGAGATTGGAAATCAGCGCGGCGATCGCCGGCGGAATCTCCGATTGTTTGACCTTGGCATTCCGGGAGTATTCGGCCGTGGGAACGTTCTTGATCAGCTTTTCGTAGTCGTCGCAGTTCTTGCTGGAAGAGATCACGTCGCGCACCTGCTTCATCTGCGCATCGCGTTCGGCCGTGGTGGAGCCCGGCAGGATCGGCAGATGAATCGTCATGACGTCGTAAAGCGGTTCGCTGTCTTCGTTCTGGCCGACCAGCCGTTTGTCGCGCAGCAGCAAAATATGGTATCCGTCGATCGCGCGGATCGGCGGCGTGATATTGCCCTTGTCGAGCTTGGACAGCGCCGTCATCAATTCATCGTCGAGCGAACCGGGCGAAACCCAGCCAAGATCGCCGCCGGCGGCTCCGGTCTGGCTGAATTGCCGGGCCAGTGCCGCGAAGGGCGCGCCCTGATGCAGCTGTTCGATCAACCGGTCGGCGAGCGTGTGGACCTCCGCTTCGTGCCGGATGTCCTCGACCGCCAGGAAAATCTCGGCGACCAGATATTCGGGTTTGCCGAGATTGGCCTTCAAACTGGCCAAGCGCAAATCGATCTCGGCTTCGCCGATATGCAGATCGGGAACCAATTCGTGCCGAACCACGCGGACCCAGCTCAGTTCGGCGGTAAGCTGCTGGCGCATGGTCTCGATTTCGATGCCCTTGCTCTTCAGGAAGGGCTCGAAGGTTCCGGCCGGCATCTTGTTCTGCCGCTCGATCGTCGCGATGCTGCTGGCGATTTCACCCGGGGGGATATTGATCTTCAGCCGCTTCGCTTCCTGGATTTTCAGGCGGTCGTCGATCAAGCCGCGCAATATTTGCGGACCGATCCGGCTTCTCGTCTCCATCGAGTCGGTCAGGTTGGACGAGGCCAATGCGAGGCGCATCCGCTGCTCGAGATCGTGCAACGAAACGATGTCTTCGTTGACGACGGCGGCAACCCGTTCTGTTTCCTGGGCGGAAAGGGGAACATTGCACAGCAGCAGAAGAACGGCCAGGCCGCGCAACAGGATGGTAAGGGAAGAGCGGAGCGTCATCATGGTTCAGAATACGTCCACAGGGAATTGAGCCAAAGTCTTGAAGCTGATGGTGAGCGTGAAATAGTGCCCGGCGCTGAATGTCTTGACGGTGGTATGGGTCGAACCGACGTTGGTGGAGACCAGGAAGCATTCATCCTCGTAATTCAACCGGACGCCGGTCTGCAGCGGCCCGGCATCGACGCCGAGATTCTGGGTCGTGTAGATCTGCGTCGACCAATATTGCGATGCCTGGGCCGTCAGGGTGCCGCTCAATTGTTCCCGCGAGTCGTATGGGCTGGTCGGGCTCAGTCGATCGTAGAAAACATAACTGGTCTGCAGATTCAATGCCCGCGGCCCGACGGAGGTCGTAATTTCGCTGCGGCGCAGGGTCAGGCTGTCCTTGTCCATCCGGAAACCATACTGCACCGAAAGATTGGCAGACGGCGAAACGCCGGCGCGCCCGACGATATCGGAGAGATGATGATCGAGTCCGCTGCCCTCCGGGAAGACGGCCTCGCGATGGAGCTGGTAGGTCTGGCCGAGCACGACGTCCGCCGCGCCCATGCCGCGGTTGACGATGGTGTATTGGCCGCCGTAGGCGACGCGCGGTCCGGTCAGCACGCGGTCATATCCGGTTCCGGGATTGGGCTTGAAGATGTTGGAGTCGTCCAATTCGAAATCGAGGCTGTCTTCGTTGGGAATCTTGGAGGAGTTGCCGCCATAGGGACTGGCGGTGGCCATGATGATCGGCGACAGGGTCTGCGAGGAATGCTCGCCCAAACGGGTAAACGGATAGCGCCAATCCAGCGTTGCCGCGGGAATTGCCCGGCCGATGCTGACCTGCTTGCTGTCGTCGGTGGTCATGTGGTCGCTGTTGTAGCCGTCGGCCCGCACCGAGGTGCTCAATTTGTAGATTTCGCCGTCGGGCGCGGTATAGGGCAGGTTCCATGCCGTCAGGCTGTTGACCTGCCGGCTGTTGGCGCCGGTGTCGCGGCTGATCACCGCGGAATGGGTGTCGAAGCTCCAATAGCCGCCATAGGCGTTCGGTTCGCCGACGAAGCTGTAGGTGGCGAGCGGGAACACCACCGGCGAGGGCGTGATGGGCGTGGCGCCGGCGGGCAGGACCGGCGTGGTCAGGCTCTGGAACGAATAGGCTTCCACGGCGGCATAGTTGCGGTAGCCGAAGCCCTCGAGGAAGGGATGGGTCGTCAGATACGGCTGGGGGGGATGATAGCCGAAGATGGTCAGATAATATTGATCGGAGGCCCGTTGAACGTCATATCCGGTCCGCCAGGTGTCATCGATGTCGTAGAGCGCATGGGCGTCGATATGCCAGCCGATGGTCGCCTTGGTTTCCACGGTGGATTCCGGCATGTCGGTGATGCTCATGGTCGTCTTGGCGGCGCCGTCGACGCCGCGCCAGCGATGCATGACCGACATCTGCTCGTAACTGCCGGATTTGGTGTTGCTGGAGGTGCTGCTGCTGTCGGAAGAAAGGCCGCTGGTGGTGATCAGCGGGGTCAAGGTGAGATCCTGGTAAGGATCGATGACCTGGAAATAGGGCAAACGGACGCCGCTGCCGACGATGTCATTGTTGATCACCGTCGGGGGCAGCAGGCCGCTTTCACGTTTCACCGTCGGATCGGCATGCGAAAGATAAGGGGTGTAGGCGACCGGTATTCCGCCCACTTCCAGCCACGCATCGTTGTATTTGATGAGATGGTCCACCTCGTCATGGGTGACGCGGTTGGCTTTGAGCTGCCAGAGCGGCGGCGCGCCGCTGCCGTCGGCGCAGGGTTTGCAGGCGGTATAGACCCCTTTGTTGAAAATGCTGCGGTCGCCGGCCACACGGTCGCCGCTGTTGGCGACGATCCGCGAATCGTCGAGCATCAACACGCGGATTCCCTTTGCCGTCGTGGTCTTCATATCGCCGGTGAGTTCGATGTAGTCGGCGAAGGTGACGTCCCCGGTGCTCTCGGTGAGGCTGACGTTGCCGGTCGCAATGATGACGTCCTGTTTCAAATTGTAGGACAGGGTGTCGGCCAGCAGGATCCGGTCGCCCTGGTCGATCTCGACATGGCCCCGCGCCGTCACCGTATTGAAGTCGCGGTCGTGGATGATCTGATCGGCGGTGACCAACGCCGGCTGGCTGTCGGCCCCCGTCGACCTGCGCCGGGGTCTGGCGGCGGTGCTTCGCTGGCGGGGGCCGCCGGGGCTCGCGGTGGTGGAGGTGGCGTCGGCGCCCGTGTTCGGGCCGCCGGCGTCCGGCGCCGCCTGCTGGGCGACGGCCGGCAGGCTGAAGGCGACGGCGGAAGCGACGGCAAGCATGACAGGAGGGAGACGGCGCAGCAAGACGGGAGGCTCCACTCAGCCGGGAGGAACGTCGGCGGCCGGAGTCGCCTTTTTCAGGGATGGCGCCAGAAGCACCCAGGCGCCGACGACGGAAGGCAGAAGAGGGGCCAGATAGATCAGCGGGACCATGGACAGATGCCGCGTCGCCAGGTTCGATACGCCCAGCGCCATGGCTTGTATCAGGACCATCAGCACGATGGCGGTAATCAGGCGATCGGTTTGCCCCCGCCGATTGAACCAGCCGGACAGCAGGCAGGCGCTTGCCAGGAAGGCAAAAGCGAAATGGTAGAGCGGCGTCGCCAATCTTTGATGTCCCTCGACGCGGAATTGACGAAATACCGTTGGTCCCACTTGCGCCTCGGTGGCCGAGAAAAGTTCCTCTGTCGATCGCTCCCGGGCGTCGCGCGAGCGTTCCTCCCCGGTATCGGAGGATTCGTCGAAGTCCATCGCATAATTGTCGAAATATAGCAACGACAGGCGATCGGAGCCTCGCGTCACCTGCTCCCTGGTCCCGTTGATCATCAGCACCTTCGGGGTGCCGCTGTCGGTCTTGATCAAGGCGCCGCGTTCGGCCATCAAGGTGATGGTGTTCAACGGACTGCGCCGATCATAGACGATGATTCCCAACAGTTCGCCGGCCGGGCTGCGGGCCTTTACATAGACCGTCAGGCCGTTGCTGATCTGATTGAACTGGCCTTCCTGCAGCATGACGTTGGTGGCGCTGGAGCGGAGCGTCCATTGCAACTGGTGAAACTCCTCGACGGCCCGGGGAATGACCCAGACATTGAGCACGAGGCCGATCAGCGTGCTGATCCCGGCAAGAAACAGCGCCGGCTGGGCCAGGGTCCAGTGACTGAGCCCGGCGGCGCGGAGCACCACGAGTTCGCGGTCGGCGATCAGTTTGTTGTAGGTGAACAAAACGACGGAAAACAGCGACACCGGCAGGATCACCGTCAGGAAATTCGGCATGACCAGCAGCGTCAGCTCGAGGAAGACGCCGATCGAGGCCCCCTTGTTGACCGTCAATTCGATGAAGCGCAGCGACTGCGTCAACCATAGGATCGCGGTCAGACCTATGGTGACCAGCACCATGCCGACGACGAGTTGACGAAGGATATAGCGAACAATTCCCAGCATGCGGCCGGATTATGACGATGGTACGGGACGAAGAACAGGCAAAACCGGCGACCGCCATCGATTTCGCGCCGGTCCGCGGCGGGGTGGCCGGACGGGCGCCGCCGATGCCCGGTCATGGGCGGCGAAATCGTCGCGCCGCTTACAGGATTTTGCCGGGATTCATCAGTCCCCGGGGGTCGAAGGCGGCCTTGACGCGTTTCATCAAGTCCAGTTCCAGCGGCGCCTTGTAATGCGCCAGCTCGCCTTTCTTCAACTGGCCGATTCCGTGCTCGGCGCTGATCGATCCCTGCATGCCGACCACGATGTCATGGACGATCCGATTCATCCGGGCCCATTCGCCGAGATAGGCCTGCTTGTCCGCGCCGGCCGGCTGGCTCAGGTTGAAATGGATATTGCCGTCGCCGACATGGCCGAAGGGAACGACGCGAATGCCGGGGATCGCCGCTTCGACGGCGAGGCTGGCCCGGCGGATGAAGTCCGGGACCGACGAGGTGGGGACCGAGACGTCATGCTTGATGCTGCCGCCTTCGCTCTTCTGGGCTTCGGGAATGCCTTCCCGAATGCGCCACAGGGCGCGGCGCTGCTCCGTGGAGGCGGCGAGGACGGCGTCGACCACCTCGCCGTCCTCCATGGCGCGGCCCAAAAGGGTTTCCAGGCTGTCCTGAAGGCTGCCGTCGGCGTTCGGCGACGACAATTCCATCAAGACATACCAGTCATGGCGTTCGGCGAGCGGATCGGTGACGCCGTGCACATGGGTCGCCGACATGTCGAGGCCGATGCGGGGGATCAATTCGAACGCGGTGACATGGTCGCCCGTGGCCGCGCGGGCCCGCGACAGCAGGGAAATCGCCGCATCGAGGTCGGCCAGCGCGCAGAACGCCGTCTGTATGTCCTTGGGTTTCGGAAAGAGCTTGAGGACCGCGGCGGTGACGATGCCCAATGTTCCTTCGGCGCCGATGAACAGCTGCTTGAGATCGTAGCCGGTATTGTCCTTGCGCAGGATTCGCAGGCCATTCCAGATCTGGCCGTCGGGAAGGACGACTTCGAGGCCCATGACCAGTTCGCGGGCATTGCCGTAGCGCAATACGCCCGAGCCCCCGGCATTGGTGGCGATGGTGCCGCCGATCTGGGCGCTTCCTTCGGCGCCGAAGCTCAAGGGAAACAGACAGCCGGCGTTGTCGGCGGTCTCCTGGACCGTCTGCAGGATGACACCGGCCTCCACCGTCATGGTGAAGTTCAACGGATCGAGCGCGCGGATCTTGTTCAGTCTGGACAGGCTGAGGATGATCTCGGTTCCCGAGGTGTCCGGCGCGGCGCCGCCGCAAAGACCGGTATTGCCGCCCTGCGGCACGATGCCGACACCCTGCTCGGCGCACAGGCCGACCACCGCGGCGACCTCGTCCGTCGAACCCGGGCGAACGACGGCGCGCGCCGCCCCGTGGTAAAGCCCTCTCTCCTCTTCGAGGTAGGGAGCCATTTCGGAGGCGTCGGTCAGCAAGCCATGCGGCCCGACGACGGCAGCGATGCGCGCCAGAAAATCCTGAGTCATGGGTTAAGCATGTAGCATTTTGTTCGGTGTCCCTCAAGCGCCGGGCGCCGGTATCCGCCGGGGGGCTCGCTTCGGCCGGCCCGCGGCGCCGTTTTGCGACGGCGACGACGAGGAACCTGTCCGACGGCCGGGGGCGCGGGCAGGATATTTGAGCAACACGGACGAATACGGACAGCCACGGATGCACACGGATAAAGACGAACAAAGTATCTATAATGGTGAAAATGGGCGTGAAACGATTGTTTATGAACAAAATTAATCGATGTGAGTATTTTTCAGTGTCTTTTGTCCATCTTGTCGCGAGAGGAGTGGAGCATGCCTCTCGACATCCAATCCGCGTGTATCCGTGGTTGTCCGTGTTCATCCGTGTTACCGGAAATCCCTCGTCATCCTGAAGCGCCGCTCTCTTCGCGCGGCATTTTCAGCAAGCAGAAAATGTGAATACGACAGCCGGCAACCGAGGGGGCTATTCAAACGCCGCGCGGGGCGGCCGCGCGGCGCAGCCGGTCGTTGATCGCCAGGCCGAGGCCGTCTTCGGGAATCGGCATGACGGCAATTCCTCGATAGTCGGGCCGGTCGAGGCTGCGGAGCATGGAAAACAGATTGGCGGCGGCTTCCGCCAGATTCTCGTCGGCGCTGAGATTGAGGGTGGCCCCTTCGGCCGGGCCAAAGGCCAGCAGGGCCTCGGCCGGTTCGGCGGCGGTCGCATTCAGGCGGACGGGCAGGGCCGGCGCGTAATGGCTGGCCAACATGCCGGGAGACCGGGGACCGCCCGATTGGCCGGCGCCGGCGATGGCCACGGTTCCCAGGATATCGCGCAAGGCTTCCAGCGTCACCCCGCCGGGCCGCAACAAGGTCGGCGTTCGGCTCGACAGGTCGATGACCGTCGATTCGACGCCGACCCGGCAAGCGCCGCCGTCGAGGATCATCGCAAGCTTGCCGTCGAGGCCGTCGGCGACATGGCGGGCGGTGGTCGGACTGATGCGGCCGGACGGATTGGCGCTGGGCGCGGCGACCAGCCTTCCGGCCGCCTGGAGCAGGGCGAGGGCGACGGGATGGGCCGGGACGCGCACCGCAATGCTGTCCAATCCGGCCGAGGCCAGCAGGGAAACGGCCGATTCCGCCCGGCGCGGCAGCACCATGGTCAGGGGGCCCGGCCAGAATCGCTCGGCCAACCGGGCGGCCCGGTCGTCCATGATCACCGCCGCGCCGAAGGCGTCGCGATCGGGTCCATGCACGATCAGCGGATTGAAGGCCGGACGTCCCTTCGCGGCAAAGATCGCGGCGACGGCGCGGTCGTCGGTGGCATCGCCGCCCAGGCCATAAACGGTCTCGGTGGGAAAGGCGACCAGGGAACCGGCGCGCAGGAATGCGGCGGCTTCGGCGATCGCGGCGACGGTGGCAGGCGTGATTGGCATGTATTCGCTCGGAGACAGGCGCCGATGCGCCAATTGTCGAAAAGTAAGATGGCGATCAAGGGATATCAAAATGCTCGAATAAATAAAAGGACCGTCTTACGAGAAGACGGTCCTTGTCTCGCTTCTTTGCTGGATCGGACCATCGATCGCCGTGATCCGGAGCCAAGTCACCGCAAAGGCATGTGCGGCGGCTAAAGGTGGACGACTTCGTCGCCCACATGAAGTATAGTGTGTTAATTCTTTGCCGATGTCAAGAAAAAGCCGAATCGTTTCTTTGGCGACAGTCATCGGACATCAGGCGTCGGCGTGCCCCAGGCGACCACGGAAGGATTGGCGAATCCGGGCTTGCCATAGGTCAGGGGGCGGCCGTCGGGCAGGCTCAGACATCCGCCGGCGGCATCGAGAATGGCGTGGGCGGCGGCCGTGTCCCATTCCATCGTGCGCCCGAAACGCGGATAGAGATCGGCTTCGCCGGCCGCGATCAGCGCGAATTTCAACGAGCTTCCCGAGTGGCGGATTTCCGCGACATGGAAGGGCTGCACAAAAGAATCGAATTGCGCCGGATCGCGATGCGACCGGCTGGAAAGGACGGTCAGGCCCCGGCCGGGCGTCCTCCGGCAGGCGATGCGGCGCGGCGGCTCGCCGTTTTCCTCGAGGGTCGCGCCCTCCGGCGTCGCGGCGAACAGGCGGTCGAGCACCGGGGCATACAGCACCCCCAGTCTGGGGCGGCCCTCCCAGATCAAGCCGATATTGACCGTGAACTCGCCGTTGCGCTTGACGAATTCCTTGGTGCCGTCCAGGGGATCGACCAGCCAGAAGCGGCCGCCGGAAACGTCGACCTCGGCCCCGGCCGACATGGCTTCTTCCGAGACGACCGGAATGTCGGGGGCGATTTTGCCAAGTCCCGCCAGAATAATGGCTTCGGCGCGCAGATCGGCCTCGGTGACCGGGGAGGCGTCGTCCTTCCGGGTTACGGCGAAGTCGCCGCGATAAACGTCGAGAATAGCCCGTCCGGCATCGCGGGCCAGGGATTTGAGGGCCGGGAGCATCGCATGAAGGTCGATCACGGAACGAGGCCTTGCAATAGGGTGACGAGGCCGAGACTGTCTTCCTGTCGGCGCTTCCGATCAACCGTCTTCGTTGCCGTTCTCCCCGCAGGCTTCCTCATCGATCTCGACGGCATGGAATCGCTTGGCCGAAAAGGTCGGCGACCAGTGGTTCGGGGCCAATCCGGCCTTGTGCTTCAACTGGCGAAGGAAGCCGGCCGGATCGGGCACCATGTCCCAGACCGACGGCAGGAAAAGGGCGCGATGCGCTCCATCCTCGATGATCAGGCCGTCCACCCCGGGTCGCAGCTGCGCCAGAAGATCGGTCTCGTCGGCAAAGACCATCGGTTCGGCCGGCGCGAGAACCGACAGCGAAACGTCGAGGTCGGCCCATTCGTCCGGCGCCAGCGGCGCGAAGCGAGGATCGTGGAAGGCGGCCTTTTCCGCATTGTCGAGGATGTCCTCGGCCAAGGGCCGCCAGGCAGCCGCCGATCCGATGCAGCCGCGAAGATCTCCGCCCCGTTTCGTCAATGTGACGAAGCAGGCTCCCGGGGCTTGCAGCACGGCGGGGAGGCCGCTCGGAAAAGAGAGGCCGTGCCTTTGCAGCCGGGCGGCGATGGCCTGGCGGGCCAGGCCGAGCATGAGCGGTCCGTGCCGGCGCAGTTCGGACTCCGCCCCGTCCTTGGCGGACCCCCTGGAAAACATCCAGGCGCCGTAGCCGACGACCTTGTCCCGCGGCCCGGCGGTATCGCCCGAATTGCGCAGATCGACGGTTTCGACCGCCAGGCCGTGCCGCCTGGCCTGGATCAGCAGGCCGCCGACGGGCGCGCGGCCGCAGGCGTGGTCGTGGCCGATGGCGTCCGGGTCGAGGCGTTCGATGGCCTGCCGGGTCCGCTGGTCCATCTGCCGGGCCGTCCCATAGTCGAGGTAATGGCTGAGGTCGGAACTGATCACCACCAGTGTCTCGTTGCCGCCCCAGACCGCCTCCAGGGCGGTCGCCACCACATCGGGGCGGGCGTCGCCGACCACCACCGGGACCAGCGTGAAGCGCCCCAGGACCGTCTGCAAGAAGGGCAGATGGACCTCGAGGCTATGCTCCTGGGCATGGGCGGCGTCGAGGGTGATGACGCCGGGGATCTGCCGCAAGCCGGCGATGGCCTGGCCATCGAGCGGAATGCGGCCCAGCGGTGTTTCGAAAAATTCCGTCGAGGGAACGGCGAGCCCCGGGAAAGCGACGCGGTGCGAGGGACCGAACAGCACGACGCGCGATATGTCCTGCCGGGCTTGCGTCAGACGGGCATAGACGCTGGCGGCGATCGGCCCGGAATAAATGTAACCGGCGTGCGGCGCGATGATCGCCTTGGCGACCGGCGCGGATGTGGTCGCAACGGTCGGCTCCGGCACGGCGCGCAGGAAGCCTTGCACATCACGGGCGAGAACTTCAGGGTCGGCCGGGTAGAACCGGCCGGCGACGGCGGCACTGCGAACGATGGCCATGACCGTTCTCAAAAGTTGTTCGGAAGATCTGGAAGCTTAGCTTAAACGGGTGTGCGAGAGAAGCGGTAACACGCTCAAATATCAGAAGAAAAAAGATTTAAACCACCAAGGCACCAAGACACCAAGGCGGCGGAGTGCGCTGCAGGCAGTTTCCCGGCCATCCGGCGGCATGGCGTTGGACGACATGACACTTGCCTGCGGCGCTGATCGACGGCCCGACGTCGGGCGTTCCGGAAAGCGCCTTGGCGGTTCCCTTCATGACGAAGCGCTACAGCCCGCATTGCGCCCGATGGCGCAGCAGGTGGTCGGCCAGCGTGACCGCCAGCATGGCCTCGGCCACCGGGACGCCGCGGATGGCGACGCAGGGGTCATGCCGGCCCTTGGTCGAGACCGCGACGTCATGCCCCGCGGAATCGACGGACAATTGGGGCGTGAGGATCGAACTGGTCGGCTTGATCGCCATGCGGGCAACGATGGCCTGGCCGGAGGATATGCCGCCCAGGATGCCGCCCGCATGATTGGACAGGAAGCGGACCCGGCCGTCCTCCATGCGCATCTGGTCGGCGTTCTGTTCCCCCGACAGGCTCGCCGCGGCGAATCCGTCGCCGATTTCGACGCCTTTGACGGCGTTGATGCTCATCAGGGCCTTGGCGATATCGGCGTCGAGCCTGTCATAGACCGGCGAGCCGAGGCCGACGGGCACATTCTCGGCCACCACTTCGACCACGCCGCCGATCGAGGATCCGCTTTTGCGGATGCCGTCGAGATAGGCTTCCCACGCTTCCGCCGCCTGGGGGTCGGGGCACCAGAAGGGATTGTTGCCGGTCTGGGTCCAATCCCAGCGGGTCCGGTCGACGGCATGCGGGCCCATCTGGACCATGGCGCCGCGAATGAGCACACCGCCGGGGACCAGGCTGTCCAGGATTTTGCGGGCGACCGCGCCGGCGGCGACGCGCATCGCCGTTTCCCGGGCCGAGGCGCGTCCGCCGCCCCGGTAATCGCGAATGCCGTATTTGGCCTGATAGGTGTAATCGGCGTGGCCGGGGCGGAACCGCGCGGCGATGTCCGAATAATCCTTCGAGCGCTGGTCGGTGTTTTCGATCAACAGGCCGATCGGCGTGCCGGTGGTCTGGTTTTCGAACACGCCGGAGAGGATCTTCACCACGTCGGCCTCGCGGCGCTGGGTGGTGAAGCGCGACTGGCCCGGCTTGCGCCGGTCCAGCCACGGTTGGATATCCTCTTCGCCGAGAGGGAGCCTGGGCGGCACGCCGTCGATCACGCAGCCGATCGCCGGCCCGTGGCTTTCGCCGAAGGTGGTGAAACGGAACAGTGTGCCGAAGCTGTTGCCGCCCATGAAACGTTACTCCGCGACCGCGATATCGGGGGCGTCGACGGCCTTCATGCCGACGACGTGATAGCCGCAGTCGACATGATGGACTTCGCCGGAGACGCCGCTCGACAGATCGGACAGCAGATAGACCCCGGAGCCCCCGATATCCTCCAGCGTCACATTGCGCTTCAAGGGCGAATTGTACTGGTTCCACTTCAGGATGTAACGGAAATCGCCGATCCCCGAGGCCGCCAGGGTCTTGATCGG
>JAATGN010000459.1 GCA_015654615.1 Rhodospirillales bacterium
AAAATCCAGTCCCACCAAAGGATTGGCCGGAAATGGACGCCAAACCACCGAGCGCCCGCGGCGCCCCTCTCAAATAGACCATCAAGACCGCAAAAATCTCTTGACACCAGACGCCTCATATAAGGGACGCCGGTGCCACTTCGACGGACTTAAAAAACTTTTAACGGGCCTCAAGTTCGGCGACCAGTTCCGCCAGGGCCTGGCGGACCGCCGCGACGTGGGCCAGGAAGTCCGTCTCGGGTGCGACGGGGCCGCCCTCAATCATGTCATGGGAGAGCGTGACGCCCGGCATCGTCGCGACGGGACGCATCCCGAGGCCCTCGGCCACCTGCCTCAGTTGCGCGGCGCACCTGCCGCCTCCATGGCCCCCGTAGCTGACGATGGCGACGGGCTTTCCGCTCCATTCCCCGTAGAGATGGTCGATCGCGTTTTTCAGGACGGCCGGATAGCCCCGATTGTATTGGGGGGTGACGAAGACGAACGCGTCGGCAGCGGCGATCTTCCGGCTCCAGGCGCGCGTATGTTCCCGGGCGTATCCGCCCAGCGCCGGAATGCCGGGTTCGTCGTCCATGGGCAGCGGCCAGTCGGCCAGGTCGACCAATTCGTAGTTCAGTCCGGTCGACGCCCTGCCGATGTCGATGACCCAAGCGGCGAGCTTGGGGCAGAGCCGGCCCGCCCGGATGCTTCCCAGGATGACCTGAACCGTCGGCGCGGCGGTGGCGATTTCCTCTGCCATGACCCCTCCTATATGTGTATTATGCACATATAGGAGGGGTCGCGTGACGTCAACAAAAAGAGTGCAAAATACACATATAAGCGCCCAGTTGAGACAATTGCACGGGGCCTTGCTCGATATCGTCAGCGTCATGAATCGGCCGCAGCGCGACGAGGTGCTGATCAAGGCGGCCGGCATCCCCCTGGATCGTGCGCTGTTTCCGCTGCTGGTCGGGGTCGGACGCTTCGGGCCGATCGGCGTCGTGGAGCTTGCCGAGCGAACGGGGCGCGACTATACGACCGTGAGCCGGCAGATGGCGAAACTGGAGGGACTGGGCCTGGTCGAGCGCCAGGCCGGGACCGCCGACCGCCGCGTGCGCGAAGCGGTCATCACCGCGCAAGGCCAGGCCATGACCGATGCCGTCGATGCGGCGCGCGACAGGATCGGACAGGCCATCTTCAAGACGTGGGCCGCAGAAGAGATCGACGACCTGGTGCGGCTCATGCGGAAATTCGCCGACGCCGTGGCGGAGGATCCCTCCGACGAGGCCTGAATGGAAAAGTGGCACCGGCGTCCCTGCCGGTGTCCGCCGCTCGCGGCGGAGTCTTTTCCACCGGCAGGGACGCCGGTGCCACTGACGCTTTTTTTAGACCAGGCCCTATGCTTGCCGCATGATGGCGCCGCGGGTGGCCGGGCCCCTGGCCGGCGGCTTCGTCGGCGGCCAGATGGGAATGCGGGCCGTCTTCCTCGGGACCTGCGTGCTGCTGCTTTTCGGCGCCGCCTGCAACTGGCGAGCGGTCGGCCTTTCCACTAGCCTGCATGCGATGCCTTCGCCTCCGGCTTCGGCAGGCTCAAGCGCAGCTCGGGCTTAAGTGGTCCCTTTCATTTAAGATGAAACGGACCACTAGATCCATGTGGAGCAATTCGGCGTGGAGGCCGAGTTGATCGGACAAGATCGATGGCAGAGGCATGTTGCCCGTCGGATCGCGTTTACGGAGACGACTGCGCAGGCTGACGGTTTCGGGAATCAAGATCCCCAAGCATAAGCACCATCCAAATGCCTAGAACGGGCACGCAGGAAACCAAAGCCCATGGAATGGGCGAATGCCCCTTCTTGTAGGCGATAAACCCGCCGACGGCGGCACCGAATGCCACGACGGCCCAATCTCCATGGGTCATTTCAAGCTCCAGTTCATACTGCCTGAGGACCACCAACTTCGCAGACGCGGGTCCCGGGGGATAGACGTGCCGGTAGATCTTTTCGCCAGCCCAAAATATCTCCAGAAAAGCCGCCGCCACATGAGCAATCTTGAAGAATTTTTGATCTGTGAACTCGCAACACGAGCATCCGTTTCTTTATGTCCCGCCTTCTACCCCGGTTAGCCTCGCCACCAGAATAAGTGTTCTTGTTGCGTTCCACAAGCGCAAGGTGGTGCCCTTTAGAGTGATTTGCGATCAGACTGGATCATCGATTTTTCTGGTCATTGCCTTGGATCAGCCGGAATCCAGGGGGCACCCCACGGGCGTTTCCGAGACTCCCGGATCCCCGCTTTCGAGCTTGTGAAATAATCCCAGAGGCACCGGCGTCCCCGCCGGTGTGCCGGCGAAGCCGGCAGCGCAAGAGCGGCCGAGGGGATCGATCTTGACGGGAACGTTTCCGCCGCAGGGCGGCGGACACCGGCAGGGACGCCGGTGCCACTTTCCCTTGCTTCACAAGCTTTTTCGCCGGACGATGGTACAGGGATTGATCCCGTTTGGTCGCAAACCGCTCCAGCGGCCATTGAGGCCGCGGCCAAGCGCGCGGAGGCGCGCGCCCGGCGAGGGACATCAAGAAAAGCCAGAGCGTGATGCCGATTTAAGGCATCGCGCTCTAGAGAGTCACCCCGAGCCATGTCGCGATCATCGCCGCGACGGTGATCGCCATGACGATGGTCGCCATCCAGCCCAGGATCCTGAGCGGCAGCGGCAGGGTGAAGCCGGCCATGATGGCCGGACGCATCGAGAGATGCATCATGGCGGCCATCACCGGCACGGAAATCACGCCGTTCAGCACCGCGCTCCAATAGAGCGCCTTGACCGGATCGAGGCTGGTGAAGTTCAGGCCGATTCCGACGACCGTCGCGGCGGCGATGACCGCGTAGAACGCCTTGGCGCGATAGGGCCGGCGGGCCATGCCGACATGCCAGGAAAACAGCTCCCCCAGGGCATAGGCGGCCGATCCGGACAAGGCGGGCAGCGTCAGCAGTCCGGTGCCGATGATGCCGGCGGCGAAGATCGCGAAGGTGAAACGGCCGGCGACGGCGCGCAAGGCCTCGGCCGCCTCGGCCGATGTCTGGATGACGGTGGCGCCATGAGCATGCAGCGTCGCCGCCGTCGTGACGACGATGAAAAACGCCACGGTATTCGACAGCGCCATGCCGAGATAGGTGTCGATCCGAATGCGAACGAACGCCTGGGGCGCCTGCTCGGGGGCGCGAATGAGGGGGCGGGCGCCCGTCTTCTCCTTCCCGTCCTCGACCTCCTGTTCCGCCTGCCAGAAGAACAGATAGGGACTGATCGTCGTGCCGAGAACGGCGACGATGGCCATCACATAATCCGGTTTCGCCGTCAGATGCGGCCAGACCGACGCCCACCCGACCTCGACCCACGGCACGTTTACGACGAAGGCGCAGATGACGTAGCTGAGGAGCGACAGGCACAGCCACTTCAGGATCGAAACATAGCGGGCATAGCCGGTAAAGATTTGCAGGGCCGCCGAGAACAGTCCGAACAGACAGACATAGAGCAGGGCGGGGCCGGCGATCAAAAGCTTGAGCGCCGCGCCCATGGCGCCGAGGTCGGCCCCCAGGTTGATGATATTGGCGATCAGCAGCAAGCCGACCAGTCCGCCCGACAGCCATCCCGGATAGTGGCGGCGAAGATTTCCGGCGATGCCGAAACCGGTGACCCGGCCGATCCGGGCGCTGATTTCCTGGATCGCCGCCATCAGCGGGTAGCTGAGCAGCAGCGTCCAGGTCAGGCCGTAACCGAATTGGGCGCCGACCTGGGAGTAAGTCGCGATACCGCTGGGATCATCGTCCGAGGCGCCCGTGATGAGGCCCGGTCCCATGATCTGAAGAAGCTTCGGCGGCTTCGGCGGCGCATCCGGAGGCGAGGCGAGGCGATCCATGTCGCGGCTTCCTTAAAGGTTGGCGCACGACGGCGCAGCCGAAGCTTTCAGCCCCATGGGCCAGGGTCGACAGGTATCGGGGTCAAATCCGTCCCATCAGCAGCAGGATGACGAGAATGATCAGGATCAGGCCCAGCCCGCCGCTCGGGTAGTAACCCCAGTTCGCGCTGTGCGGCCATCTTGGCAAAGCGCCGATCAGGAAGAGCACCAGGATGATAATGAGAATGGTGCCAAGCATGGTATCAACTCCTCAATGAGAACGGCTTGAGATGTGAAATTTTAAAAGTCGTTCTCGAAAAAATGCACAATCGTGCCTGGCAATAAATTCAACGGCTGTTGCCGAATTATAGAATAGTCGGTGCTACAACACAGGCGCCAGACTCGGGAAATACTCACATTTCGGCCCGGAACCGGCCATCGGGCGGATGAGTCGGGCGGCGGTCTCATTTGGCGAGCTGCTTACGGATCGCCAGCAATTCCTGCCGTCGCTCCGCGCTCGTTTCCGGATAGGCCATTTTGAGCCCTTCGAACGTATCGAGAAGGATTTGCGAGACGATCAGCCGGGCGTTCTCCTTGTCGTCGGCCGGAACGACGTACCAGGGGGCGTCGTTTTTGCTTGTCGCGCCGAGGCATTCCTCATAGGCCGTCATATAGTCCTTCCAGTATTTTCGCTCCTCGATGTCGGCCATGCTGAATTTCCAGTTCTTTTCCGGCTCGTCGATACGGGCGAGAAAACGCTTTCGCTGCTCCTTCTTCGAGAGATGGAGGAAGATCTTGACGATGCGGGTCCCATTGCCGGAGAGGTGGCGTTCCAAGTCGACGATGGAACGATAGCGGTCGTGCCAGATTTTCCCCTCGTCGAGCGGCACGTCCGGCAATCCCTCGCTGCGCAGGATCTCCGGATGGACGCGGGCGATCAGCACTTCTTCGTAATAGGACCGGTTGAAGATGCCGATCCGGCCGCGTTCCGGCAGTTCGCGGGTGGTGCGCCACAGAAAGTCGTGCTGCAATTCGGTGGGGCTGGGATGCTTGAAGCTGAACACCTGACAGCCCTGCGGGTTGACTCCCGACATCACATGCTTGATGGCGCCGTCCTTTCCCGCCGCGTCCATCGCCTGAAAGATCAGCAGGACGGCATAGCGGTTGGAGGCATAGAGCAGCTGCTGCAGCACGCTGAGCCGGGCGACATGCTCTTCCAGAAGATTTTGATAGTCTTTTTTCGAACTGTAGGCGGGGTCGACCTGTGTCGGCCATTTTTCGAGGTCGACGACATCGTCTTCCCGCACGCGGAAATCCGTCGATTTTATTTTCATCCTTGGCTCCTTTCGGCCTGAACCTCACACATCGAGGTCGTGCAACGCCATGAACGCCTTGTAAAGGACGCGTGGGTCGAATTTTCCCCGGTAGACGGGCGGCGGCGCGCGTTTCAGGCCGAGCAGCGCGGAAACGGCCGCCTGCGCCGAACGGATCGAATATTCCACGGTGAACACCACATCGTCCGGCAATTCGCAAAACTGTCCCATGAAGGCCAGGTTTTTCGATCCCGGCGGGACGACCTGCGGCCGGTCGCCTTTCGCGCGGGGGAGGAATTGGCTGGTGATGAAAGGCATCATGCACGGAATGCAGATCGAGGTCTCCAGGATATCGGACGCCTCCGCCCCGATATGCAGATGACCGAGGATTTCCGTCATGATCTCGCGGCCGGTGCAGGCCGACATCGGCTTTTTGACGAAGTCTCCCGGCTGGTCGACGGACAGTCCGTAGCCCCACAACACGCCGACGTCGTCGGGTTGGCCGATGAAATGCGGCTGGTGCGGGATGACGATCGAGGCGAGCCATCGGGATTGCGGAAAGGTGATCAGGCCGCCCTCGCCGGGCACATTGCCGGTCATGTCCCGCACGATGCCGAGCAAGGTCGGATCGTGCAGGGTGGTGGTGAAGGACACCCACTTCGATTGGTCGATATGATCGGCGAAGACCGAGGGACGCCCGAATGCGGGCCGGCCCGCGGCGATCTTCTCCCAGAGCGTCCAGGCGCCGCCGTTCCCCTTGCCACGGAGGACCGGGACCGTGTCCATGCCGCCGAGGCAGGATGCCTCGGTCATCGAGCCCAAGGTGAGCAGGACATAGTCTGTCGCGGCGATGGCGATTTCTCCGGCTTGACCGGCCCGTTCGTAGGCAATGCCGGTCACGGTGGTCCCGCCGTCCTGCTCGCTGAGGCCGAGATCGGTGACGCGGGTGTTCATCTCGAAGGCGACGCCGCGTTCTTCGAGCCATTTGTGCAGCGGGCGCACCAGCGAGTCATACTGGTTGTAGACGGTCCGCATGATGCCGTGCAGGCGATTGAAGCCGCCGACCATATGGGCGAACCGCACCAGATAGCGTTTGAACTCGACGGCGCTGTGCCAGGGCTGGAAGGCGAATGTCGTGCACCACATGAACCAGAAATCGGTCTTGAAGAAT
>JAATGN010000028.1 GCA_015654615.1 Rhodospirillales bacterium
CTATCTGCGCTATCACGGCTACCGGGCCTTCTTCCCGGTCTGGGCCCTGGCCCGCTATCGCAATCTCACCACGGGAAACACCGGCCCCGTGCTGTACGCGCTGTAATAAACACCACGACCCGAAAAGTGGCACCGGCGTCCGCCGCTGGCGCGGCGGAGTCTTTTCCACCGGCGGGGACGCCGGTGCCACTTTTTCTTATTCTTCCAGGGCGGGGCGGCCGCCGCTCGGTGCGGAACTCGCAACGACACCTAATCTTTTCTTTGTCTTTCTTCGTGCCCTCCGTGTCTTCGTGGTGAAATTTTTCTGAAAAGACTGCTCGATGGCACCGATACGAAAAAGGAAAGGTCCGCCCTTTGGATAACACTCTCGTCGGCTTCGTCGTCGGAATGCGCGCGGAGGCGAGCCTTCTTCCAGACGCCTATCCGGTCGCCTGCAGCGGCGGCATTCCGGCCAAGGCGAAGCGTCTGGCCGAGGACCTTCTGGCGGCCGGCGCCGCCGGACTGGTCAGTTTCGGCATTGCCGGCGGCTTGGCGCCGATGCTGCGGCCGGGCGCCCTGGTGATCGCCACCGGCGTCGCCACCGGCGGCCGCATCCTCGCCGCCGATCCGGCCTGGCTGCTGCAATTGCTCGAACGCCTGCCCGGCGCGTTCAGTGGACTGGTCCGGGGCGAATCCGAAATCGCCGCGACGCCCGAACGAAAAAGCCGACTGTATGCGGAAACCGGCGCCCTGGTCGTCGATCTGGAAAGTGCGGCCGTCGCGGAAGCCTGCCGGGCGGCCGGCAAGCCTTTCGCGGTGATCCGAGCGGTGGCCGATCCGGCCGGACGCCGCCTGCCGTCCCTCGCCCTCGACGCGCTGGATGCCGAGGGCCGGCCGCTTGCCATGAAAGTGGCCGCCGGATTGCTCCGGCGGCCATTCGAATTGCCCGGCCTGATCCGCGTCGGCTTCGACAGCCGGGCGGCCCTGTCAGCCCTGGGCGCGGCGGTGGGACGGCTGGGCCCGGCCCTCGGCCTCCAGGCGTCCTAGATTCTGTTCCAGCAGGGTGTCGAACACTTTCAGGGCCGGACGCTGATTGTCGAGCGGAATGTCGGGCGCCATCGCTCCGTCGACGCGCGGCCCCCGCAAGGCGACCGCCAGGGCCTTCAACGGATGCGCCATGGTGTCGGCCACCGCCGTCGCCTCGAAACCGCTATGCACCATGCAATCGGCGCATTTTTCGTAATTTCCGGTGCCGTAGGCGTCCCAATCGGTTCCTTCCATCAGTTCCTTGAAGGTCTTCACATAACCTTCGCCCAGCAGATAGCAGGGGCGCTGCCAGCCGAAAACGTTGCGCGTCGGATTGCCCCAGGGCGTGCAATGGTAGGTCTGGTTGCCGGCCAGGAAGTCGAGGAACAGCGACGACTGGACGAAGGTCCATTTGCGGCCCTTGCCCAGCCGGAAGATCTCGCGGAACAGCTGCTTGGTGTTGCGGCGATTGAGGAAATGCTGGGTGTCGGGGGCCCGTTCATAGGCATAGCCGGGCGAAATGGTCACGCCGCCGACTCCCAGGGCCTTGACCTCGTCCATGAAGTCGGCCACCCGCTGCGGCTCGGCGCCCGAGAACAGGGTGCAATTGATATTGACCCGGAACCCCTTGGCCCGGGCCGCCCGGATCGCCTTGACCGCGATATCGTAGGTGCCGGGCTGCGACACCGCCTTGTCGTGGTCCTCGCGGCCGCCGTCCAGATGGACGGTGAAGGCGAGGTTGGGACTGGGCTTGAACTGGTCGAGCTTTTTCTCGAGCAGCAGCGCGTTGGTGCACAAATAGACGAATTTGCCCCGGGCGATCAGGCCCTCGACGACTTGGCCGATTTCCTTGTGCAAAAGAGGCTCGCCGCCGGCCAGAACGACCACCGGCGCGCCGCATTCCTCGGCGGCGCCGATGCATTCTTCCACCGACAGGCGCGCGTTCAGCACCTTGTCCGGATAATCGATCTTGCCGCAGCCGTTGCAGGCCAGGTTGCAGCGAAAGAGGGGTTCGAGCATCAGCACCAGCGGATAGCGCTTCCGCCCGGCGAGCCGCTGACGCAGAAGATACAAACCGATGCGAAAAGACTGTTGCAGAGGTACGGCCACGGGATTCAACTCAACAATTGAGGGGGAAGTTTAAAATGCAGGTCTTCGGGGACACCGGAAAGCGTCGTCACTTCCGTTGCCCCATGGGATCTCAGGGCTTCGATCAAGCCTTGCACCAGGTCCTCGGGAGCCGACGCGCCGGCGGTGACGCCGACGGTCTCGACTCCTTCGAGCCACTCGGGGCGAAGCGCCGCCGGTTCCTCGACCAGATAGGTCGGCACGCCGCGCGCCAAGGGAATCTCGCACAGGCGGTTCGAATTGGAACTGTTCTTGGCGCCCACCACCAGCACCAGGTCGACCAGCTCCGCCAATTCGGCCACCGCCTGCTGACGGTTCTGCGTGGCGTAGCAGATTTCCTTGGTATCCGGCCCGACGATCGCCGGAAAGCGGCGCCGCAAGGCTTCGATAATGGTGCGCGTATCGTCCACCGACAAGGTGGTCTGCGTTACATAAGCCAAGCGCTCGGGATCGGCAACCTCCAGACCGTCGACCTCTTCGACGGTCGAAACCAGCCGGCCGGCCCCCTTGAGCCAGCCCATGGTGCCCTCGACCTCGGGATGGCCGGCATGGCCGATCAAGATGACCTCGCGACCCTGGGCGGCGTAATAGCCCCCGTCGTTGTGAACGCGCAACACCAGCGGGCAGGTCGCGTCGATGACCTGATGACCGCGCTCGGCCGCCTCTTCGGCCACCGTCGGCGAGACGCCGTGGGCACTGAAGATGGTCACGCTGCCGGTCGGCACTTCGCTCAATTCCTCGACGAACCGCACGCCCTTGGCCCGCAGCCGGTCGACCACATGCCGATTGTGGACGATTTCATGACGAACATAGATCGGCGACCCGAATTTTTCCAAAGCAACTTCGACGATATCGATGGCGCGCTGTACGCCGGCGCAAAAACCCCGAACTTCAGCTAGCACGACGCGCATCCATTCTTCTCCAAATTCCGCTCAACCCTTTGCCTCGGCCACGGCTTTCAGGCATCGGGCAGCAAACCATACGGACCATGTCCGACGATTTCAACCCGAGAACCGGTGTGGGAAATATGTCCCATATCGATCCGCCGGCCACACCCCAACCGACAGTTAGGATTAACGCGCCCTGTGGCATTCTCTTTACGCCAAATCTAAGACGTGGCATGGTCCGCCCTTTCCGACATATTGCCGTCAAAGGGGCGGCCTTCTCATCATGACATTGCTGAAGCGTTTCACTGTTTTTCTCATTGCCGCGATGTTGGTTCTGCCGGCCGCCGCCCGGGCGGAAGACAATGCCAAGCAGGTCATCCAGACCTTGTGCGGGCGACTGCTCGTGGTGATGAAGCAGGCCTCGCAACTGGGGTTCCAGGGGCGCGTCGACAAATTGACGAAAGTGATCGTCGATTCCTACGACATGCCCGCGGCGACCAGGGCCACCCTCGGTGTCGCCTATGCCAAGCTCTCGGCCGACGAGGCCGCGCAGCTGACGGAAGCCTTCTCGCGCTTCTCGATCTACAGCTACGCCGAGCAATTCGACGGATGGGACGGCGAAGTGTTCGAGGTCGGCGATTCCCGCCCCTCGACCGAAGGCTCGGTGATCGTGCCCAGCCGCATCGTCTCGAAAAACGGGACGGCGACGGAAATCGACTATCTGATGCATGAGGACGCCGGTCGCTGGAGAATCACCGACGTGCTGCTCGACGGGACGATCAGCCAAACCGCGGTGCGCCGTTCGGAATTCGTTTCGATCTTCCGCCGGGACGGTTTTCCGGGCTTGGTCGCCATGCTCAATCAGAAAATGTCCGCCATGGGTGCGAAGTAGCCGGCCGATGCCATCCGTTTTGACGCTGGTCGCCGTGTGCCTGGCCACCGGAAGCGTGGCCGGAATGATCTACCAATGGGCCGCCGCCCGTCAGTTGTGCCTTTTCCTGGATGCGCCGCGGCTCCTCCCTCTGGTACGGCCGACGGTCAGCCTGCTGAAGCCGCTCAGCGGCAGCGAGCCGTATCTGTTGGAAAATTTGCGGTCCTTCTGCCGGCAGAACTATCCGACGCTGCAGATCGTCTGCGGCGTCGCCGTCGCCACCGACCCGGCCCTGATCGCCGTCGAGCAGGCCACGACCTCGCTGGCGGCGGACCAGAAGGCCGTGGTGATCGACCCCCTGCGCCACGGATGCAATCTGAAGATCGGCAATCTTTTGAACATGCTGCCCGCCGCCACGGGGGAGATCCTGATCATCGCCGACAGCGACGTCCGGGTATCGCCGGATTATCTCGACGACGTGGTGGCGCCGTTCGCCGACCCCAAGGTCGGCCTGGTCACCTGTCTCTACGTCGGCCGGCCGGTCGGGGGCCTGTGGAGCCGGATCGGCGCCATGGGGGTCAATCACGGCTTCCTGCCCTCGGCCCTGGTCGCCCGCGCCATCGGACGCCGGGACGGCTGTTTCGGGGCGACCATGGCGTTGCGCCGCGAGACGCTGGACGCCGCCGGCGGCCTGGCGCCTCTCAAGGATGTCCTGGCCGACGATTGGGCCCTGGGCGCCGCGGTGCGGCGAAATAAGCAACGAATCACCTTGGCGGCGCGGCCGGTCGATATTATCGTCCACGAGCCCGACTTCCGAAGCCTGCTGGCCCATGAAATTCGCTGGGGCAGAACCATTGCCGCCGTCGATCGGACCTCCTATATGGCCTCGGTGATCACGCAACCGGTGATGCTGGCGATCCTGGCCGTCCTTTTGGGCGCCGTGGCCTGGCCTTACCTCGGCGTGCTGATCGTGGCAAGCGGCGTAAGGCTTTGGGCGATCCGCACCGAGGAACAGGCCTTGGCCCTGCCGCGCGCCGGCCTGTCCATCCTGGCCTTGCGCGAGCTGCTGAGTTTCGTTGTTTTCCTCATCGCCTGCTGCGGCCGTTCGATCGTATGGCGCGGCCGGCATTTCACCATTCGCCCTGACGGCACGCTTGAGAGCAAGGAAGGTATCCCGACATGAAGAAAACGCTGTTCCTCAATCCTCCCTCCTACGAGGGTTTCGACGGCGGCGCCGGTTCGCGTTACCAAGCCAAGCGTGAAGTCCGCTCCTTCTGGTATCCGACCTGGCTGGCCCAGGTGGCGGCCCTGGTTCCCGACAGCAAATTGGTCGATGCCCCGGCCCGCGGCCTGTTGCTCGACGATATCGTGCCGACGGCCGGCGACTACGATCTGGCCGTGCTTTACGTCAGCGCGCCGACCTTCCGTTCCGACATCGCCGTCGCCGAGGCCCTGAAGAAAGCCAATCCCAAGCTGATGATCGGCCTGGTCGGCGCCCATGTGGCGACCCTGCCGGAATCGTCGCTGGAGGCGTCGGAGATGGTCGATTTCATCGCGCGGCACGAATTCGACTACACCATTCTCGAAATCGCCGAAGGCAAGCCCTTCGACGAGGTCGACGGCATCACCTGGCGCCGCGACGGCAAGATCGTCAACAACAGGGACCGCGCCCAGATCCACGACATGGACGCGCTGCCGATGGTCGCCCCGGTCTATCATCGCGACCTGGTGGTCGAGGACTATTTCATCGGCTATCTGAAATATCCCTACATGTCCTTCTACAGCGGCCGCGGCTGCCGCGCCAAATGCAGCTTCTGCCTGTGGCCGCAGACCATCGGCGGCAACACCTACCGGACGCGCAGCGCCGCCAAGGTGGTCGAGGAGGTCGCCCTGATGAAGGAAAAATTCCCGCAGGTGCAGGAATTCTTCTTCGACGACGACACCTTCACCGACGACCATGCCCGCGCCGAGGAAATCGCCCGCGGCCTGGGCAAGCTGGGGATCACCTGGTCGTGCAACGCCCGCCCCAACGTCCCCTACGAGACCTTGAAGGTCTTGAAGGAAAACGGCCTGCGCCTGCTGCTGGTCGGTTACGAATCGGGCGTCCAGGAGATCCTGAACAACATCCGCAAGGGCACCCGCATCGAATATATCCGCCGCTTCACCGCCGACTGCCACAAGCTGGGCATCGCCATCCACGGCACCTTCATCGTCGGCCTGCCCGGCGAGACCCACGAGACCATCAAAGAGACCATCGCCTTTGCCAAGGAAATCAACCCGCACACCATCCAGGTGTCGCTGGCCGCGCCCTATCCCGGCACGGCGCTTTACAAGGAGGCGCTGGAGAAGGGGTGGATGAAGGGCGGCGATCTGGTGCAAAACGACGGGCTGCAAATCGCCGCGCTCAGCTATCCCCATCTGTCGTCGGAAGAAATCTTCGAATCCCTCGCCGTCTTCTACAAGGCCTTCTACTTCCGCCCGAGCAAGATCGCCGAGATCGTCCTCGAGATGCTGGGCAGTTGGGACATGCTGTGCCGGCGCCTGCGCGAAGGCGTCGAATTCTTCCAGTTCCTGCGCACCCGCCCCGACGTCAAGGCGGCCTGACACCACCCCTTAAGCGGCCCCCTCGTTGTCGGAATGGCGGCCTTCCGGTCGCCATTTTCTTCAAGCTCCTCGGC
>JAATGN010000019.1 GCA_015654615.1 Rhodospirillales bacterium
GGTTGAAGAACAGCTTCTTCTGCGCCGCCGTCGTTCCCATTTTCACCAGGGACCAGGAGTGCAGGATATATTCCTGAATGGCGGCTCTGATCCACCACATGGCGTAAGTGGCCAGCCTGAAGCCGCGATCGGGATCGAAGCGCCTGACCGCTTGCATCATGCCGACATTGCCTTCGCTGATCAGTTCGCCCAGCGGCAGGCCGTAACCGCGATAGCCCATCGCGATCTTGGCGACCAGCCGCAGATGGCTGGTGACCAGGCGATGCGCCGCATCCAATTCCTCGGCATCCCGGTAACGCTTGGCCAGCATGTATTCTTCCTGCGGACCGAGCATCGGAAATTTCCGAATTTCCTGGAGGTAGCGCGATAAATTGCCTTCGGGAGCAATCGTGAACCCAGTCGACGACACCGCCATTTTCTATCTCCCTCGTCTCGTCGCCCTGGCCGAACTTAAGTGGAGAAGTTCTTCCCGGCGCCGTCTGGGTTGGGGCCAACCCACCTACGAGGTCAACAATATCGCACTCATTGGGTCGAGTATAGCATTTTTCTAAAGACCCTCTAACGAAGATATCAACTCATTGAAATCTTGCGGTGTTTCTCTCTCGAAGAGGAGGCTTTTCCCAGTGATGGGGTGCAAAAACCCCAGTAAAAATGCGTGTAATGCTTGACGCGGGAAATCGGTCATTCGGGTCCGGAGGTCGGCGGGAAGCCCCTTGCCGCGCTGCGTGCCGCGTCCATAAAGCGGGTCGCCGACCAGGGGATGGCCGATGGAGGTCATATGCACTCGGATCTGGTGAGTCCGGCCGGTGGCCAGCCGGCATTCGACCAGGGCCGCCGCCTGGCCATAGGCCGCCTGCACGCGATAGCGGGTCAAGGCCGGCTTTCCGCCGCCGGCGACCACGGCCATTTTCTTGCGGTTGCTGGAACTGCGCCCGATGTTTCCTTCGATCTCGCCCTGACGGGGCACCGGCACGCCCCAGCAGACGGCGCGATAGGCCCGGGTCAGGGTGTGGGCGGCGAACTGCAGGGCCAGCCCCTGATGCGCCGCATCGGTTTTGGCGGCCACCAGCAGGCCGCTGGTATCCTTGTCCAAGCGGTGCACGATGCCCGGGCGCTTGACGCCGCCGATGCCCGAAAGCGACAGGCTGCAATGATGCAGCAGCGCATTGACCAGGGTGGCCGAATAATTGCCGGGGGCCGGGTGCACCACCATGCCGGCCGGTTTGTTGACGACGATCAGGTCGTCGTCTTCATAGACCACGTCGAGCGCGATGGCCTCCGCCTCCGGCTCGGCCGTTGCGGCGGCCGGGATGCCGAGGACGCAGGTTTCCCCCCCCTTCAGCTTGCGGCTGGCGTCGGCGACGGGGACGCCGTCGAGATGGACCTGACCGTCCTCGATCAGGCTTTTGAGGCGCGAGCGCGAGATCTCGGGCAGGCTGTCGGCCAGCCATTTGTCCAGACGCATGCCGGCTTGTGGCGCCGGCACCGAAAGGGTATGTAGGGTTCCATATTCCACCGCCGGGCGCGCGTCGATCATGGCGTCCAAATGGCCTCCTCTTCACTACAACGGTACAAGCTGACCGAAAGCATGAAGTCGCTCAAGGCATTAGTGATCGGCATGGGACTGCTGATCGTCGTCGGCCTCGCCCTGCTGGGTTACGGCCTTTACCGCAATTCATTGCATCCGGCCTCGGGCAGGGCCCTGCCCAGGGAGGCGGGCGAGGGGCCGGGCGGCTATTTCTCCGTCGAATTGCCGATCGCGGCCGGCGACCATCTGGAACAGATGGCGGTGGCCGGCGAAAAAGTGATCCTGCGCATCAGCGGCGCCGACGGCGAGCGGATCCTGGTGCTCGATCCGCAAACCGGTCACCTGGCCGGCACGGTCTCCCTGGTTCCGCAAAAACCCTGAGGCGACGATGGCCGAGGCAGAGCCGCTCCCGGTCCTTTGGACCCCGCCCTCCGTTCTGGCCGACCTCAAGGCTCGCGCCGCCGCCGCCTATCCTTTCGAATGCTGCGGTTTGCTGGTGGGGTGCCCGATGGCGCCCGGCGACGAAGGCCCGAAGGTCAGCCGCATGGTGCCGACGGCCAACCACGCCGCCAATCCCCGCCGCGCCTTCGAAGTGGACCCGGCCGCGCATATCGCCCTGTTGCGGACATTGCGGGCGCAGGCGAAGGAGGGGCGCCAGCCCGTCGAGCAGGTAATCGGCCATTACCACTCCCACCCCGACGCTCCCGCCGTTCCCTCGGCGCGGGATCAGGCCCAGGCGATGGAGCCGGGGCTCATCTGGCTGATCGTCGCGGCCAGCCTGTCCGGTGCCGGCGAAATCCGCGCCTGGCGGGCGATCCGGGATGGCGACGGCGCGATCGGATTTCAGCCAATGAACTTGATTTTCCTCTAACGATGCTTGCTTGCGCACGGCCGGACCATTGAAGCAAGATCGGCGGAGAGGGGCCGGGAACAAAGAAAAGGGGCCCTGGTTACCCAGGGCCCAAGTTTAGGGAGGAAACGTCCAAGAAAGACAGCAAACGAACCATCGAAGACAGCTCGGTTGCTGCAGGCCTAAAGAATGTGTTTTTTTACTACATGACGCAAGCTTTGTTCTGCGCAGGGCAGCTATGCGATCCAGGTATGAGGCATCCCGCCGCATGGTCTCCCGGTCCCCGGCCAACCGTTCTTGGGGGCAGTGACCAGAAAAGGCTTGATCGCCAAGGCGTCCTTCGCTACATAGACCGCTCTTCCGCCTCTCTTACGTCCCCATCGTCTAGAGGCCTAGGACACCGCCCTCTCACGGCGGTAACAGGGGTTCGACTCCCCTTGGGGACGCCAATTAATCAATGACTTGTGAGCCGCCTTCGGGCGGCTCAAGTCGTTTTTGTCCAATATTTGTCCAATATACGGGGGATGAATAGCGGCGAATGATA
>JAATGN010000071.1 GCA_015654615.1 Rhodospirillales bacterium
GACTGCTTCGCTGCGCTCGCAGTGACGGCATTTTCACCCAGGAGGGTCGACCTCGGTCGGTGCGCAACTCGCAATGACGAATTTAAAAACAGCGCGGTTAACTTTTAACGGGCACCAAGGCGGCCTGCCTGTGGCGTCCGGGATTATCCGTGGTCGTCCGTGTCCATCCGCGTTGCCACGACCCTCCGACATCCCGGAACGCCTCCGCATTCGCGGGAAGCTTCGTCAAGCGTTGAAATCGGTTTCCTCGACGGGGTCCTCGGGCTTGGCGTCGTCGATTTCCTGACGACCCTTCTCGACCCAGCGGCAGGAGAAGATCGAGACCTCGTAGAGGATCAGCATCGGCAGGGCCAGACTGAGCTGGCTGGCGATATCCGGCGGCGTCAGCACGGCGGCGACGATGAACACCCCGACGATGGCGTAGCGCCGCTTGGCTTTCAGATCGGCCGAACTGATGATGCCGACGCGGGCCAGCAGGGTCAGCAGCACCGGCATCTGATAGGCGATGCCGAAGGCGAAGATCAGCTTCATCACCAGGGCCAGATATTCGCCGACCTTGGCCTCCAGCTGGATCGGCAGTTCGCCGCCGCTGATCCCGGTGCCGAAAGTCTCGAAGGACAGGAAGAACCGCAGCGCCATCGGCAGCACCAGGAAATAGACGGTGGCGGCACCGGCCAGGAACAGCACCGGCGTCGCCACCATGAAGGGCGCGAAGGCGCGTTTTTCCTGCCGATAGAGTCCGGGGGCGATGAAGGCCCACAGCTGCATCGCCCACACCGGAAAACAGAGGAACGCCGCCGCGAAGGCGGCGACCTGCAGGAAGGTGAAGAACGCCTCGGTCGGCGCCGTATAGATCATCCGCCGGTTGGTGCCGTGGGTGGCCAGGATATCGGCCAAAGGCCGTTCCAGCACCGCATAGATCTGATGTGCGTAGAAATAGCACAGGATGAAGGCCGCGACGAAGGCCACGGCCGAGATCATCAGCCGTTTCCTGAGCTCGATCAGATGCTCGAGCAGCGGCATCTTGTTGCTGTCGGGATCCTCGCTCACGGCTTGGGCTCGCTGGGCTGGTCAGGGGCCGAAGCGACCGGGGCGGACGCATCCGCCGCCGGCGGAACGGCGGCAGTGGCCGGCGGCGGAACGGCGGCCGGGTCCGGCGCGACCGGGACGATGGTCGGCGGCTCCACCCGCAGGGCGGCCTCGATGCCCTTCGGGTCGATCATGTTCTCGACCTTCTCCTTGAAGGCGCTGGGATTGACCGACTGCACCTGGCGGCGCACCTCGTCGAGTTCGGCCTGCCGGAGCAATTCGTCGAAATTGTTCTGGAATTCGCCGGCCAGCAGGCGCGCCTTGCGTGTCCACTGACCCATGACGCGCATGACCTTCGGCAGATCCTTCGGTCCGATGACGATCAGCGCCACGGCGCCGATGAGAGCCAGCTCAGACCAGGCGATATCGAACATGAACACGTACTCCGAAAGCGATCAGCGCTTCAATGCTTGACCGCTTCGTCCTTTTCGACAGGGGCTGCCGGCTTGGTGGAATCGGCCGTCAGAACCTTGGGCTGACCCGCCTCGTCCTTCGTTTCACCCTCATCCTCCTGCAGGCCCTTCTTGAAGGCCTTCACGCCTTTGGCCAGGTCGCCCATCAGATTGGACACGCGCCCGGTACCGAACAACAGCAGAACGATGGCAAGGACGATGATCCAATGCCAAATGCTGAAAGAACCCATATTCCTAACGCCTCCTACTCGACCACCAATCTTGGCGGTGGGCCGGATCATCGCAAAAGAAGCCGGCCGGGGCAATGCCTGCTGCTGATCGATATCGATTTAGCCGAAGAATCCGACGATCACTCCCCCTCGACACGATCCATGTCGAGTTGCCCGAGCTTGGCCGCGAGCTGCAGCCGGCTCGTGCGCCAATCGGTCAGCGATTGGATGCGTTGCCGTCGGGCGCCGGCCAGGGCCGACTGGGCGTTGAGCAGTTCGATCATGGCGCCCACGCCGGTCGCATAGCGGTGTTGCGCGACGGTGTAGGACTGTTGGGCGATTTCCAGCAGCTTGGCGCTGTTCAGCAGATTTTCCGTCGAGGTCCGCAGCGTTTGATAGCTGGTCCAGACGTCCAGGCCGACCTGCCGGCGGGTTTCCTCGACGGTGAATTGCTGTTCCTCGGTCTGCGCCTTCGCCTGGCGGACCTTGTAGTTCCGCGCAAATCCCTCGAACAGCGGCACCGTGACCTGCAGGCCGATGTAATTGTCCGTCGCCATGGCGCGATAGGTCGGCAGCCCGAGGCTCTCGCTGACCGGCTGGTTGTTCCGGCTCGACTTGCCGACCAGGCTGAGGCTCGGCAGTCCTTCCGCCTCCGTCTGGCGGACGGTCGCCTCGGCCGCCTTCAGCTGCGCCTCGGCGGCGCGGACGCTGGGATGCCGGCGCACCGCCTCGTCGATCAGCGCCGCGACCGATTGCCGGAACGTCTCGTCCGGCTTGAGGCCGTCGTCGACATCCGGCAGGGTCATCGCCTCGTCCGGCCGCAGCACCATGTCCGCCGCCAAGGCGCCCATGGCGTTGCGCCAGTCGCCCGCGGCCTTGGCCTGGTTCAGACGGGCCTGAAAATAGGCGGTTTGCGCCTGCAGCGCGTCGCTGACCGGCGACACGTCCTTGTCGACGCGCCGGCTCGCCACCTCGAAACTGTCCTTCGCCGTCCGCTCGGTTTCCTCGGCCGCCGCCAGGGCCCCCTGCGCGGCCTGGGCGGCGTAATAGTCCTTGGCGACGGCGGCGAAGACCAGCTGCAGCGTCGCCTCATGGTTGGCCTCGGCCGCCGCCAGCAGTTCCGCCGCGTTGTCGAGGGCGGCGGAGCGCCCGCCGAAATCGTAGAGTACCCAGGAAAGGGAAAGACCCGCGGTATAGGTCGTGGCGATATGCTGGGAATCCAGCGTGGGATGCCCGCCGACCGAGGTCTTGGTGGCGTCGCGCACATCCTGCGCCGTGGCGGACAGGGTGGGAAGATAGGCGGCATAGGTGACGCCCAGCGCCTCCGCCCGCACCTTGATCTCGGCCCAGGCTTGCCGTGTCTTGGGATGCAGGCACAGGGCGTGCTCGACGGCGTCCGTCAGGGTCAGCGGCCGGCTCAGCGGGCCGAAAACGCAGATATCCGCGCCGAGGATCGGGCTGGCCGCGGTTTTCGGGACATCGTCTTCCACGCCGAAGACATCCACGCCGCGGTCATCCAACGGGTCCGCGGATGCCGTGGCGAACGGCAAGAGCAAAAGGCCGAGCGTTATTCCAAGCGTCCGCAAAAGCGACACGGATGGACACGGGCGACCACGGATAGCGCCCCCCTCGTCATTGCGGGCCGCAGGCGAAGCAATCCGGGAGTCGGCGTGCAGACTGGATTGCTTCGCTTCGCTAAGAAGAAAAGCGTGCGTGGCACCGGCGTCCCTGCCGGTGGAAAAGACTCCGCCGCGCCGCGGCGGACACCGGCAGGGACGCCGGTGCCACGTTTCCTTTCCATTCAGGGCGGGTCGGCCGCCGGCCGGTGCGGAACGCGCAATGACGTCGGGGAAGAAGACATCGTCCCAAACGTCCTTACCCCTCGCCTCATCGTTCACGTAAGGATTCCTGCGCGGTCTGCAACAGGGGATCGAGGAAATAGCCGGCGACGCTGCGGGCCCCGGTCTTGATCTCGGCGCTGACCGCCATGCCGGGGGTCAGGGTGATCCATTGGTCGTTGATCAGCATGCGGCCCTCGGCCAAGCGGATGTGGGCGACGAAGCTCAATCCCTGCTTCTTGTCCTGCACCGCGTCGTTGGACACCGAGCGCACGGTGCCCTGCAGATAGCCGTATCGGGTATAGGGAAAGGCGTCGATCTTGACGACCGCCTCCTGGTCCGCCTTGACGAAGCCGACATCCTTGTTCTCCACGCTGACCTCGACCTCCAGGGCGTCGTCGGGAACGATCTCCATCAGGCTCTGCGCGGTGGTCACCACGCCGCCCACCGTATGCATGGCCAGTTGCTGGACCGTGCCCTCGACCGGCGCGGTGAGGCTCATCAGATGCTGGCGGGTGGCGGCCTTGGTTTCGTCGTCGCGGTTCTGGTCGAACTGCTGGCTGGCCTTGTCCAGCGCGTCGAGCTGCTCGCGGCGGAATTGCGAGGCGATGGCCGCGACGTCGGCCTTTTGCCCGACGATGGCCGCCCGCAATTCCGCGGCATGGCTGGTCTTCGCAGCGAGATCATGTTCCTGCTGCAGGGCGTTTTGTTCCTTGTCCAGGTAATCGCTCTTGGCGACATATTTGTCGGCGACCAGGGCCTTGTAGTCGTTGGCCTGTTCGCGGGCCAGCGGCGCCGTCGCCCGCAAACGGTCGATATCGTGCAGCGTTCCCTCCAACTCGGCCTCGCGCTGGACCAGTTCGGCCTGGGATTGCGCCAGCTTGTCCTGATACTCGCGGAACGACCCCTCGGCGAAGCGCTGGGCGTCGCGCATGTCGTCGCCCGTCGCCTCCTCGACCGGCGACAGCGCCGGCGGCCGGGCGTTCTTCTGGGCCTCCAGAAGCGCCTGGGCGCGGGCCATGGCCAGCGCCGCGGCCATCTTGGCGGCGTGGGCCTTTCCGGAGTCCGCCTCGGCCTGCGTCGGGTCGAGTTCCATCAGCAAGGCGCCGGGTTCGACCCGCTGGCCGTCCTCCACCAGGATCCGCCGCACCACGCCGGTGATGGCCGGCTGGATCACCTTGACGCGGGCGTTGGGCACCAGCTTGCCCTTGGCGGCGATGACGATGTCGAGCTGCCCGACAATGCCGATCAGCACGATGATCAGCGCCAGGACGGCGATGGTCCGCATCGCCCAGCGCGGGGCCGGATGCACCGGGGTTTCGGCCAGTTCGAGATTGGCCGGCAGGAAGGCCAGCTCATGGTCCTGGCGCGACCGGCCTTGCAGCTGCTCGCGGATGGCCCAGGCCGAGGCGAACACCGCGCCGTAGCGTTTCAGCAGATCTCCCAGCGCCTGCGCTCTCAGCATGCCCGGCGCCTCACGTATTCTGCAGCGAGACCAGATGGGCATAGAGCCCACCCAGCGCCAGCAGTTGATCGTGGGCGCCCTGCTCGACCACCTGGCCCTTGTCCATGACGAAGATCCGATGGGCGTGGCGGACGGCGCTCAGGCGGTGGGCGATGATGATGACGGTGCGGCCCCGGCACATCGCCTGCATATTGTGCTGGATGATGCGTTCGGTCTCGAAGTCCAGCGCGCTGGTCGCTTCGTCGAAGATCAGGATGCGCGGATTGGTGATCAGGGCGCGGGCGATGGCGATCCGCTGGCGCTGGCCGCCCGACAGCCCCGAGCCATGTTCGCCGACCTTGGTGTCGTAGCCTTCCTGCATTTCGCAGATGAAGTCGTGCGCCCCGGCCAGCCGGGCCGCCTGGATCACCGCCTCCAGCGAGAGGCCGGGATCGCCGACGGCGATATTGTCGCGGATCGAGCGGCCGAACAGAACGTTTTCCTGCAGCACCACGCCGATATGCCGGCGCAGCCAGGCCGGATCGGCCAGCGCCAGATCGATGCCGTCGACCCGGACCCGGCCGGCCTCCGGCAGGTAGAGGCGCTGCACCAGCTTGGTCAGCGTGCTCTTGCCCGACCCGGAGCGCCCGACCACGCCGATGATCTGCCCGGCCTGGATGTCGAGGGAAATGCCGCCCAGGACCAGCGGACCATCCGGCTTATAGCGAAAGCGCACATCCTCGAAGGCGATGTGCCCTTTGAGGTCCGGCAAGGCCTGGCGGCTTTGCGGCAGTTCGGTGCGATTGTTGAGGATGTCGCCCAAGCGCTGCATGGAGATGCCGATCTGCTGGAAGTCCTGCCACAGCTGGGCCAGGCGCAGCACCGGCGCCGCCACCCGTTGGGACATCATGTTGAAGGCGACCAACTGGCCGACCGAAAGCTTGCCGTCGATCACCAGCTTGGCGCCGAAGAACAGGGTGGCCAGGGTGACCAGCTTGCCGACCAGCTGGATCAGCTGCTGGCCGACATTGCCCAGGTTGCTGACCCGGAAACCCGCCGCCACATAGGCCGCCAGTTGATTGTCCCAATGGCGGGTGAACTGGGGTTCGACGGCCATGGCCTTGACCGTCTCCGCCGCCGAGATGGTTTCGACGAGGAAGGACTGGTTGTCGGCGCTGCGGGCGAATTTCTCGTTCAAACGGCTGCGCAGCACCGGGTTCAGGGTGGCCGAGATCGTCGCATAGACCGGCAGCGAGGCCACCACGGCCAGGGTCAGCCAGACGCTGTAGAAACACATCACGCCCAAGAAGATGAACGAAAAGAAGAAATCGATGACGGCGGTCAGCGCCTGGCCGGTGAGGAAATTGCGGATGTTTTCCAATTCCCGGACCCGGGCCACCGTGTCGCCGACCCGGCGGGCGGCGAAATAGCCGATGGGCAGGGCCAGCAGATGGCGGAACAGCCGCGCCCCCAGTTCGACGTCGATGCGGTTGGTGGTATGGGCGAACACATAGTTGCGCAAACCGGTCAGGAACACCTCGAAGACCGAACTGACCAGCAGGGCGACGCAGACCACATTGAGGGTGGAAAAGGCCCGGTTGACCAGCACCTTGTCCATCACCACCTGGAACATCAGCGGCGAGACCAGGCCGAACAGCTGCAGGACGGCGGAGACGCCCAGCACTTCCAGCAGCAGCGCGCGGTATTTGACCACGGCGGGGATGAACCAGGAAAAGTCGAAGCGGGCCAGGTCGCCGGCCAGCGAGGCGCGGGAGGCGAACAACAGCATATGGCCGCCGCAGCGCTCCATCACCTCGGCCGGGGAAGACACGGTCGGGGCTTGAGCCCCCGGCTCCAGGACCAGGGCCTTGACCGCATCGCAGCCGGCCAGGATGAAGTGCCGTCCCTGTTCGTCGAGCGCCAGGGCCGGAAAGGGCGTGGTCGGCAGCCGCGCCGCCGCCACTCGTACGCCGCGGGTCTTCAAGCCGATCGAGCGGGCCGCCAGCGCCAGGTCGCGTTCGGAGAAGCGTTCCGACTTGAGGCCGGTGGCGTGGCGCAACTGCGGCGCCTCGACGGCGATATTGTGATAGCGGGCGATCAGCACCAGGGCGGCCA
>JAATGN010000328.1 GCA_015654615.1 Rhodospirillales bacterium
ATTGCCACCGCCGGCAACGCTGATGGTTCCCCCGACCACGCCGTGCATTGCGGCCCCTTCCAATATGCCCCCGATGGAGTGGCTATCGATGTTCAAGCCGCTCTTGAGCTCACCCACCCCATAGAAAGCTGCCGCAGTCGCCGCACCCAGCGCAACGCCCTTCAGCGAGCCCCCTTGCGGCCGCGCACGTCGTAGCTCGCCGTCGAAACGTTGCCGGCCGGATCGGTGGCGTTGATCAGATGGTCGAAGGCATCGTAGGCGAAGCTCGACTGATGCCCCAAGGCGTCGAGGGTGCGCCCGTAGATCTCGGCCACGGCGCCCTCGGCGTCGATCACCGGCACCACCAAAGAGCCGTTGAAGTGCTCGTGGCCCGACTCCCGGTACAGCCCCAGCCGCTCCAGCCGCTGACGGATCTCCGCCCCTGCCTTGCGGGTCTTCTCCGGCAGCCGCAGGCCCAGGGTGCGATTGGCATAGCCGAGCTTGAACCGCTCGATCAGTTCGGGATGGTCGAGCCCGCGCGCCTTCAGATAAGCCAGGGCCTCCGGCGACGCCTTGAGCGTCTGATGGTAATAATCGACCACTTGGCCGAGCAGCGCCCGGTCGTCGGCCTCCGCGGTCACCGGTGGCGGCAGGGCGCGGACGGTGGAGTGCTTCACCACGCCCTCGGTGATCGAGGGCAGCCCCTCGCGCAGCAACTCTATCGCATGCCGGAAGCTGACCCCGTTCTTTTTCATCACCCAGTCGATAGGACCGCCCGCCGACCCGCAGCCGAAGCAATGGAACAGATTCTTGGCCGGGGTGACGATCAGCGAGGCGGTGGCGTCTTCGTGGAACGGGCAACAGGCGGCGTAGCCCTTACCCTGCCGGGTGAGCCGGATCCCGGAGTCCTCGATCAACCGCAGCAGCGACACGTCGTTCTTCAGCCGCTCGATCTCGGTCTCCGGGATGCGCGCCATGGAACCAACCCTCCGCCAAAAACCCGTCAAGCGTAAAATGCAAAAACAACTCGACATGTTTTATGTCAATATGACATATACTTCAATGCCAATGTGAGAGAGTGGGGTACCCTATGCAGATCGCAACAACCATGATTGCTCCGCTGCCCATGAGCCCCGACGAACGCGCCTTCTTCCAGACCGTCGGCAGCCGTATCGCCCGCTGCCGCAAGGACGCCGACCTCACCCAGGTTCAGCTCGCCGACGCGCTCGGCATCCCCCAGCCGCAGCTCGCCTCCTACGAGGTCGGCCGCCGCCGGGTGCCGGTGTCCCTGCTGCCGCGTCTGGCCCGCGCGCTCGCCGTCCCTATCGAGGCGTTGATCGGCGAGGACGGGCCTCAGCCTACCGCGGCCCGGCGCGGCCCGGCGTCGCGCGTCCAACAGCAACTCGAACGCATCCAACGCTTGCCACGGGCGCAGCAGCGGTTCGTCATGCAGATGATCGACACCGTCTTGCAGCAGGCCGGACAGGATCCGGCAAGCCCCGGCAGCTAAAGGAGAGGTTCCCATGCCGATCAACGCCCAAGCCCTGATCGCCAAGATCCAAGCCCTCCCGGCCGAGCGGATCGCCGAGGTCGACGATTTCGTCGAGTTCATCCGGCTGCGCGAGCGGGAACGCTCGCTCGTCCGCGATGCCGCGGCCAGCAGCGCGCCCGCCTTCGCGGCGATCTGGAACAACCCCGAAGACGACGCCTACGATGCCCTTTGAGTTCGGCGACATCGTCCTCCTGCCTTTCCCCTTCACCAACCAGACCGCCTCGAAGAAGCGTCCTGCCGTCGTCGTCAGCAGCCGCGCCTACAACCTCGCCAAGCCGGATGTGGTGGTCATGGCCGTGACCAGCCAGTTGCGTCCCGCCTCCGAGCTGGGCGAGGTGTGGATCGGCCAATGGCAGGCCGCGGGACTGCTCAAGCCCTCCGCCGTCAAGCCCGTCTTCGCCACGCTCGAACAGGACATGGTCCTCCGCCAGCTCGGCACCCTGGACATCGACGACCAGATCGCCCTGCGCCGGGCGATCGGCCAGATCCTTGGCGAGGCGGGCTGACGGGACAGCCGCCCCTTTAGCGGCTGAGAAGATGCAACCCCGGTCGCCAGGCCGGGGATAGGGGAGGTTTAGCAGCAGGAAGGAAGAAGAACAGCCCCGGCGTACCCGCCTGGCACGACCCAAGCCGGGGACCGGGGGCGCACCGACCCATGGGCTGCGCCTGGCACGGCTTCCACCGGGCGGGGTGGTCAGGCGGAACAGGCTTCCGGTGACCGCTGAAGGGGGTGTACAGCCCGTTCTCCGGCAAAGACGGCTCTTTCCCCATCCTGGCCCAGCGGCGGCCGTCAGCAAGGCTTTACGGCGATTGAACGGCTGCGCCTGGCACGACCGGCAACCGGGGGAAGGAATAGGCCGAAGAAGAACAGGCCGACAGGGAAGCCGTCCCCGGCACAGCCGAGGACCGTCCCCGGCAGTCCCGCCGACACCGTCAACCCGGAGAGCACTCGTCCTCCTCCGAGAGGGGTAGGCCGAAGGCCGACATGGTCGGCTTATGAGCTGTCTATTCTATTTCATAGATTCGGCGGTGTTTTCTCGTGTTATATCAATGGCTTGTGCGGGAGGTTCACTACAAAGTGCGCTGAAGTTCCCTACAAAACGCGCCCGTAACGAACGAGTGTTCAGTTAAGCCCTGGACCAACCGGAGGAAGGAAGACCCCGGAGGAGAGAGCAAGCCATGCCGATTTCGGGACAGGTCCCGTAATCGTCGCTCGCAAGGGGGCCAGCCCCCGTTGACCCCCATGCCGGTCCCGGCGACGACGACATTCGTCTCTCTTGCATCCGCCCGGCCTACGCTCATGCCGATGACACCAGGAGGATGCCATGGCCAGCGAACCGCGTTCCGTCGTCGTCTCGATCCGTTTCCGCCCGGACGAGGCGGCCCATGTCGATGCCGCAGGGCAGGCGCTACGCCAGCTGCGCGGCCGCAGCGATTTCTGCCGCGCAGCATCCTTGTCGGCGGCCAAGGCCAAGGTTCCGCCGCCCTCCAAGCCGGTTCGCCGTCCCGCCCGCCGGTTGCCCGCGCTGGACACCCGGCTGTTGGGACAGATCCTCGGCCAGATCGGTAAAATCGGCGGCAACGTCAACCAGTTCGCCAAGCTCGCCAACAGCACCGGCATGCTGCCCACAGCCAACACCCTGGCGGCGATCGCCGCCGAGGTCACCGCCGTCCGCCTGGCCCTGACCGCCACCCTGCGCGGCGAGCCGGAGGACGCATGATCATCAAGGGATCCGCCAGGAGGCAGTCGGCCGCCGATGTGAAGCGTCTGGCCGCCCACATCCTGGATGCCCGCGGCAACGAGCAGGTGACCGTCATCGAGCTGAAGGGCGTCGCCACCACCAGCTTGCCGGAAGCCCTCGGCGACATGCACGCTCTGTCCCTGTCGACCCGGACGCGACGGGGGCTGTATCACGCCTCCATCAGCGTCGATCCCGCGGAGTCCCGCCGCATGGCGCACGGCCAGTGGACCCTAGCGGCCGACGAGTTGGAGCGCCGCCTCGGCCTGGTCGGACATCAGCGCGCCCTGGTCCGGCACATCAAGAAGGGACGCGTCCACCTGCATGTGGTGTGGTCCCGCGTCCACCCGGACACGCTCAAGGTCGCCCACGACGGCCCACACCTACGCCAGGCATGAAGCCTGCGCCCGGGCGCTCGAACAACGCTGGCGGCTGAAGCCGGTCATCGGCGCCCATATCCGGCCCCGCGGCATCGTCCGGCCGGTGGCGGCAATGTCCCACAAGGACCACCAGGCCGAAGTACGGACGGACGTCCCGGTCACCGAGGTCGCCGCCACGCTGCGCCGGTGTTGGGACAGTTCCCCGGACGGTCGCAGTTTCGCCGTCGCCGTCCGGATAGCCGGATTGACGCTCACCCGCGGGCGCCGCGGCGTCATCGCCCTCGACCAAGCCGGGACACCCCACGCCTTGCCGCGGCGGCTTGGGCTGAAGGCGGACGCCGTCTGCAAGAAGCTCGCCGATCTCGATATCACCAGTCTGCCGGACATCGACGACATCAAAGCCGCCGAAGGGCGGCCATCTCCAAGGAGGACCATCATCATGCCCAAGCCCACCTTCGCCGCCGCCCAAGTCCGCCGCCGCAAGCCCGGTCCGCCGGAGCCCGTCACCCCCGCCGACCCCGCCTACTGGACGAACCTCGGCTACGAGGTCGAGCCCATCGGCGGCGTTCTCGTCGTCACCCTGTCCGCCGCCCTCAAGCTCGAAGACCGCGGTGACGAACTGATCTTTCACGGGACCCCAACCCCGGACGCCACCGCCGTCATGGTCGCCGCCGCCAAGGCCCGCGGCTGGCAAGGCATCCGTTTCAGCGGGGGAACGCCAGAGTGGCAACGCCAAGCCCGGCTCGAAGCCCTCCGCCAAGGGTTCCCGCTGTCCGCCATCAGCCTCGACTGCGAACCCGCCGCGCCGCCGGTCGCCGCCCTGCCGATGCCCGAACATATCCGGCGCCGCCTAGTGCCCGAGCCGCCGAAGAACGAACCGGCACCCGAAGTACCGGTGCCGGAGCCCGCCCCTCCAGCCCCGGCCTATCGGCCATGACCCCGGACATGAAGCTGGCCCTGGTCGTCGCCGCGCTGTTCCGCGACTGCCCGCCCCACAAGCCGGTCGGCACCCTGATGTGGGAGGCGCAAGCCGATCGCCTCGCCGCCGATCGGCCGCTGGCGGCCTACTTCGCTTCGGTCGCCGAGGCCGACGGTTGGGCCGAGGAGCGCATCCGCATGGCGGCCAAGCTCAAGGACACGCCGCCGGAGGAGCGCGGCGATCCCATGAACATCTACGACATCCACGCCATGCTCCCGACGTGGAGAGCGTGGGGGCGGGTGATCATCGATTACGGAAACAACGCATAACCCAGGACACCTTCGCCATTGATGATCAACCCTGCGGACCATCCAACTATCAGAACGAAATCTACTAAGTCCTATTTTCCCTCGGCAAGGACACAAGTGCCATCGTTTCTATATAAAATTGTATCGCCGCCCCAAATGTGCAAATTCCACTGTTCAACTTCCCTCGGCATAGTTGGTGAAGGCCATATGCGCACGGAAGCACCAAAATCAAAGTCAAGCATGATAGAATGTTTTTCTGTGTCTTCCTGTGCAGAAATCAGTTTCTGTCCGTCAAGCTCACCGAGACACTCGTCAATCATTTCCTGTCTCACTTCAATATTATTTATTTTGTAGCTTCCAGCTATAATTTCCCATTCACCGTCTTGTATGCAAAATTGCCATTGCCCGACCACAAAAACGCGCCGTCGCCTGAGGTTCTCCTTGACCTTCTGCGAACTATTCGATGACGGTATCACAGGTTCTCGAATCCAAAGATGAGGTTCGCCGAACTGCATATTTACGATGCTCCCATGCACCTTCTTAACGCCCCAGACTACCCCCCCTTTTAATGGAAGGAATACGTCGCACATATTTTTCATAGATCCCTCCATCATACTATTTCCCGAACATATCCTTAGCCGTTTGCAGTATCTCTTTATAACTGTAGTTCTGCCCAGATATCTCTAGATGAAGCTGTTGTCGTTGACCGGGGGTCAACTGAAGAATTCTTACAACCGCAGAAACCTGGGCGTTTTGCGCCTGGTTACTTCCCGGCGTACCGTCTGTACCTGCAACTTGAATTCGGCCAGTGTCATCATTTTGATTCTGGTTTGCCGAAGTGAACCCTGTCGATTGGTCCGAGTTGCCGCCGTTTAGACCATCGGCCAGTGGCTGGGTTTGATTAGTATCCGCCTGCGTTTGGTTGGCGGCGAGACCCGAGCCGGGAGTAGGCTCGGTCGCAGCGTGAGCTGCGTCATTAAAGAGATACCCGAACGCCCCTGTCACGGCACCGTTTTCGAACTTCCCTCCCCCGAGGGCCGAGCCGGCCCCACCGAGGACGGCGGTTCCGGTGATATTCATCGCAGTCTCCAAACTCAAACTGGCCGAACCGGGCGGATTCGGCGTGTAGCTCAAGCCGGCGGCCAGAAAGCCAGACGTGAAATTGCCACCGCCGGCAACGCTGATGGTTCCCCCGACCACGCCGTGCATTGCGGCCCCTTCCAATATGCCCCCGATGGAGTGGCTATCGATGTTCAAGCCG
>JAATGN010000193.1 GCA_015654615.1 Rhodospirillales bacterium
CGGGCGAAGGTCGAACTGATCACCAGGAATTCGCTCATGAAGATGCCCATCGGCGGCAGGCCGGCGATGGCCAGCACGCCGACGACGAAGGCCCAGCCGAGCAGCGGCTGACTGACCGTCAGGCCCCGGATATCGGCGATGCGCTTGGTGCCCGTCGCCTGGGTGATCAGGCCGACGGCGAAGAAGATCGCCGACTTGACCAGGCTGTGCATCGTCATATGCAGCAATCCGGCAAAATTGGCCAGGGGTCCGCCCATGCCGAAGGCGAAGGTGATGATCCCCATATGTTCGACCGAGCTGTAGGCGAACAGCCGTTTGATGTCGCCGCGGCGATAGAGCATGAAGGCCGCGACGAAGATCGAACTGCAGCCCATGCCGATCATCAGCGGCCCCGGCTGCAGGGCATGGCCGTTGGCGGCGATCAGCATCTTGAAGCGCAGCAGGGCGTAAAGCGCCACATTGAGCAGCAATCCGGAAAGCACGGCCGAAATCGGCGTCGGTCCTTCGGCGTGGGCGTCGGGCAGCCAGGCATGCAGCGGCGCCAGGCCCACCTTGGTCCCATAGCCGACCAGCAGGAAGACGAAGGCCAAACTCATCAGTTCGGGCTGAAAGGCGCCGGCCCGCTTGATCATCTGGGCCCAGGCCATGGCCGACACGCCGTCGCCCATCACCGGCTGGGCGGCGAGATAGACCAGGATGGTGCCGAACAGCGCGAGGCCGATGCCGACGCTGCACAGGATGAAATATTTCCAGGCCGCCTCGATGGCCTCGCGGGTGCGATAGAGACTGACCATCAGGACGGTGGTCAGCGTCGCCGCCTCCACCGCCACCCACAGCACGCCGATATTGTTGGCCGTCAGGGCCAGCAGCATGGTGAACAGGAAGGCCTGGTACATCGAATGGTAGAAGCGCAGATGCTGCGAGGTGAGGTGCCGCGTCTTGCTTTCCCGGCCGATATAGGAGGCCGAGAACAAGGCGGTGGTGAAACCGACGAAGGCCGTCAGCACGACCAGATAGATGTTGAAATCGTCGATGAAGAACAGCGGCGTCTCGGCCGGCCGGACGGCCAGCAAGCTGACCGCGCCCCCCAGGGTCGCCGCCGAAACCGCCACATTCAGCCACACCGCATGGCGCCAGTTGGGGATGCAGGCCAGCAGGGCGGCGCCGACCAGCGGCACCCCGAGGATCCAGAACAGCGGATTGTGCGTCTCGAACGGCAGCAGGGCGGCCAGGGACCCCATCACCGGCGCTCCCCGCGGAAGGTTTCCAGATAGGCCACGTCCAGGCTGTCGAAGCGCTCGCGGATCCGGAAGAAGAAGATGCCGAACAGCGCCATGGCGACGAGAACCGAAAAGGCGATGCTGATCTCCACCACCAAGGGCATTCCCTTGGCCCCGACCGCGGCCAGAATCAGGCCGTTTTCCAGCGACATGAAGCCCACCACCTGGGTCACGGCGTTGCGCCGGGTGATCATCATCAGCAGGCCCAGCAGGACCACCGACATGGCCAGGGCCAGGTTTTCCCGGGTCATCGCGGTGGCCGAGGCGGTCACCGGCAACACCAGGACGATCGACAGGGCGACCAGGGCGACGCCGGCGATCATGGTCGGCCCGATGCCGAGCGCCGTCTCGACGGTGCGATGGATGCCCAAGCGCCGGACCAGCCAATTGAGCGCGAAGGGCACCGCGATGCCCTTGAAGAACAGGGCGATCAGGGCCGTCGCATAGAGATGCGGCGCCTCCTGCACGAAAGCCTGCCAGGCGGCCGCCAGGGCCAGGACCATCGCCTGGAAGGAATAGGTGCGGATCACCGCCGTCATCCGGCGCTGATAGAGCAGGCCGAAGCTCATCATCAGGATGACGGCGCCGATCAGATGCGCCATGTCATAGGCGTAGTGTTCGAAGACCCAGGAATGGGGAACGGGGTTCACACGGCCTCCGAGACGTAAAGGAAGATCGTCGCCAGCAGGGCCAGCAGCAGGGCGCCGCCCAGGAAATCGGCGATCAGGAAAACCCGCATCTTGGCCAGCATGCTTTCGAAATAGCCGAGCACGACGGCCAGCAGCCCGACCTTGAAAGCCCAGGCCACCAGCCCGCAGAGGACATCCAGCGGACCGCTGTCGACGCCGGCGATTCCCCACGGGAAGAACAGGCAGGAAATGATCGACATGAACAGCAGCAGGCGGACCATGGCCGCCGCTTCGAGCAGCGCCAGATGGCGGCCGGAATATTCCAGCACCATGGCCTCGTGGATCATGGTCAATTCGAGATGCGTCGTCGGATTGTCGATCGGAATCCGGCCGTTCTCGGCGATGGCGACCATGACCATGGCGGCCAGGGCCAGGCCGGCCGACACCTCGATACCGATATGCCCGCTCAGCACATAGGCCGCCATATGGGCCGGCGAGGTGGTGTGGGTCAGCAGCGACAGGCTGAAGATGACCATCAGCATGGCCGGCTCGCCGATCGAGGCGATGAACATTTCCCGGCTCGAGCCTAAGCCGCCGAACGGCGTTCCGGCATCGAGCCCGGCCAGCGCCGTGAAAAAGCGCGCCGTCCCCAGCAGGGCCACCAGGGCGATCAGATCGGCCGCTGGCGTCAGGATCATGTGGGTGGTGAAGGTCGGCATGATGGTGGCGGCCAGCCAGACGGCGACGAACACCAGATAGGGCGCGATGCGGAACAGCCAGGAGGCCGATTCGGCGATCACCGATTCCTTCTGCAGAAGCCGCCACAGATCGCGGTAGGGCTGCAGCACCGAAGCGCCGCGCCGTCCCTGCAGACGCGCCTTGGTCAGGCGCACGATGCCGGTGACCAGCGGGGCCGCCGCCAGCACCAGCCAGGTGTGGAAGACGCCGAAGAGGAAAGCCGTCATTGCTGGCGCACCGCGACGACGAGGAGAAGCAGCACCAGCGTCAGGAACA
>JAATGN010000355.1 GCA_015654615.1 Rhodospirillales bacterium
CACCTCAGCCAGGAAGGTCTTCGGGCGCGGCCGGACGGTGCGCGTAGTGCGCCCGCCAGCCCGGTCGCGGACCCGGCCGGGACGGATGCGGAAATGGTCTTCGTCGTTCGCCATGAGGCGACGATTGGAAGATCAAACCGCCGACACAAGGTCGAAAATGACGGCGTAGGCCTGTGGCGTAGAAATACTTGCTGTAGTGTAGAAACGGCGGAACTGCGCACGGCGCACGTTGCAGGCGCCACCCAAAATACCATTGAAAACATTATGGAAATCGACTTAACCGACGCCAGCGCACCTTGCCCATATGGCGGGCAGCCGCCAAAAAACAATGTGCAGACAAACACTTAGGAACGAAGGTCCGGCAGCGAGGCAACTCGCTTTATCTTGCCATCATCTTCAGTTTCGCAAATCACAGCCGTATCTACGCCAGAACCCGACGGGCATAGCGCACCTCGGCCGATAGCTAAAGCTTGCTGAAAAGAGCGATTTCGGCCCCAATAGCGCGATTGATCGCTGCGGGGCGTGCAGAACCGGCGCTAAATGAGAAGCATGGGCGCGGCGTGGTCATGGTCGTCTTTATGACCCGACGTGATAGCTTGGCTGTGATACAGCTAACGAGGCATCTATGTTTGGATGGGGTAAAAAGGACCGCAAAACTCCGCCCGTCGAACCGGAGAAACCGGCCAATGGCATCCCCACGGTCAAGTTCGATCCGACGCGGGTAACAGACGCCGTTTTGGCGGACCTCAAGGAAAACATCCGCGCTTTACCCGAAGTTGGCGCCAACGATTTCGAGACCGTATATCAAGCATCCGTCCGAGCCATTTCCATGGGCGGCGCGCTCAACATCATCTACGCGGCACTGATTGACATCGAAGGGATGCCTAAGCGGCGTGCTGAGGACATCTCACGGTCGTTGAACTTCAAAGCCAAAGCGATCATGAATGCAGAGCAGCAAACGAAGCTCGGCATAAAATACGCTACATGGCTCTATTCCGGCGCCCCGTGCCGCGTGAATCCAAAACAACCTGGCGGCGAAGACCAGGACGCAGCGCACAAGGCGGCAAACGGCAAACCTTTTTTGATCAGCAAGGGCATGTTCTTGAACGGCGAGTGGACGTGGCCGGGGCGCAAAGAGGGCTGCAAGTGCGTGTCGAAATCCATGATTGCGGGGTTTGACGGCTACAACGGCGGTAAGCCGAAGGGATTGGTGGAGTGACCCACGCACAACTGGCAGGACTCGCGTCGGCCATCCTCGGCGCCATCGGCACGGTGGTCTTGTTCTTCAACAGCTACGCGCTTCAGCCGTTTGAGGGCGGCATTTTCGGAAGCGATGCCGTGACCGCCTCGAACAACGCCATCAGGACCGCAAACGCGAAGCGTGTCGTGCGCCAGCGGATCGGCCTCGCATTCCTCTGTGTGAGCTTCGCCATTCAGGCTTTCGCTGTCTTTCTCTGACGGCGGCCGAATGGCCCGGTTCTAAAATCCATGGTAGAGCCGACCTTAGTGACCGAACCGATAAAGCACCACTTTTCGCCTGTCTTCTACTTGAGCGGTTGGTGCGACAGCACCACAGGCCAGTTGACCGCGTATTCACGTCCATACAGGGACGTGATCGCCAAATCCGTCCATCCGGCGGCGACCGGGTATAAGCCGTTCCTATATACGATGGAGGGGCTGCCCGACGATCAGAAGCAGACGATCGAAAAGGACTATATGGCCCCGAAGGTGGACGACCCCGCAGCGAAAGCGCTCCGGGTGCTGCTGGGCACAGACACTAGCGCGCTGACCGAGGCGCTGCGGGGAGCCTGGACACGGTTCATGATCGCTAGTCTGCTTCGTCGGCCGGCAGGGGTCGCCGAGATCGGCGAGACCTTCAAGAGCACGCTCCGACAGAACCTTTTCGCGGACTCGTCATACGAGTCGGACAAGCAAGAGGGTGATCCGCCGACCCGCTTCGAGTGGGTGCTGAAGCACCATCCGCACCTGATCGACGATGCCGCGAAGGAGATGGTCGTCAGGGCGATCGAGAGCGAAGGCATCGGCAACATCATCATCAACATGCAGTGGTCAACGCTCGACATGTCGGCGAGCCGGCACGAGTTGCTGACCGGTGACATGCCGCATCTGCGGTACTACGGTCTGAAAGATCCCCGGTGCACGATCCTGTTTCCGTTGACGCCGACGAAATTGTTCATCGCCACGCACGATCGAAAAGCCGAACACAACATCAATCGTCGAAACAAGACCGAGGTGGTGATGTCGGTCAATGATGAGGTGGCCAGGATTGCGGAGCGTTTCGTCTACGGGAGAACCGCGAGTCATCTTCGGTTCGTAGCCAACCGGCTCGGGCGGACACCGTCTCATTTGCTCGGATCGAAATCATAGGGCTACAGCGTAAACGTAGTGATCATCGCTATCCGGCGTGGCCCGCCAAACCCGGTGTTCGCTGGTGTTCGCCGTTGTCGGCGAACGCATTGAAAAACAACCGTATTTCGAATATTATCTTCCCGTCGACGCCCGCTCGCGTCCGCCCAAAATTGTGGGTAAGCACGTCAGCGTCGTGGGTAGAGTTATGGGTAAAAACGGTTGGGCGGACATGGCTCAATTTGTGGGTAGGCTCACCGCGCTCAAGGTGCTGAGAACGAGGAAGCCCGGCATGTATGCCGACGGCGCCGGCCTCTATCTGCAAGTGACCGGCAACGGCGAGGCCAATGTCGCAAAATCCTGGATATACCGCTTCATGCTTCGCGGCCGGGCGCGGGAGATGGGGTTGGGCTCGCTCTCGACATTCGGTTTGGCCGAAGCCCGCGCCAAGGCGACAGAGTGCCGGAAACTCGCCTACGAGGGCATAGACCCGATCGAGGCACGCCGGGCTGAACGCGCCAAGGTCGCGCTCGACACGGCCAAATCGCTGACCTTCAAGGAATGCACCGAGCAATACATCGCCGCCCACCGCGCCGGTTGGCGTAACGCCAAGCACGCGGCACAGTGGAGCACCACGGTCAAGACTTATGCCGAGCCGGCGATCGGAGCCCTCCCCGTCCAGGGCATCGACACCGCCTTGGTGATGAAGATTATAGAGCCGCTATGGTCCAAGAAGCCGGAGACGGCGTCACGGCTACGCGGCCGGATTGAATCCGTTCTGGATTGGGCGACGGTACGCGGCTATCGCCAAGGCGAGAATCCCGCACGGTGGTGCGGCCATCTCGACAAACTGTTGCCGGCACGGAGTAAGGTGTGCACAGTCAAGCACCATGCGGCTCTGCGCTACAATGAACTGCCCAAGTTCGTGACGGCGCTGCGCGCCCAAGAAGGTGTCTCGGCCCGCGCTCTTGAATTCCTGATCCTCACGGCGGCTCGCACGGGCGAAGTAATCGGCGCATTGCCCGCCGAGATCAATGGCGAGGTTTGGACCGTACCGGCCGAACGCATGAAGGGAAGCAAGGAGCACCGTATCCCATTATCGACCCCGGCACTGGCGATCGTCGAGACGATGAAAAATCACGGTTGGATGCGAATTGACAGCCTGCTTTTGCTGAGGGAATTGGAAAGGGTCGTGACATGCGTACTGTTCAGCAGCCGGGATACGGCGCAGTCCAAAATTCAGTGAAAGCGTCTTTGGGCGCGATCCCATTCGCCCAACGTCTCACCTGCACCATCGAAGAGGCGTGCGAAGCCACCGGGTTGGGTCGGACCAAGCTCTATGAACTGATCGGCGGCGGTCACCTCGATACGACCACAATCGGCCGGCGCCGGCTGGTCTTGGTCCGCTCGCTCCGCAGGCTTATCGGTGACGAGGCCGGCTGACCATCGGCATGAGGTGATGGCGGGATTCGCCATTCCGTAATAGATATGGCTTTGCCCCCGGAAAATTTGGAAATTCGGGGAGAAAAGATATAATGGGAACGTCCATTATCCTTATGAAGCGCTATGAACAAGCAACAGACCATTATCGAGACGAGCGTTGAAGGCATCCGTGACGCCGTGGTGAAAGCCGGCTTCCGGCCCGGCCGCCGCGTTCGCGTGTCCGTCGAATATACGGACGCGAGCGAAGCGCGCGATTCTGAATTCAAGCGCCTTAGCGGTATTCTCGACCAGTATCCGTTGCCACCGGAATTTCAGGGCCTGACGGAAGAGCAAGCTTTGACGATTGCCGACGAAGCCATTGCCGAGTCTCGGAGAGATCGCCGGACCGTGGCAAAGTAGCCGGACGGAATGCGTGTCGTCGTCGACGGCAACGTCGTCGTGTCGGCGGCATTGCCCCCCGGCGGCACGTGCCGCCTCGCTCTCGCGGAAGCGACGAGAAATCACCAAATCCTCTTGAGTGAGGCGATCCCGGGATGTGGCGGGGCGACGCAAATTTCCGCCCTCAATGTGAAAAGATGACTATTCCAGAGGCAAGAGGGTGCTCAGGGGCCGGCTTTCGTCCGCCTGGATGTCGTCTTCCCGGCAGCGAGGACTGCGGGCGATGCCGTCGCCAACCACGGCAAGACGCCGGGAGTTCCAATCCATGCAGCTATGCCGTCCCGCACGTACTCCACCGCTTCGTCTTCACCACCCAAAGTGATGTATTCCGGTATCCTTGCCGGAAGCTTCTTCCCGCCGAACAGATAAGCCGCGACATGGCGATTGGTCTTCATCGCCTCACCCAGCAAGCGACGGGTCGTTGCTGCGTCGCCATCCCGCCGATACGACAGCAGCACGGCGTTCCACATCCAACCGGCCCCGCAATCGCCATCGTAGCGATCGAGCAGGCACTTGGCTTCTTCGTTTCGCTCCGCTTCAAGCAATGCGGACAGCAGCGAATAGCGCACACCCTGATTGTCGCTGGGGTTCAGGGTCAGCATAGCCTGGAAATGCCCGATCGCTTCATCGCGGGCCCCAGAGGCGCGCAGAATCATAGCCAGGCCCAAGCGGGCGCGCATGTACGGGCGCGTCTCAAGGATGCCCCAGAAATGGCCAGCGTCCTCGTCGAATGCCGGCTTGCCGATCGCCTTTTCTCCGGCTTCGACGCCGCGGCGGTAGAGATCGAGCGCCTCTTCCGGTGTGCGCGTCTGTTCCTCGGCAAGCAGCACATAGGCGTCGGCGCAGAGAGGGGAAACGGAAAGCGCCTGATTGGCAAGGGCGATCCGGCGCTTGCGGTCGGCGGTGTCCCAGGCGTCGTACATGAGATCCTGGGCGGCGGCGAGGTTGCTTTCCGCAGGCCTGCCACCGATCTGGGACAGAAAGGCTTCCATTGCGCGGCGGTCGGGCAATTTGGGCGGCGCTTTTTTCGTTCCGGTCGCGGATGAGGCGGGACGTTTGCGTTTGCGGCTGACGGGCATGGCGCCTCTTTTGGACGACGGAAAGACTGGAGTTAGACCGGAAGGGGCGTTGATTTTAAGCTGCGGAGCGGTGTTTCTTTGTCTGATCGCCGCGTCCGGCAAGAAGTCCGGCGACCGAAATGTCTTCATCTAGATCCGGCCAATGGATCCCCTCTCCTCGCCCGATCAATTCCCAGTGGGCGCGTTGCTCCGGAGCTCCATTGAGGAGGCGCGGGAACCAAGCCAATGGCACCGTCAATTCCCGCCCATCGTCGAGAACGACACGAAACGCGAATTCAGAGAACTGAACATCGATGGCTAACGGATCGTTCTCAAGATTCAAAGTACGCATTCCATGCCTCCAGAAAATCGGCTTTGTGATCGGTGACTATCGATGGAAGATCAGATATTTCGCCTGATCGAAAATTCTTGCTGAACACGAGTTCGACAGGGTCGAGCCAGAATTTTGCAGTTCTTTCTCCACTCGCTACGTGGATGTGCGGGGGCTCTTGCGGATTGCCCTCGTCACTGTAGAAGAAAAATCGAAACCCCGCGACCCGAAGAATCGTAGGCACAACCGTCATCCCTTTGGCGCTACACGGTCAGGTCAGCCGTAAATATAGCGCTTCACCATCCACATTGTCTCGGATCGCTGATGACGGTTCGCGGACGATCGGGGGTGATCGTCCGAATCCGGCTTCGGAACGTGGGTGGCGCTGTGGGAACGGCGAGCCAGCCTTTCATCAACCTATTGTTTATGTTTACGAAATAGACCTGTCTGCGCAGACACCCCATCCGTCACCTATACGGTATCGAGAGCTCTCAGCTAGCGGCGACGGACGTTCCCCCCCTTCTCCGCTAGCTGGATTGCCTCAAGAACTGGCGGCCTTAGCCCAACGAATTGAAGGTGCTTATCGTGAGAACGCTGTCATTGAAGTCGATGTCGCCACTGTCCTCGCTGATGAAGGTGAGAGTGTCCAGATAAATCGTTCCTCGATAATTGAGGGGGAGGTCCCCCCAAAGCACCTGGCTCCACGTCTTGCCCCCATTGGTGCCGATGTAGAGCGTATAATTTCCGTTCGTATTGACCTTGAAGGTTCCGCTGCCGATCTGCTGAGGGGTGCCGCCGGTCCCCCCCGAACCAGTGGCGTGGAACACTTCCCCGCCACTTGAGTCTTTCAGTGCGACATATTGATTCAGTTGCGCCTGGGCCGTGACGCTCCAGAACGCCACCTTGCCGGGTGTCAGAGAGATATTGATGCCATTTCCGGATACTGGGGTCGACATTTTGTCCTCCATGTAATGGGTTGGGGGGCGCTGCCCCGGACAGCGCGCTTAAGCGCGACGCAGCACAATTAAAAATAGATTAATTTAAAATTATATCAATCTTTACGTGTAGTCGTCCGATCGAATCAGCGCGAGGCGCGCTGGGCGGATAGCGCTCAGATATCCTGGTCGGGATCAGTTGTGGCCCTGCGGAAAATGTCGATCAGATGACCCGCCATCCCGGTCAGGGCTTCGGTATCGACGCCGTGGCGACTGCTCGACAGAGAGCCGGCAAGTCCGGCCGGCGTCCTGGTGATATCGAGCCTGAAGGCGGGCCCGTCATCGATATCCCACCATTCCGATTGATAGCCCTCGACGGTGAGGCCGGCCAGATCGAGGGCATAGATCGACGACCGGCGATAGACGAGGGAGACAGACTGGGCTCGGTGGTGCATCGCGGCGGCTGGCGTCGAAAGCGTCCAAAATGGATAGTCCTGGTGCCTGGCGACCGCCAGGACTTCCTGTCGAATCACTTGCAGCCAAGTGCGAAAGGCGATCCGTTGCGGAAACTTCGCATGATATCCCATCAGATTGGCGAAATGGCCGAATACCTCCGCGGTGCCGCTGTTGTCCCGGCATGCCGCGAAGCCGAACACGACCGCTTCCCGGCCGATGCCGTATCGACGCAGCAGAAGGAACAGGCCGGCCAGCAGCACCATGAACGGCGTACATCCTTCCGCATCGGCGAGACCGATCAAGCGGTCGCTCAAATCCGCCGGCAGGGCGATGGGAACCGCCACGCAGTGAGATGAGGACGAAACCTCGTTTCCGAGCGGCAGGCGTGGGATCGATGACAATGCCGCGACTCGGGCCCGCCAGAACTCGCGTTGAGCGCCGGCGGCGCTTCCTGCCATCCACTCCCGTTGCCACAGGGCATAGTCACCATGCTGGATCGCTGGCGCGGCCGGCACCGGAGCGTCGGATGCGCCGGAAAAAACCGCATAGAACAGTCCGATGTCGCGCCAGAGCAGATGCAACGACCATTCGTCGGAAACGATCGCGTGAACGGCCAGATAAAGCAGGTATTCGTCATCGGCCAGGCGAATCAATTTCGCACGCAAAAGTGGTGAAACCCTCAGGTCGATCGGCTGCGCGGCTTCATGATCGAGGGCCCGTTGCGCATCCTCGGCACTCCCCTTTCGCAGATCCGCCATCGGAAGCGAGAAGGAGGCCGCAGGATGCACTTCGACGATGACCCGCCTCCACCATCCCGGCCTGAAGGTGGTCCGCAGGGCATCGTGCCGCTCGATGGTAGCGGCTATGGCGCGTTCCAGGGCGGCGACCTGCAGCGGCCCGGTGAGGCGATAGCACATGCGGTCGATGGCCGGCCGCGCGCCGGGAATATAAACGGTGCTCGACCAGATGAAGAGCTGCTGATAGGTGATCGGCGGCGTTCGCCCTCCGCTTCCCGGACGGATCGGCGACTGGCGGCGGGCGGCCGCCAGCCTTTGGCGGACGATATCCCATACCGCGCCGCTGGCTTCGTTCTCCATCGCTCAAGCCGCCGCGACCTGCGCCTGCCAGCGTTCGGCGCAGTCGGCCGCATAGTCGATCGCCAGGGGAGCGGCCGCCCGCAAATTGCCGTGCAACCGTTCGAGAAGCGCGCGATCCCAGCCGGACTCCTTCCAGGACTGATAGGAAATGCCGAAGCCGAGATGTTCCCAAACCTCGGCATTCGCCTGTTCGGCGTAACCATAGGCCTCCAGCATGATCAGCGGCGTCGCCGCGGCCAGCGAGTCGATCAGGGTTCCTCCGCCCGGCTTGCTGACGATGGCCTCGGCCTGCCGGACGACATCGAACAGATCGTGATGGTCCGGGCGGTTGACGAACGGCCCGGCGACCCGTCCGGTAACAGGGCCGAACGGCGGAAATTCGGCGGCCCGACCGGGCTCCCCTCCCCAGGCGCACCAGCCCGGATCGACCATGAACCAGCGATGGGTCGGATGGTCTTCAGCCTCGGCGGGATCATAGGCGATAATATCGAGCCCCAAGCCCGAACGCCCGAGTTCGCCGATCTTGTCGCGGTAGGTGCCTATTCCCCATCCGCCGCCATGCACGACCGCGCGCCGCCGGCGATCGGCCCAGGGCAAGGGGGGGCCGGCGACCTGAACGCCATGGACCAGGCGCCGGTCGGCCTTCCGCCACAACCAGATCTCGCGATAGCCGGGCTGCTCTATATCGATATCGGCATAGGCTTTGAACGTGGCGGATACCTCGGCATCGATCCGGCAAAGATCGATCTGGACGATACCGGGCGCGAAACGCCGGCGATACTCTTCCAATATCGGCATCCAGAAACCGGACCACATGACGAAACAGCGGCGATTTTCGGATTGCCAGCTGTCGAGCAGCCGGGATACTCGATCCGGATCCAAGGCCGGACGAATGTCGCCCACCATCCGATGGGCCATCAGCGCGGCCGAAAAATCGGCATGGAACAGTCGCTTGAGCGACGGCAGGCGATCGCGGTGTCCGGGCTTGTAGAAATCCTCCAGCACCAGCACCTCGGCGGCCACGCCGCGGGCGGTCAGGCCGGTGCGGACCAGCAAGCTCGGAACATAGACGCCCAGATGGACGCCCGAGGCGAGGATGGTGACCGGCGCCTGGCCGGGATGCGGCGCGGTCACGAAATTCTCTGCAGGCAAGCCGATTGATGATGAAAGAATTCGCACAATGTCCGGATCGAACTCAGATGAGAGAACTCCAGACGCTCGAAATCGATCACGATCCCCATATCCTGTTCGACCTTGAGCATGAAGTCGATCATTTCCAGGGAATCGAGACCGACATCGCCGATCAGATCCGATTGCCCGGTCAGACGATGAGCGAGTCCGGGGCGATTCTTGACCTTTTCCAGAATGTCTTTGACAGATTCGATCATCGCTTCAACGTTCATGGCCTTTCATCCTTTCCTTGCGGATCGCCAAGCCGATGCCCATGAACGGCCGGGCGCTTCCCGGATATTGATCGAAGAACTCCCGGCACACCCACTGGCTGTCGGCTTTGATTTCGCGCCAGACGACACCGACGCCGGGATAATCCGCACTGCACGCATCGTGAAGGGCGATCATGTCGGCCCGGTCGATCACCGACCGTACTTCGTTGCGGCATTGAGCCTCCTCGTGCAGGGAATCGACCAGAACCAGGTCGAAGCGACCATAAGAGGCCAGCATGTCCCGATAATCGGCGCTCTGGGTGTTGAGGCGATGGAAGACGGCCTTCTCGTTGACCGCGCGATAGGCCGCCATCGAGGGGCACGGCAGCACATCGACCGCGACCGCGAAATCGAGCGGGCAAGCTCTTTCCAGACATTCCACGGTGGCGACGAAGGTCCCGCCATGGCGAACGCCGATCTCGAGATACGAGCGGATGCCGAGGGTCGACAAACAGGCCAGATACGGCCCGAACTGGTTCGGATATTGCCAGATCAGCAGCCCCTGGCCGCAATAAGGATGCAAATGCGGTGGAAATTCGCGGAGGCCTTCGTCATTCAGGCCGAGCCGGGGAACCAGCTCGTCGAGGTCGGCGGCATGGGACAGGCGCGCGGCGGGAAGCGCGCGGATAAGATCGATACGGTCGAGGTCGATCGGGGACGCGCCCAACCGGCCGAGTTTGCTCCATCGTTTCAGGAAGTCGGCATCGACGCTGGTCATGAGCACACCGGCCTTTGCTGCAGGGTCTTCTTGTCGATCTTGCCGGTCGTCGTGCGTGGCAGTTCCGGCACGATTTCCAGCACCTTGGGAAGCAGATGCCTGTCCAGATGAGCGGCGCAGCGTTTCAGAATGTCATCCGGCTCGCTGGCTTGCCCGGGCGCGAGCACGACGAAGGCCGCCAAAGCCAGCCCGAGTGTCTCGTGCGGCACGCCGACCGCGGCGGCTTCGGCCACGTCCGGCAGCTTGCACAAGGCGTTCTCGACCTCTTGCGGGCTGATGCGCTGCCCCCCGGCTTTGATCAGGTCATCGTCCTTGCGTGCGACGAAATAGAGGAAACCCTCCGCGTCGCGGGTGAACAAATCACCGCTGAGCAGCAGGAATTCACCGGAAACCGCACCCGGTTTCAGCCGGCGGGCGGTCTCTTCCGGAGCGTTCCAATATCCCTGCATCACATTGGGACCGCGCACCACGAGTTCTCCAACCGCTCCCGGCGCGGTGACCGGATGGCCGGCGGCGTCGACCAGCGTCACTTCGACATTGGGCATCGGTTTGCCGACCGAGGTCGGCCGGCGCTCCAACTCGTCGGGCGCCAGGTACGACACCCGTTTGCACTCGGTGAGCCCATACATCGAATAGATGCGGGCGGTGGGCAGAAGATCGCGCAGGCGTCTGCTGTGCTCGGGCGGCAAGGCCTGGCCGGTGGTGGTCACATAACGCAATGACGGCAGGTCGAAGTCATCCGGATTATTGGATTTCAACATCATGGCGATGGTCGGCGGCACCACGGCCAAGCCGGTCACGCGATGGCGGCGAACGAGGCCGGCGACCTGCGCGGGGTGAAGAACGGCCCGCTCGAGCACGACCTGGCCGCCGAATTCGATCGGCATCAGGCAGTTGTAAAGGCCATAGTCGAACGACAGCGGCGAAAATGTCAGGACGACGTCGTCGGGCCGGTTTTCGAGATATTCGATGATCGAGGCGGCGGCCGAACGCATGTTGAGGTGGGTCAGCATCACCCCCTTGGGAATGCCGGTCGACCCGGAGGTGTAGATCAGGCTGCAGAGGTCGGTTTCCTCGACCGGGACCTCGGGAGCGGTTGGCGGCTGAGCCTGCAGGCTTTGCCAGTCCCGGCCGCAGCGCGGCGGGACCGGTGCCGAGGCACCGACAATCAAGATGCAGGACAGACGGCCGGCCACGGCTTCTTGCGGAGGCTGCCCGGCGATCAGTCCGCGCGCCTCGCAATCGGCGAGAATGAAAGCGAGCTTGTCGTTCGTGACGCCCGGATGGACGAGCACGAAAACACCGCCCGCCTTGAGGACACCGTAAATCGCCACCAGAGACTCGAAGCAGGTCTCCAGTTGAATCACCACCCGATCACCCCGGCTCACGCCATGAGCGATCAGATGCCGGGCGAGCCGGTTGGCCTCCCGCTCCAGTTCCCCATAGGAGAGGCGCCGGTTTTGGCAGATTGCGGCAATCCGGTCGGCGTTTCGCGATGCGTGATCTTCCAGCGGCCGGTGCAGCAGGCGCGGCACGGTTCATATTCCTCGCGAATAAAGAAGATTGCAGCTGGTGCACATCGGCGTCAGTTCCGTATCGACGGTTTCGCGGAAGCGGTTCAGGCGGGCGCCGTGCCAGACGTCCGGCACCGAAGCGTCATGCAGGTTGCCGACCGCGAATTCGGAAATGAATTTGCACGGCGTCACGCTGCCGTCGGCCATCACGTCCAGACGACCTTTCAGCGCCATGCAGGTGACCTTGTCCCTCGGCCTGGCCATCTTTCCGGACAGGAACAGCGCCAGTTCGTCCCGCTCGAACGGCGGGTTGTAACGAACCTTGACGCGCCATTCGCGGCTGTTGACCCGCTCAAACGCGTCACTGAGCCGCCCGGCCAGATCCGGGGGAACATGAAAATAGTGAGCGTCCCAGCTGCCGACGCCCGAGGCAAGGTTCATCCACGAGAAATGACGGGCGACATAGTCCGCCATCGCCATCGATGACTCGGGCGAGACATACCAGGGCAGGCTGAGCATGACGGTATCGACGCCATGCTCATCGAAGAATTTCACATAGTCGTAAACCCGCTCGGCCATCGAGGCGCTGATCACGAAATTGACGGCGATTTCGCCGCGCCAAGTCCCGGCGCGCCTGGCGGCCAGCACCGCGTCGATGCCGCCCAGCGCCGCCGCCCAGCTATCCTTGCCGCGCAACGCATCGTGCTCGGCGGCAAAGCCGTCCACGGCGACGAGGACTTCGAGGTGTTCGGAAATCGGCAGCATGGACGGCAGACGCCGTTCGAGGGCGATGCCATTGGTGCAGAACGTCGTCCAGCGCGGATCGTCGGTCAGAAGCTCGATCAAGCGATTCCACTTGCGATAAATCAGCGGTTCGCCGCCCCAGAAATACAGATTGGAACCAACGTCCCGGGTCTGGTTCAGCACCTTTTCGATCAGCGAGATGTCCAGATCGGTCCGGATCGCTTCCGGGGAGAGGTGGTGGTGGTGGCCCTTGTCACCCCACTGGTAACAATGATGGCATCGCAAGGTGCATCGGTTGGTCAGCTTGAAGGCGACTTCGTCGGGAATCGCCTGGGGCTGGCTCGCTTTCGCCTGCCGTCCGCACCGATGCCCCTCCAGAAGGTTGGGCATGATCCTCTTCAATCGCCCGAACGCCCGCTGGTCGAGTATCGTCTGCGTTTGAGCTTTCATCTGGAACTCCGAGCATCAGCGGGGCCGGTCCATATCAAAAATTCCACACAACTAATGAGAGATCAATATTAAAAATTTACAGCCATTTCATGAACATCAATTTGTTATGATTTTCACTGCAAGCTGTAGGCGCCTGCGTGCTTTGCCTGCAGAAAGGCCATCGCGGCGAAAGCGGAGGAATGGAACGGCATCGTCCAAGATCGGCCGGACTCACATGCAAGTGACCAAAAATCCCAGGATTTATGTGGATTAAGGGCGACACACGAGGTACACCGCTCAAATAGCCGACCCCAGGGCGCCTGTCCTCGAATCGCGCCGTCACCGTGCCGGTCGTCCCTCCGCCCCGGTCGCCTTGTCCCGCTCGTTGCAGCCCGCGCCTTGCGGTCGACCCGGCCACGTCGGATCGCCGTCCGGTCCCCCTTGTTCCGGGGTGGGCTATATTGGGGGATCGTCAGTCATAAAATTATAACGCCCCTTTCATGGAAAATATGGTCACCATTACGGCGGTATTCAGGAATATATGATGAACGACGATATTTTGGGAAAAACCGGGAAAACTTCCTTTCATGCCGGATCGGCCGCGAGTTACGGATCCACGCCGCCATTCGCCGCCACGCGAAAAAAGCGTTTCACGCGGAAAATTCTCGGGATCTCCGCCCTTCTGATCGCAGTTTCGTTCGGTGTTCTGGGGACGTGGATCTACAGCGCCGCCCGCCAGTCCTTGCTGGCCGAAATCGACGGCGAGATCCGGTCCGCCGGCGTCTCGGCGGCCGACGGCATCCAGAAATGGCTCGATGGCCGGCTTTTGCTGGTTCGAGAACTTTCCGGCGACGTCGCCACGGCGGATTCGCCCGAGGCCGTCACGGCGCTGGTCAACCGCAAGGTGTTGACCGATACCTTCTCGGAAGTCTATTTCGGCGAGGAGGCCACCGGAGCATTCCGCACATCGAACCGGCTCCCCCTCCCCGAGGGTTACGATCCGCGGAAGCGGCCGTGGTACGGCGCCGCCGTCAAGGCCGGAAAGCTGATCCTGACCCCGCCCTATGTGGATGCCACCACCCATAAGCTGGTGGTCAGCGTGGCCAATCCCATCACCGTCAATCAGAACCTGACGGGCGTGGTCGGCAGCGATCTGCCGCTCGATGCCCTGGCGACCTTCCTGCATTCGCTCGATCTTGGCGGAAAGGGTTTTGTCTTTCTGGTCGATGCCGACGGCGTGGTGCTGGCGCATCCCGACGCGGACAAGATCCTGAAGCCGTCGGGATTCAATCCCGCCAACCCGGCGACCGCCGAACTCGGGAAGGAAAGCGGAGAGACCATCACCCGATTCTATCCCATCGACGGATTGTCGGCGGCGAAATGGTATGTGGGCGTGTCCCTGCAAAGCGACCAGATATTCGCGCCGCTCCGCAGGCTGGCCTGGGGATTGGTTTTGTCGGTGACGGGAACGACGGTGCTGGTCCTGCTGTTGCTGGGATTGATGATCGTCCACCTGGTGTCGCGCCCGATCGCCGAGATGACCAGAGCAATGGCCGCCTTGAGCGCCGGACGAATGGAAACCTCCATACCCGGCCTTCACCGACAAGACGAGATCGGCGCCATGGCCGAGGCCCTGGAAGTCTTCAAACACAATGCCCAGGAGGTCATTCGGCTCCAAGCCGATCAAGAGCGGACACGGGCCGAGGCGGAAAAAACCCGCCACAGCCTGCTGGAGCGTTTGGCCACCGATTTCGAAACGAACGTTTCCTCCGTGATGCAGACGGTCTTCGCCTCCGCCGAGAACATGGGCCGGTTGGCCGGGGTCCTGACCAACGATATGAATTCGACCCGGCGCAGCAGCGACACGGTGACGTCCGCCACGGACGAGACCTCCGCCAATGTGCAGACCGTCGCCTCGGCCACCGAAGAGCTGTCGGCTTCCATCAACGAGATTTCCCAGCGCGTCACGCAAAGCGCCGATATCGCTACCAAGACCGCCAACGGGGCGGAAAAGGCCCGCCAGACCATCGAAGATCTGGCTCAACAGGCGGAAAGCGTCGGCAGCATCGTGAATTTGATCAATGACATCGCCAGCCAGACCAATCTTCTCGCCCTGAACGCCACCATCGAGGCAGCAAGGGCCGGCGACGCCGGCAAGGGATTCGCCGTGGTCGCCAACGAGGTGAAAAGCCTGGCCAATCAGACCGGCAAGGCCACGAGCGACATCGCCGACCAGATCGGAACGATACAACAGGCGATGGCCCGCGCCGTTACGGAAATCCGGACGATCGCCCAGATATCGCTGCAGGCGCAAGAGGTGGCGGCAAGCATTTCCTCGGCCGTCGAACAGCAGGGAGCCGCCACGGACGAGATTTCCAGCAACGTCAATCGGGCGGCGCAGGGAACGCAGGTCGTGGCCACCAACATTCATCAGGTCAGCGATATCGTGGCCGACTCGGTGCGCCAGTCCGTCGAAGTGGAAACCGCGGCAACGCAATTGATCCAGCAGTTCCATACTCTCAAAAAAGAGGTTCAGCAGTTCATCGAGAGTATTCGCGCGGCCTGATCCCCCATCAGAGTGGCACTTTAGCCGACGGCAGACACCCGTCCTGGATGAATAAGGAAAAGTGGCACCGGCGTCCCTGCCGGTGTCAGCCGCTTGCGCGGCGGAGTCTTTATCCACCGGCAGGGACGCCGGTGCCACTGACGCTTTTCTTCTTATGATGCCCTTCTTACGATTGCCGAGAACAGGCCGCGGCCGTTTATCGAGCCGTCAGGCCGTCGGCACCGTCCCGCCGTCGATCACATATTCGGTGCCGGTAATGCAAGCGGCGCGCGGCGAGACGAGAAAGGCGATGAGATCCGCCACTTCCTTCGGCTTCGCCGGCCGGCCGAGGGGAATGCCGCCCAGCGACGTCATGATGATCCGCTTGCCGCCTTCGTAGTCCGTACCGGCCTGCCGGGCGAGACGCTCGGCCATGGCGACGGCCGCTTCGGTTTCCACCCAGCCCGGAGAAACCCGCACCACGCGGATTCCCTTGGGGGTCACCTCTTTCGACAGGCTCTTGCTATAGGTCGACAGCGCCGCCTTGGCGGCGGCGTAGGCGGTCGTCGATTCAGGCAGCGGAAGCGCATGCTGGATCGAGGTGACGTGAACGATGACGCCGGAGCCCCGTGCGATCATCGACGGCAGAAGCGCCCGGTCGAGACGCACGGCCGGCATCAGATTCCAGTTCAGTTCCCGGAACCATTCGTCGTCGTCGAGCACGGCAAAGCCGCCGCTCGGAGCGCTCGAGCCGCCGAGGACATCGACGACGATATCGACCCCGCCGAACGGACCGAGGACGTATTGGGCGACGGCGGCGCAGCCCGCCGCCGTCGAAAGGTCGGCCGCAAGATAATGGACGCCTGGCGGAGAGGCATCCGGGATCGACCGGGCGACCGCGAGCACCGTCGCGCCGGCGTCCCGCAGGACATCCACCACGGCGGCGCCGACGCCTTTCGTCCCGCCCGTCACCAGCGCCCGGCGGCCGTCGAGCTGCAGATCGAAGCTCATGGGAGGATTTCCAGGGAGGCGATCCCGCCGCCTTCGAGGGTGAAGATGAAGCGGAGGTCTATGGGGCTGCCGGGAAAGTCGCCGACGAGATGGCTGGTGACGACGATCTTCCGTCCCTCTCCTCGGACGCGAAAGGTTCGCTCGTGTAGCGGTACTTTGCCGAAGTCCGCGCTTTCCATTGCCGGATGGCGGCGCGACCGCTGTACAGATGCCCTTCGTCTTTCACGACGGCATGTTCCGTGAAGCATTGAGCCAAGGCTTCGGCATCATTTCTGTCCGCGGTGAAATAGGCCGCGACGGGTCGAGGCAGATCAGGAGGCATGCGGTTCCTCGCTTTCATGACCGGTGCGATTGTGTGCGGTCGAAAATGGCCGTAAACTCACTAAAAGACAAGAACACACAAAAAAGTAAGGTACTTACCTTTGAGTAAGAAAGAACATACGGCGCTTTCCGCCGCGACGGGCGTCGAGCAGGCCATCAAGATGCTTGAGGGCCGGTGGAAACTGATGATTCTCTTCCATCTGTTCGGTGGCAAACTGCTGCGGTTTTCGGATCTGGAACGGGCTATTCCTGCCATTTCGCAGAAGATGCTGATCCAGCAGCTTCGCCAGATGGAGGAGGATGGGATCGTGCGGCGGATCGTCCATCCGCAAGTGCCGCCCAAGGTCGAGTACGGCCTCACCGGATGGGGCCAAGCCTTGTGTCCGGCCCTCGATGCGCTGCTGACATGGGCCGAGCGGCGCGAACCGGGATCCGGCTGAGAGCGGAGCGCGATCGTCGAGCCATATCGCCGTTTCTCACCTTTGGGCTGCATCCTTAGGACTGCCGCCGGTGGTATCGTCTTTTCCCTCGTCGTCCTTAATCGATCGGACCGCCAGCCCATGCCCGAATCCGCGCCAGTCGCCCTCGCCGCGCCGTCTCATGCCGATCTCGTCGGCGAACTGATCCGCCGGTGGCGCGACGACGCCGGCGCAACCTATCGATCCTGGTTCCTTTGGGACGAACGGATCAAAAATTTTCGCTCCATCCGCCGCGGACTGGCCCAGGTCGAGGCCGAGATCAAGGAGGGCAGTTTCGGCGTCGCCTATCGGGGGTCCTCGCTGGAGACCGTGGTCCATTCGATCGCGGAGCAGCGCCAGATCTTCAGGGGAGCCGATCACGCCTTTCTGTGGAAACCCAAGCTCCGCATCCCCGATATCTATGAAAACCCCGAAAACCAGCGCGCTTTCGGCCGGCTGCTGCACAATTGCGCCTGTTGCGATACGGCGGCGGAGATCGTCGCGCACATCCATGCCATCGACCGTCTGAACATCAAGGGACTCGGTCCGGCCGTCGCGAATTTGCTCTATTTCCTGCATCCGACGCTGGTGCCGCCGTTCAACACGGCGATCGTGAAGGGCTACAACGCATTGACCGGATCGGCCGTGAAACTCGGCTCCTGGGAGCATTTCCTGGCGATGCGCACCGGCATCCTCGAACTCACCGAGCGCTATCGGAACCTGTTGTCCAACGATCTGGGCGCCGTCGGCGGCCTGTTGTTCGACATCGGATCGGGCCGCTATCCCGCGCCGCCCCTCGACCGGGACCTTGCCTCCATGCAAAATTGGCAGGCCCGCCTGGAACAGGCCAGGACAGAGGCGCAGTTGCTCGGCAAGGCCGCCGCCGCGCAGGGGGAGAACGAGCGCACCCACGCCGAGATCCAGTCATGGTTACGCGACCTCGGCCGCGCGCTGGGCTACGACGTATGGATCGCCGCCAACGACCGCGGCCGGCTCCACGACGGCGTTCCGCTGGGCCAGGACTGCCTGGAGAGGCTGCCGGGCAGCCTGGCGGCGAAGGCCGGCGCCGATTCGATTCGCCTGATCGACGTGCTCTGGCTCGAGCCCGGCCGGGATCATGTCGCGGCGGCCTTTGAAGTGGAGCATTCCACCTCGATCTATTCGGGGATCGTGCGCATGCTCGATCTGGCGCTGTCGGACGGCGATCTGCAGGGAGGCGCCGGCCTGTTCCTGGTCGCCCCGGATGCCCGCGAAGAGGAAGTCCGCTCCCAGTTCCGGCGTCCGGCCTTCCGCCGCGTGACCGGTCTGGATATCGCCTATCTGCCCTACGGGGAACTCGAGAAGCATCGCGAGGCGATCGCCCGCTTCGGGTCAGGACTGAAAGCAATCAAAGCGATATCGAACCGCCTGTCCTGAGGGAGGCGGGATGCGAAAAAAGCGTCGTAGCCTGGCTCCCGTCCCGCCGGCCGCCCCGGGATCGTCCACCGATCCCGGGGGGCGGTGGATTGGCGGAAAAGAGGCGGTTGACATGCTGCCATACTAGTATTCTAGTGCGGTCTCGAACATGCTGCCGTTTTGGTCCGGGTCGCGCGATGGCCTGCTCGCAAAAGTCGTCGGGACCAAACGGGCGCGATGGAGGAGAGAGCCATGAAGTTATGGAGTTGGATGCACGGCATCCAGATGAAAATGCTGGGCGTCGTCGCCCTGGGCGTCCTGTCCGTGGTCGTCGTCTCCGCGCTTTCGCTCAGCACGCTGCAAAATGCGATGCTGGCCGACCGCAAGATGGAGCTGCAAGCCGCGACCGGCGTCCTGCACAGCCAGATCGGCCTCATCAAGAGCCGGCTCGACCATGGGGCGATCACCGAAGCGCAGGCGAAGGATCAATTGATCGAGTTGATCCACACGGCTCGTTACAAGGGCACCGCCTATTTCGGCGTCTACAACCTTTCCGGCATCATGGTGGCGCATGGAACCACGGCGGCCTTCGACGGCGCCGACATGCTGCATCACGAGAATCCGGCCGTGCGCAACAGCACGAAGGCGATGCTCGATCTCAGCGCCGGCGGGAAGAGCGGCTTTCTCACCCTGCTCGGCTCGAAATCCGGCCATGCCGACATCAATGTCGAAAAGCTTTATTACGCCGCCTCCTTCGCGCCCTGGGACCTGGTGACGGTCTCCAGCAGCGAACTCGACGATATCCAGGCCGCCTTCCGGCAGGAAGCCCGGCATGTCGGCCTGATCGGCTTTGCCGTGGCGGCCGTGCTGGCCGCCGCCGGACTATGGATCGGGCGCAGCGTGTCCCGCAGCGTCAAGACCCTCGACGGCAAAATGCGCAGCCTGGCCGACGGCACCCTGGACATCACCCTGACGGAAGTGGCGCGGCGCGACGAAATCGGCACGATGGCGCGCTCCGTGGCGTTTTTCCGCGACCGCCTGGTCGAGGCCGAACGGTTGCGGGCCGACCAGGACGCCGCCGCGCTGCGGGCCGAGGCGGAAAAACGCGGCATCCTGCTGCAATTGGCCGACGGCTTCGAGCGCTCGGTCGGCGACATGATGCATTCGGTGACCAAGGAGGCCGCGGACATGGAAACCGAGACCCGCGACATGGGCAGCGCCATCGCGCAGACCGAACGATTGGCCGCGGCGGTCTCGGCCGCCACCGAGCAGACGTCGTCCAATGTGCAGACGGTGGCCGCCGCCTCCGAACAGCTGGCCTCGTCGATCGACGAGATCGGCCGGCAGGTCGCGGCCTCGTCCCAGGTCGCTCATGAGGCGGTCGATCTGGCCGGTCGCGCCAATGCCAAGGTCTCCGGCCTGGCGGAAGCGGCAAACCGTATCGGCGCGGTGGTCGAACTGATCAATTCGGTGGCGTCCCAGACCAATCTGCTGGCGCTGAACGCCACCATCGAGGCGGCCCGGGCCGGCGAGGCCGGCAAGGGCTTCGCCGTGGTGGCCTCGGAGGTCAAGACCCTGGCCACCCAGACGGCCCGCGCCACCGACGAGATCGCCAGCCAGATCGGTTCGATCCAATCGGTGACCCAGGAGGCGGTGGAGGAAATCCAGGGCGTTTCGCAGGTCATCGGGCGGATCAGCGAAATCGCCACCACCATCTCCGCCGCGGTCGAGGAACAGGGCGCCGCCACCAAGGAGATCAGCCGGAACGTCCATCAGGCGGCGGCCGGAGCCCAGGAGGTCGCCGCCAACATCGCCGGCGTGACGGCCGCCACCGGCCGCAGCGGCCAATTGGCCGGCGCCGTCCTGGCGACATCGGGAGACCTCGCCGCGAACGTCAAGGCGCTCAACAATGAAGTCGAGTCGTTCCTCAAGACGGTGCGCCAGGCCTGACGGATCGGGACGATGGCGGCGGTCGCGCGCCGCCCCATCGTCCCGCCGTCCGCCTTGGCGAATTCCCGATGACGGTATAGTGGCACCGGCGTCCCTGCCGGTGCCACTTTTCCTTATTCTTCCGGGACGCGGCGGCACGCCGTCGGTATGGCCGTCTTTTCAGGAGAGATACCAGTTGAGATAGGGCACCCCGAGAAGCAGGAACAGCGAGAGGAAAATAAATCCGAAGGTGGCGCCCAGGCGCCAGAAGTCCTTGCGGTCGATATAGCCGCTTCCGTAATAGATGGCGCTCGGGCCGCTCGCATAGGGTGTCAGCATGCTGCTGATTCCCGAGGTATAGCACAGCAGCATGGCGGCCAGTTTCAAGGGCATGTCGGGGATGGCCGCGATCGCCGCCAGGAATACCGGCAGCAAGGCCGTGGCGTGCGCCGTGAGGCTGGCGAACATATAGTGGACGAGGTAATAGACCGCCACCATCAGGACGACGATCCACAGGATCGGCAATCCGGTCATCAATCCCGAGGTCGCACCGGCGAACCAATTGAGAAAACCGACGATCTTCAGCCCGTCGGCCAGGGCGACCAGCGTGCCGAACCAGACCAGCATGTTCCAGGCTTGCCGGTAACCGAGCAGGTCGTCCCAGGTGATGACCTTGGTCAGGACCATGACGACCAGAACGGCGATGGCGACCATCGTCGCGTCCATCCAGGAACCGGCAAAGATCCACAGGACCAATGCGATGAAGGCAAGGGCCGCCATCAGCAGTTCCTTTCGCGTCACCTTTCCCATTTTGGCCAATTCGGCGACGGCCCACGATCCCGCCTCTTTCGACGATTTGATCTCGGGGGGATACAGAACGTAGGTGAGCAAGGGGACCGCGACGAGAAACAGGGCGCCCAAGGGGAGGATGCCCAGGAACCATTCCCGCCATGAAATGCCGATTTTCAGCGTCTTGCCGATCAGCTCCAATCCCAGCAGATTGGGCGCGTTGGCCGTCAGGAAAAGCGTACTGGTGACCGCGCAGGTCGCCAGCCCCGTCCACATCAGATAGGCCCCCATCTTGCGGGCGGTCTCGCCGGGGTAGGAGCCGAATATTTCCGGAATGTTCTTGATGATGGGATAGATCGTCCCGCCGCCGCGCGCCGTATTCGACGGCATGAAGGGGCCGAGGCACAAATCCGACAGGGCGACGGCATATCCCAGCCCGATCGTCTTCTTGCCGAGAAATCGCACCAGGGTCAGGGCGATCCGCCGTCCCAGGCCGGTCTTCTCATAGCCCAAGCCGAACATATAGGCGACGAAGATCAGCCAGACCGTGCTGTTGGAGAATCCCGAGAGCGCCCATTTGACCGAGTCGGCGGGGCCGGCGCCGACCAACTGGAAGGCCGCGGCCACCGAAACCCCGAGAAGACCGATGATCGAACCCGGCACCGGCTCCAGGATCAGCCCGACGATGACGGCGGCAAACATGGCGAAATAATGCCAAGCCGATGGCGCCAGACCCTGAGGACTCGGGGTGGCGAGAAGAAGAACCCAGACCGCCAGGGGCGGCAGCGTATTGACCAACAATTTACGGTTCATGACAAATGACCTTATCGGGAATTTCCTCCGAGATCGGAGGCATGATTCGATTTGGCCTGGATCATGCCCCCAATGGCGGCTTTGCGCCGTCTGACGTGCCCCGCGCGCCCCCCTTGTCTTACGAGATGAAACGGACCTGGCTTTTGATCTTTTCGATGATCGGGCCCTTTTTCGCGTTGAATTTGGCCTTGTTCTGATCGAACAGATTGTTCCCTTTGGTATCGATCGAGATGATCAGCGGACCGAATTCCTTGACCCGATTGACCCACAGGGTTTCCGGCATGCCGAGATCCTGCCACTCGGCGCGTTCGATCTCTTCGACCTGCGTCGCCGCCACGACGGCGCAGCCGCCGGGGAACACCGCATGAACGGCCTTGTGGGTCCGGCAGCCCTCGACCGTTTCCGGTCCCATGCCGCCTTTGCCGACGATCAGCTTGACCCCGGTTTCCGCGATGAACTGCTTTTCGAACTTTTCCATCCGCATGCTGGTGGTCGGCCCGATGGACACCATCTCGTAGCGGCCGTCCTCTTTTTTCCGGACGATCGGGCCGGCATGGAAAATGGCCAGGCCTTTCAGATCGACGGGCAGTTCGCGCTTCAGTTCGATCAACCGGCGGTGAGCGACGTCGCGGCAGGTCACCAGATGGCCGGTCAGATAGACCACGTCGCCGACGTTCAGGGACTCGAGGTCTTCGTCCTTGATGGGGGTCGTCAATGTCCGTTTCACAGCACGGCTCCTTTGTGCGAAAGAATCTCGTAGGACAGATCCGCGGCGATGCGGATTTTTCCGCGCCGGTGGGCCCAGCAGCCGGTGGAAACCGCCACGCCGATGGTCGAGGGATGGCGGGCCGAGGATTCGATGTTCACCCCCATCACGCTGGCCTGGCCGGTCAGGCCCTGCGGACCGATCCCCACTTCGTTGAGGCCGTCTTCCAGCAGTTGCTCCATCTTGGCGGCCTTCGGATTGCGATGCTTCGAGCCGACGGTGCGCATCAGCGCCTTCTTGGAGAGGCGGGCCGCCGTTTCGGCCGCGGTGGAGACGCCGACGCCGACCAGCAGCGGCGGACAGGCGTTGACCCCGCGGTTGGTGATCACATTGAAGACGAAGTCGGTCACCCCCTCATAGCCTTCGCCCGGCATCAGCACCGTCGCCGCGCCGGGGAGCGTGCAACCGCCGCCCGCCATATAGACGTCGATCAAAAGACCGTCGTCGCCGGGAACGATGTCCCAATCCAGCCAGGGAATGCGATCGCCGGTGTTGGTGCCGGTGTTCTTTTCGTCGAAGGTCTCGACGGCGTTGTGGCGCAAGGGCGCGTTTTTCGTCGCCTCCAGCGTCGCATTGCGCAAGGCGCCCTCCAATTCGCCGAGGAAGGGAAAGTCGGCGCCGGCGGTGATGAAATATTGGATGACCCCGGTATCCTGGCAGGACGGACGGTCCAGCTTGTCCGCCAACTCTTGGTTTTCCGCCATCGAGTCATAGACCGTGCTGGCCAGGACGTTGGTTTCGGCCGCTCTCAGTTCGGCCAGTTTTTCCCGGACATCGGTCGGCAAATGCTTTCCGACGTAGGCGGTAAACTTGGCCATGACGTCCGTCAACGTCCGTGAAGCTGTGTTTTTGTCCAAGTCCGTACTCCTTCGTATGTCGGCGACGCCGGCGCGATTGCGACAGAGAAGCGTCGCCAGCGGGCATGTGCGCCCTTCCGTCGAGCCGATGACATTCGGTCTTCGATCGATAATAATACCTATTTATTTTATGGATATTATCGGCGAATCATGGAAGCCGTGAACACGTATCGTGAATAATCGGATCCGTATTCATGGTTATTTCGCTATCGCCTGGATCTCAGGCCCGGTCGACATGCTGCCGCGATCCCCGACCAGCGCATCGAAGACGGTGCGGCAGCGCGGGGATGTCTCGGCTGACGATCCGGCTCCCGGCGCTACGTCCGGCGCGGAGCCGTCGATTTCCGTCTCATACCGCGACGCCGGCGGCGGCGATTTCGGCGACGTTGGACAGTCCTTCCAGTTCCCAGCAAAGCTCGATGACGTGCCGGGCCTGCCTGGCGGGCAGGACGCCCTCGGCCAGGTCGGTGAATTTGCCTTCCAGGTCGTGATCGCTCATCGGCACTTCCAGGCTGCCGATGGCATGCTCGATATATTTGTGCAGGCGCCGGCCGTCCTTGAGGACGATGGTCATGTCCACCTGCTCCGGCTTGACCGCCGCGTCGACGGTCGGAACGACCCTGCCCCGCAGCTCGACGATGACCGGATCCCGTACGGCCCGGTCGCTGAACTGCTTTTCGCCGCCGCCGCCTTCGACCAGGGCGACGGCGACCGCGTGATAGATGCTGAACTTTCCTTCCAGACCTTCGCGCGGCGTCTGCTTGCCGGTCAGTTCGAGCACCAGGGGATGGACCCTGATCTCGACCGCCTGGATCTGGTCCGCCGTGAGACGATGCTCGTTGCGCAGCTGGATGGCGGCATCGATGGCGGGGTGCATGACGATGCCGCAGGCGAAGGGCTTGTAGGTGTTGAGCGCCGACTCGAAGCGCTGGCCGAGCCCTTCGGTGATTTCGGCATAGTCCTGCTTGGTGCTGATGGTGTTGGCCCAGCCGCGCTTGGCCTCGAGCATTTCGTTCGAACTGGTGAAATTCCTCGCGGCAAGGATGGCGGCGAAAAGGCCGTTGCTGGCGGCCCGGCCGGGATTGAAGCTTTTGTTCATCGAGCCGAAGGATTCCCGCAAGCCCACCGGCTGCGACGCCGCCAGGCCGATCGCCCAGACCATCTGCCGTTCGTCGAGCCCGAGCAGCTTGCCGGCGGCCACGGCCGAGCCGAAGACTCCCGTCGTGCCGGTGATGTGCCAGCCGACATCGTAATGGTTGGGATAGACGGCGTTGCCGATCCGGCATTCGGTCTCGACCCCCAGCACCAGCGCATTGAGAAAGTCGCGTCCCGTCACCGGCGTCGTCTCGGCCAGGGCGAGAATGGCCGAGGCGACCGGTCCGGCCGGATGGATGATCGTCTTCAGATGGGTGTCGTCGTAATCGAAGATATGGCTCGCCACGCCGTTGAGGAAGGCGGCGTTCATGATGTCGAAGCGTTCGGTCCGGCCGAGCAGGCCGGCCTGCGGCGGGCCGGAAAAGGGCGCCAGGGCCGCCACCGCCACATCGACGGTCTGATGATGCGAGCCCCCGATGGCGACCCCCACCCAATTCAGGAAGGTGCGGACGCCCTCCTTGCGGACATCGGGCGGCAGATCGTCATAGCGCGCGCCGACGACGTAGCGCGCCAGCGTCCGGGTGACATCCTTGGCCGGGGATGGCGCCGCGCCCGGGGCGGCCGGACCGGCGGCGGCGGCCAGAAGCGGTGTGGATCCGATGGGAGCAAGCGACAGCCCCGCTGCGCCGCGCAACATGGAACGTCTTGTCATGGTCACCATGATTTTCCTTCCCTGAAACCGGAGACCTCCGGTTCGCCTTCATTAAGATAAAAGGCGGTTCGAACATCGAAACGAAGCGAAACGGCTTCCGTTCCGGCCGATCGCGCGCCAAGCCGGCCCGTTCTCTCAATCTTAGCTCGCGCCCTCTCCATCCAACAATCCATGACGGCTCCTCCGCCCCGATTCGAGGGCAAAGCGGCATCAGGGAACATAACGGAGAAGACCTGATGATGGAGATCAATCATCGGTTACGTGGGATCATTCCCCCTGTCTCGACAATCGGGCCGGTCCCGATTTTGTCACAGGGCGATCACAGCTTTGTTGCAAGGAAATAACAGTTATATCGCAACCGCAATACCACCTAGTTACAAGCTATTGATGGTTTCATCGTGCTTCAATACCAGTAATCGTGTCGGTGACGCAGCGATCGCGCCTCGATACCGACGGAGACGCCAACGGAACCTATGTTTGCGGGGAGTGTTTCAAACAAAAGCAGGTAATCGGTACGGGAAACGGCCACACATCAAGCCAGGTTCAGAAGAACCCAGGTTCAGAAGAACATAGCGAAGATGGGGCCAAAATATGAAGTATGGACCATGGTATCGAATTATCGGTGGGTTCGCATTACTGATGCTCTGTGGTTGCGAAGTTGCACAGTGTCCGATTTCCGGACCGACGCAGGCATCCCCGCTCGTGCCGGCGCCCGCGTCAAAACCCGCCGCCACGCCGCAAAGCGCCCCGCCGCCGCCGCCATCCCCGCCGCCGATCTTATCCGTTCGCAAGCGTAACGACCACAAACCGGCGCCTTCCGTCCCCCTCCAGTTGATCGGCCTCGATGAGGCCGGCGCGCGGGCTCTGCTGGGGGCTCCGACGGTCGTGCAAAATCGTCCGCCCGGCAAGACCTGGCGTTTTCGCCGGCGGTCTTGCGTGTTGAATCTTTCCTTTTATCCGGAAGTCGAGACCAGAATTTTCCGCGTCCTTTCTTATGAGGTAACAAGCGATGACCATAATGCAGCAGCAAAGCAGTCTTGCGAGGCCAAATTTGGACCCGTTGTTGCGACCAAATGACCGCGTCGGCGATGGTCAAGTCAGGATCATATTGGTCGATGACGACGACGACTTCCGCGAAGTCGCCGGGGCTGAACTCGGCGACTACGGATTCGACGTCACGGACTTCCATGACGGTCCCCTGCTGCTCGATTATTTCGCCGCCGGCCGCAGCGCCGACGTGATCATCCTGGACTGGAACCTGCCCTCGGTCACCGGGATCGATCTTCTGACGCAATTGCGCCGCCAGGGCGTCAAGATACCGGTCGTCATCCTGACCGCGATGTCCGGCACCACCTTCGAAATGGCGGCGCTCGATCGCGGCGCCCTCGATTTCATCGACAAGTCCCGGGGTATTCCGGTCCTGGCGAAACGGGCGCGGCTGATCGCCGAAGCGGCCAAGCTTCCCCCCGACATGCCCACCGAGGAAACCATCGAGAAAGGGTCCCTGCTCCTGCGGCCGCGCCTGAGCCGTGCTTACTGGCGCGGCGTCGACGTCGGGCTGACCGTCACCGAATTCAACATCGTCCGGCGCCTGATCGAACGCGCCGGCGATCACGTCAGCTATCGGGCGATTTACGATTGCGTTCACCACTGCGGATTTATTGCGGGGAGCGGCGAAGATGGGTATCGAACGAATGTTCGGTCATCGGTTAAGCGTATTCGCAACAAATTCCGAGCGATCGACGCCAATTTCGTGGAAATCGAGAATTTCCCGGCATTTGGATATTGCTGGAAAGACCCCTCGGCAACCCTTTCCTGAGGCCTCCCCGGGCGGCAACCCGCTATTCTCTTCGTTGACGATAAAGCTTGTCGCCCTGGTCGGGATCTTCGTGGCCTTGCCGATCATCCTTTATGGCCAATTCGAAAAGGCGGATCGGCAGACCCGGAATCTGGTGGCGGAGAATCTGCGCCATCACGGCTGGTTCATCGCCCAGGCGCTGATTCCGATTTTGGACCACGCCAACGACGTCTCCGATCCCGAACTGGAGGCGGCGTTGGAGAAATTTTCCGGAGACGGCACGCTTCTGCGGCTGATGTTCCGGCCGGCCGGCCAAAACGGAGCCAACGGCTTTTATTTCATCGCCTCCGCGCCGCACATATCGGCCCAGCAGACCGGCCCCGATCTCGACATCCTGGCGCAACAAGGGATTTTGAAAGCGTTGGCCGATTCCTGCAGCTGGGACAAGCCCGTCGAATTCAGATATCAGCAAGTCAATGGCAGCGAGGAAATAATAACCTCCATCAACCCGATCAACGGGCGCCTGGGCTGCTGGGCCCTGATTTCGGCCAACAACAGCTCGGCGCTGCTCAGCACCGCTTTCGGGCGCCCCTACTGGCAAACCGAAAATGTGAGGATGGCGGCCCTCATCTATCTCGCCTTTGCCGTCCTCGCCGGACTGGTCGCCATCAGCGTTCGCAGGGCCTTGCGCCACTTTCGCAACGTCGCGCGCGAGATCCGGCGCGGCGGGGTCGGCACCGTCGCCTTCGCCAGCCGGAACATCCTGCCGGAACTGGCCAGCGCGGCGACCGATTTCGATCGGCTGGTCGAAGACCTGCATCACGCCGCATCGGACATTCGCCGGACCGCCGAAGACAATGCCCATGCGGTCAAGGCGCCGCTGGCCATCATAAAATCCGCCCTGGAGCCCCTCCGCCGGGCCATATCGGAAGACGACCAACGCTCGCAGCGCGCGGTCCAATTGATCGATTCGGCATTGGGACGCCTTTCCACGCTGGTATCGACGGCGCAGCAGTTGGGCAACGACACGGCGAACTTCATCGAAGCGCCGAAGCTGCGCATCAATCTGACCACGGTGGTGGCCGAGGGGCTGCGCAACGCCCGGGATATTTCCGCCGAAAAAAATATCCGCTTCATCCGGCATCTTGACGAAAACACCTATATCCTGGCGCCCGAAGGGATTTTGGACATCATCGTCGAAAATATTCTCGACAATGCCATCAGCTTTTCGAACGACGGAGCGACCATCACCACCACCTTGGTGAAATCGAAGTCCAGGATCGATCTGCAGATCGAAGATGAAGGTCCCGGCATCGATCCCAACAAGATCGAGCGCATTTTCGAGCGCAATTTCTCTTTCCGTCCGTCCAAGGCACGCGATGACGGCGCCCCCGCGCATGCCGGCCTGGGCTTATGGATCGTGCGGCATCACACCGAGGTCCTGGGCGGCCAGGTCACGGCCTCGAACCGCGCCGAAGGCGGACTTTGCGTGCACCTCACCCTGCCCGGCAACGGATGCTAGCGTCTCGCACATCTTTCCATGAAATATCAATAAGTTGCCGTCCTAGCCGGATTTGTTCCGGCTATTACGACTTATGACTACTTATGGCTGTGGAATCCTCCGGAATCCAGGAATGGCAAACCGCGGGCCGGACAGCCGTGGATCGAATGACGGGGCATGCCGGAACCTCCGCTATACAGCGCGCTTAATAACCGCTCGAATTTCGTGGGTACTTCGGAAGAGCAGCGGAATTTATCGTCGTTATGGCGAATAAAAGCAAAGAAATCAAAATATTTTCGTGTCATCGACTGCTTCGCTTCGCTCGCCGCGACGGGATAAAACACCTGCGGTATCTATCTTCCATAAGGCCGAAGCCTGCGACCACAACTTGATCACTGGCAGCATCGGCGACGGCTTTGTATAGTCGGAGGCAATGAACCCCACGTGCGGAGGTTGCAGCATGACCACCACCATGGCCGATCCGACACTTTTTTCCGCTCCGCAATCCGTCGCTGAAGGAGGTCATGATGCTCGGTCTTGAACAGCCGCGGAGCGTTCTGGTCACCGGCGGCGCCGGTTACATCGGCGCGCATGTCTGCCGCGCCCTCGACGCCTCGGGTTATCTTCCGGTGGCTTACGACAATCTGTCGCACGGCCATGCCTGGGCGGTCCGGTGGGGGCCGCTCGAAATCGGCGATCTGATGGATGGGGCGCGCCTGGAGGCGGTGATGCGGCTCTACCGTCCGCAGGCGGTCATCCACCTGGCCGGCCTCATCGCCGCCGGCGATTCGGTCGTCGATCCGACGCGCTACTACCACAACAATCTCGCCGCGACGCTGACCTTGCTCGACACCATGCGGACCTGCGGCATCCACCATCTGGTCTTTTCGTCATCGGCCGGCGTTTACGGCGAACCCGACCAGATCCCGATCCCCGAGCACCACCCTCACCGGCCGGTCAATCCCTATGGCGCCACCAAGGCCATGGTGGAACGTATCCTGGTCGACTTTTCCACGGCCTATGGCTTCAAATCGGTCGCCTTGCGCTATTTCAACGCGGTGGGCGCCGCCCCGAACGGCGATATCGGGGAAGCCCACCCCAACGAAACCCATCTGGTTCCGCTGGTGCTGGACGTCGCCGCCGGACTTCGTCCTTTCGCCGAAATTTTCGGCGGCGATTTCCCGACCACGGACGGCACCTGCATTCGCGATTACGTCCATGTCTGCGATCTGGCCGATGCCCATATCCTGGCCTTGTCCCACCTCGATCGCGACGTCAGGACCAGGGCCTTCAACCTCGGCAGCGAGACCGGAGCCAGCGTTCGCCAGGTGATCGACATGGCGATCAAGGTGACCGGGCGTCCGATCGCCATCCGGATGAGGCCGCGCCGCCCGGGCGATCCGGCCATGCTGGTGGCCGACGCCTCGCTCGCCAAGGAGGTCCTCGGCTGGTGTCCGGGCTTCGCGACGCTCGAACAGCAGATCGCCACCGCCTGGGATTGGCACGAGCGCTACCGAACGATCGATGTCCGCCGGGCCGCCCTGTCGCCTTGAATGCAAAAGCACCATAATGCCCAATACCCCACTCCGCGCTGCCGCGAAGCGCCGAGTCCCGATCCATCTTTCGACGAGACCCGCCGTCGGGCCGCCGGACAGTTTCGGAAAAGGACCCGAGCCTCTCGGCCGGCTGTTGCGGCAGGGCCTGGTGGTCGGAGCCTGCGTGGCCGCCAGCATGGTGCTGTGCGCGATCATCATCCCCTTGCTGCCGTCCTATTATATGGCCGAAGCGCGCGTCCTGGTCGACGGCCTGCCGCCCAGGATCGTTCTCGACGAACAGGCCCGCGGAATCGCCAGGCAGGTCATCGCCGAACTGCATCTCGACACCGATGCGGATTTCGGCTCGCCGCTACGGCCGGAGACCTGGTGGAAAACGCCCCTTCTGATGGATATCGGCGCCTGGCTTCGCACCAGGATCGGCATCGCCATGCCGGGATTGCCGGACGATTCGGCTTCGGCATCCCTGGTCCCGCCTCGCACCGAAGACCAGATGCTCGACCGGTTCTGGTCGCGCGTCGACATGTCGCTGCTCGGCCGATCGTCCAAGATTCTGAGCATCCGGGCCACGGCGAAGGACCCTTACCAGGCCGCCGCCATTGCCGACGGCCTGGCCCGGCATCATCTGGCCGGAGGAATACCGATCGCATCGGCGATTCCCCCGACGGAACCGGTCTTTCCTCCGAAAGAGCTGATTGTGCTGCTCGGTTTCCTGGGCGGCGTCGCCCTCGGCATCGCCGTCCTCCAAGCGTGGGGACGCGCCGCCAAAACCTTTCGCCGGGCCGATGAAATCCAAAACGCGACGCATCTTCCCGTGATGGCCATGGTCCCGCAGATGAAGGATGGAAAGACGGCGATCTCCCATGTGCTGCGCGAGCCGGTTTCCGCCTATACGGAATCGCTTCGCAGGCTTTACGCAAATTTGAAAACGGCGACGTGGGGCGATCCGCCGAAAACCGTGGCCGTCGGCTCGGCCATTCCGGCGGAAGGCAGATCGATCCTGGCGGCCTCGGTCGGCCGCCTGCTGGCCGTCGAAGGAAAACGCGTGCTTTTGATCGACTGCGATTGGCGGCATCCCGACCTCCATCGTCTGTTCCGGATTCCCAACGATACCGGATTGGCCTCCCTGCTGTCGGGTGAGCATATCGCCTTGGACGACGTCATCCATACCGATGCCTTGTCCGGCCTCGACATCATCGCGGCCGGGCAGAAGCATCGCCTGACGCGGTCCATGCTCGTTTCCGACCGCATGCGGAAGATCCTGGCGGTTTTCTCCAGGAGCTACGAACTGGTGCTCCTCGACATACCGCCGCTGGCGCTGTCGAACGGGGTTCTGCCTCTGTCGCGCATGGTGGACAAGATGATCTTCGTGGTGCGCTGGCGCCACACCCGCCGGCAGATGTCGCTGGGCGCCATCGAACGGATCCTGGGCGCGCGCGGCGATGTGGCGGGGATCGTGCTGACCCGCGTCGACGCGGTCCGGTATCTCAAGACTCAAACCCGCAGGATGCCCGGGTTCGGCGGCGCATCGCGAGCCAGCCGAAGATCGATTTTTTAGATGCAGTGCAAAATGAACCGACCACAAAATGGCCACAACTGCTCTACCGCGATCGTTGCTATCCTTTCTATGCTGCTGAAACAATATCTCTCAGCTTCATGACCACAGGTGGCGAATAGTATTTCCATAAATACTATAGCTAAACCTTAAAAAATGGAGATGAACTATGGGATTGCAACACATAACCAGTTCTATGCTGCAACAGAACGCGTTGGTACGGTCGGAATCGTCTGGATCTTATGATTGGCGCCGCCTTCATGCGGCGGCCATCGATCTCAGCCCGATCGACCGGGGACATTCGGGCAAGCTGAAAGAACCGGCCGGACGTTTCAGCAAACGGCTCTTCGATGTCGTCTCCACCGCGCTGCTGATCGCCCTGCTGTCGCCGCTGCTGCTGGTCATCGCCTTTCTGGCGCGGCGGGACGGCGGACCGGTGGTCTTCGGCCATCGGCGCATCGGCGCTTATGGCCAAACGTTCAAATGCTGGAAATTCCGCACCATGGTTCCCAATGCCGAGGACGTGCTGCGGCAGCTTCTGGCGAGCGATCCGGCGGCGCAGGCCGAGTGGGAACGCGATTTCAAACTGCGGAACGATCCCCGGATCACCCCGGTCGGGCGTTTCCTGCGGGTCACCAGCCTTGACGAACTGCCGCAGCTTTTCAACGTGCTGGCCGGCGATATGAGCCTGGTCGGCCCCCGCCCGATCGTGGCGGACGAGGTCAAGCGCTATGGCGCGGCCTTCCACGATTATGCCCGCTGCCGTCCCGGCATTACCGGCGTCTGGCAGATCAGCGGCCGCAACGACGTCGGCTACCGGGAGCGCGTTCAACTTGACCAGAACTATTCCCGCCATTGGTCTTTCGCGCGCGATATCGCGGTATTGCTGAAAACGCCCTTCGCAGTATTTCGTCGAAGCGGCGCCTATTGAGACGCTCTTTTTCCCAACCACGGGGGCTATTATGACCCATTTGTTTCGCCTCATGCCGACGCGGGTGACTATATTCCTGATTGCAGCATTGTCCGGCTGCGCGCAAAGCGAGGAACATCTCCCGCCGGTCCCCCAGATCTCTTCACCGCAAGCGGGGAGTCCCGCCACCCTCCCCGCCTACAAGGTCCAGGTCGGAGACTTGCTGGACGTCAAAATGTATTTGAATCCGGAACTGAACGAAGAGGTGGTGGTCCGCCCGGACGGCTTGATTTCGACGGCGGTCGCCGAAGATATCCAGGCCTACAATCGGACGCCGGCGGAGATTTCGGCCGACTTGCGCCAGCATTACAAAGCGGTGCTGTCCGACCCCAGGATCGCCGTCATCGTCCATACCTTCGCGCCCAATCGCGTCTATGTGGCCGGAGAAGTGAGCAATCCCGGCGAATTCATCACGGTCGGGCCGAATTTGACGGTCAGCCAGGCCATCGCGCGGGCCGGCGGCGTCAAGCTGAGCGCCGCGCGGGGCGGCGTCTTCGTCCTTCGCCGCGGCCCCGACGACAAACCCCAGGCCATGGCGGTGAACTACCTGGACGTCATTTCCGGCGAACATCCGGAGGCCGACGTCCGGCTGGCGCAATATGACGTGGTCTATGTGCCGCGGACCGGCGTCTATGAAGCCTACACCTTCTGGAACCAGTTCGTTCAGCAGTTCGTCCCCTACAACTGGGGTTTTTCCTACAACGTCAATTCGTCGGTCACGACGAGATAAACGCACGGACTCACCGGTGGAGAAGCGCAATGTCCACACAATTGATGCCTTATGGCGCCGTCACGGTTCTCTCCAAGCAATGGCGCTGCTTCATGGGAATCCTCCTCGCCGTGATGATCGGCTGCGGCGCCTATTTGATCTTTGCCGTCCAGAAATTTGAATCGGTGGCCCAACTGGTGGTCACCTTCGGCGACCGCTCCACTCCGGCGGTCGATCACGGCCCGGTCACCGAGCTGACGCCGTCCGACCGCCGCGAAATCGTCATGTCCCACGCGGCGCTCCTGCAAAGTCACGACCTGGCCCAAGCGACCATCGAGGCCTTGGGGATCGACGCCGTCTATCCCGACATCGTGGCCTCCCCGCCGTCCCGCGGCACGCCGATGGACGAGGCGGTGAGGACGTTCCAGGACAATCTTTCGGTCGAGGTCGGCGCCCAGGACAATATCATCACCCTTGGGTTGCGGCATCCGGACCGGCAGATGGCGCCCAAGCTCGTCCAGAAGCTGATCGACCTTTACGTCGAACGCCAGACCGAGATCTATCACAATCCCCACGAGGAATTCATCGCCAAGGAGGTCCAGCGGAACGGCACCCGATTGGCGGCGGCGCAAGCCTCGCTCGAGCAATTCAAGGGCCGCTGGCACATCGCCGACTACGACACGGAAGTCGAGGACCTGCTCAGCCAGCGCGGCGACCTGGACACCGATCTGCATACCGCCAAGGCAAATCTGGCCCAAGCCCAGCAGCGCCAGCTGCAGCTGCAGCAACTGATGCGCCGCGTCCCGGAAAAACTGCCGGAGTCGGCCAGCAGCGAGAAATACCGCGCCCTCGACGATGCGCGCTCGCGTCTCGCCGAACTGCGCACCAAGCAGAGCCAGATGCTGGCGACCTATGCGCCGAACAGTCCGGCCATGGCCTCCCTGAAGGCCGGCATCGCCACGGCCGAGGCCGAGGTGGCGGCTCGCAACGGCGAACTGAACAACCGCTCCACCACCGTTCCCAACACCGTCTATCAGACCTTGCAGACCGACTATCTGCGGACCAGCGCGGAGGCCGAGAGCAATATCCAGCCGGTGCAGGTGCTGACCGAGCAGATCTCGTCCATCGATCAGCGGTTGAGCGACCTTCAGAAGAACCGGGGCACCTACAACGATCTGGTGCGCGAGCATCAGATCGCCGAGGAAGCCTACCGGACGCTGTCGTTGCAATATGCCGACGCCCGGGTCAAGGGCAATCTCAACGACCAGCGGATCTCGCCGGCGGTGGTGATCAGCGCCCCGACGGAACCTTACAAGGCCGCGCGGCCGCGCAAGCTCATCACCCTTTTGGCCTGCCTTTTCGGCGGCACGATTCTGGCGGCGGCCGTGGCCTTGCTGCGGGAGGCTTTCGACGACCGCTTCACGACGGCGGAACAGGTCGCTTTCTTCCTGGATCTTCCCGTGCTGGCCAGTCTCGAACAGCGCCATCATCGTATACCCCCGGAAATCCTTGCGCTCGGAGGCGCCGAATGAACAAGTTAAGCTTTGCCCCCAACGATTCGTCCCATCTCGGCCTGCTGCGGCACGGCTTCGGCATCCGCGAGACCGAGTGGAGCGTTCCCGAAGACCTGGCGGTGGTCGATCTCATCGAGCTCTATC
>JAATGN010000065.1 GCA_015654615.1 Rhodospirillales bacterium
TCATGTCCCGCTCACAGGCCGAGACATTTAAAATTCCCCGCTACGCCTGGGACCGGATCGCAAACGCCATGGCTTACGCCCGATAGACCCGCTGCACGGCGACTAGACAAAAGCCGTTTTTCGATAAAGTCGAGCTTAGGGTCCGTTCGGAATAACGGCGTCGTCGCGCGTTCCGCACCGGTTGCCGGAAACGTGGGCGGCGGTCTTTCCGGCATTATGGGGTATTCTCTCGGCATCCAGGCGGCAAACCGCGCCCGGATGCCGAGAACCGACAATGGAGAGCCCCCATGCCATTTCACGTCACCGTGCTTTACGCAGGCCTGAACGGGCTCCTTATGCTCATTCTGGCCCTGCGCGTGTCGTCGGCCAGGGCGACGGCGAAGGTCAATGCCGGCACCGGCGGCGATCCCGAACTCGAACGCCGCATCCGCATCCATGGCAATGCCGTCGAAAACATTCCCCTGGTGCTGATTCTGATGGGGCTCATCGAATTTTATCACACCTCGGCGTTTGTCGTGCATGGCCTGGGCATCGTCCTCACGCTCGGACGGCTGATGCACGCCTGGGGTTTCTCCCGATCCTCCGCCGTTCCGTGGGGGCGCTCGCTCGGAATGGTCCTGACCTGGCTCGCCCTGCTGGCAAGCGCCGTCATCGCGATACTGATCGGACTGGGCATCCGGCTGGTTTGAAGCCGAAGCCCGGACTTTCGTCCGGACGTTCGTCTTCCGGCGCCTTACGACTTCGGATTGGAGATCTCGATCAGATTGGCGTCGGGATCCCGGAGGTAAACCGATCGGATGGGGCCCGTCGCGCCCGTACGGTCGACCGGGCCCTCCTCGATCGGAACGGCCAGTCGCGCCAGATGGGCGACGACATCCTCCAGCGCGGTCGAGGCGATGAAGCACAGGTCGCCCGATCCCGGCGTCGGGGTTTTTGCCTTGGGTTCGAATTCATGTCCGGCTTCATGCAGGTTGATCTTCTGATCGCCGAAGCGCAACGCCTTGCGCCCGTTTCCGAAGGTCTCGACCCGCATGCCGAGCACGGCGGTGTAAAATGCGCAGGTTTTTTCGAGGCTCGCCACGGTCAGGACCAGATGGTCGAGATGATCGATGTGAATCATATTCCTGGTTTCCCGTTGAAGCGCAAGCCGTCCACGCTCCGAACCGGCCGTTCGAGGCGGATCTGCTTGCTTTGTCCAAGCAATGTCCCATTTTATCTCGTGACACCCAATGAGGAGCAAGCTATGGCGCGCGTCGTACGATTTCACAAGACCGGAGGTCCTGAGGTTCTGCAGATCGACGAGATCGATGTCGGCGAACCGGGAGCCGGCGAACTGCGGCTGCGCGTCCATGCGCTCGGCATCAACCGGGCGGAATCGATGTTTCGTTCCGGCATGTATCTCGAGGAGCCGACGCCGCCGGCCAAGCTCGGCTACGAGGCGGCCGGCACGGTCGAGGCGATCGGCGCGGGCGTGACCGGCTTCGCCGTCGGCGACAAGGTGTCGACCATCCCCGGTTTTTCCATGACCCGATACGGCGTCTACGGCACGCAGGCGATCGTTCCCGCGGCGACAACGGTGAAGCATCCCTCCAACCTGTCCTGGGAACAGGCGGCGGCGATCTGGATGCAGTATATGACGGCCTATGGCGGGTTGATCGACGTGGTCGGGCTCGCCGCCGGCGATGCGGCGCTCATCACGGCGGCGTCCTCCTCGGTCGGGCTGGCGGCGATACAGATCGCCAACGCCGCCGGAGCGGTTTCGATCGCCGCGACCCGCACCAGCGCCAAGCGCGAGGCCTTGCTTCGCCTTGGCGCGCAGCATGTGATCGCGACCGAGGAGCAGGATCTGGCCGCCGAGGTGATGCGGATCACCGACAGCAAGGGCGCGCGGCTCGCCTTCGACCCGATCGGCGGCGACGGCGTGGAAAAGCTGGCGCAGGCGGCGGCGCAGTACGGAACCATCATCCTTTATGGCGCGCTGGCCCCGCAGGCCACCCCCTTCCCGCTGTTCACCGCCCTCGCGAAAGGGCTGACCCTGCGCGCTTACACGCTGTTCGAGGTGGTGAGCGATCCGGAGCGGATGGCGAAAGGGAAACAGTATGTGCTGGACGGGCTGGCCAGCGGCAAGTTGACGCCGGTCATCGCCAAGACCTTTCCGTTCGAGCAGATCGTCGAGGCGCACCGCTTCATGGAAGGCAACACGCAAATCGGCAAGATCGTCGTCACCGTGGATTAGGACGCGTTGAAAGTTGACGGCTCCGTTTTAAGTCCGTCATTGCGAGCCGAAGACGAAGCAATCCAGGAGCCAGCCTCGTGTTGCTGGATTGCCTCGCTCCGTTAAGGCGAAAAGGAAAAGTGGCACCGGCATCCCCGCCGATGTCCGCGAAAAGGACAGAGTGGCACCGGCGTCCCTGCCGGTGTCCGCCGCTGGCGCGGCGGAGTCTTTTCCACCGGCGGGGACGCCGGTGCCACTTTTCCTTATTCTTCCAGGACGGAGCGGCCGCCGGCCGGGGCGGAACCCGTTATAATGCGCGACCTTCACGATGTCATGGCGGGATAAAGCGTTTCCAGGGTGGCGACGAAGCGGTCGACACCCTGGCCCAGGCTATGATCGTTGTTCACCGTGCAGACCCCTTCCCCGGTCGGGAAAGGCGCCGCGGCGCGTTCCAGGCGGCGGCCGATGTCCTCGGGGGTTTCGCGGCCGCGCCGGTCCAGCCGGGCCGCCAGAACGGCCGGCGACGCGGTCACCACCACCACGCCGACCGGCGCCAGATCGCGGCGCGCCGTCTCCACCACGGTGCGCGAAACATTGGCCACCACGGCGATTCCATCGTGGCGAAAGGCTTCGACCGTGCGGGGAATGCCATAGGCCAGACCATGCGCCTTCCAGGACAGCAGGAACGCCCCGACGGCTTCGCCGGCCAGGAATTCGGCCGGCGAAACAGCGTCGTGGTCCTCGCCGCCGGCCGAAGCCGGACGGGTCACCACGCGCCGCGCGAAGTGGAAGCGTCCCCCGGCGGCCAGCCTTTGCCGGGCCCCTTCCATCAGGGCATCCTTGCCGGCGCCGCTGGGCCCGACCACCAGGATCAGGGGCGCCGCCGTCATCGGTCGTATTTCTCGACGAAGGCGGCGGCGTCGAGCCCGCGCAGATCGGCCAGGGCGCCGTCGATGGCGGCATGCGGCCAATCCCACCACGCAATGCGCATCATCCGTTCGGCGGTGCGTTCGTCGAGGCGGAAGCGCAGCAGCCTGGCCGGCACGCCGACGACGATGGCGAAGGGTGGAACGTCCTTGGTCACCACGGCGCCCGACCCGATGGCCGCCCCGGCGCCGATGGTGACGCCGGGCATGACGATGGCGCCATGGCCGATCCAGACGTCGGGACCGATGGCGACCTTGTCCTCGGCCCGCCATTCGAAGATCTCGCCGTCGTCGGGCAGGTGGAAACCATAGGAGGCCGAGCGATAGGTGAAATGGTGCAGCGTGGCGCGCCACCAGGGATGATTGCTGGGATTGATCCGCACACCGATGGCGATATTGCAGAATTTGCCGATCTCGGCATGGGCGATATGGTTGTCGGCCATGGCATAGCCGTAGTCGGCCAGGACGCTGTCGGCCATCTGGGAGCGCGCCCCCAGATAGGTGTAGCGGCCGAATTCGGAATTGCGCACGACGGCGGAAGGATCGATTTCCGGAGCCTCGCCCAGCGCCCGCCCCGCGGTCCAGGGATCACGGCCGGTTCCACAATTGATCAGCATTCGGACCTCAGATGAAAAGCTTGCGAAGACGCCCGGAAACGATGTCGAGAATGGTGACGCTGGCGATCACGATGATCATGACCGCACAAGTCTCGGCGAAATAGAACCCGCGGATGATTTCCCACAGGACCACGCCGATGCCCCCCGCCCCCACCATCCCCACCACCGTCGCCGAACGGACGTTGGATTCGAAACGATAGAGCGAATAGCTGATCCACAGCGGCAGCACCTGCGGGATGACGCCATAGACGATCTCCTCCAGCGCATTGGCGCCGGTCGAACGGATGCCTTCCACCGGACGGGGATCGATGGCCTCGACCGCCTCGGAAAACAGCTTGGCCAGGACGCCGGTGGTGTGGACCCAGAGCGCCAGGACGCCGGCGAACGGCCCCAGCCCCACCGCCACCACGAACAGCATGGCGAAGACCATTTCGTTGATGGCGCGCAGGGCGTCCATCACCCGGCGCACCGGCTGGCGCACCCATACCGGCGCGATATTCTCGGCCGAGGCCAGGCCGAAGGGCACCGCGCAGACCACCGCCAGGGCGGTGCCCCAGACGGCGATCTGGATGGTCACCAGCATTTCTTCCACATAGGACCGCCAATCGTGGAAATTGGGCGGGAAAAAATCGGCGGCGAAGCGGACCATGTTGCCCGAATCGTGGATCAGGACCAGCGGGCGAATTTCCGCGCCGCGCCAGGACCAGGCCAGGACGGCGGCGACGAGGCCGTAGCACAGGGTCTTGCCCAGGGAAAAGGGAGGCTGGGCGGCCTTCAGCAGAACGGCCTTGTCATGCATGGACGAACTCTTCGGCGAAAGGGCGAAAGACGGCCCCGGGGATCCGGGGTCGCCTGCCGGCAGGATGGGTCAATTGGCCGAAGCGGTCTTCTTTTGAAGTTCGGCCAGTTTGCCGTCGATCTCGGCCAGTTTGGCCGTCTTGTCGGAAGCCGCCAGGCTGTCGTCGGCCTCGACCTTGGCCCGGGTCTTGAACATCTCCAGCTGCCGGATCGGCAGCAGCTGGTCGTCGTTGGACGGCTTGAAGGCCGAGAAGGTCAGCGTCTCCAGATTCTTGCGCTCGCGCTCCTGGTCGGCTTCGGAGCCGGTCCTGGCATAGCCGAGGAAGAAGCCGGCGACCTTGGCCTTGGTATCGGCCGCCAAATCCTTGCGCCACACCAGCGGATCGGCCGGGATCAGCGGCGAGGTCCAGACGACGCGGATGTCGTTCGCCCGATCGCCCAGTTGGCGGCTGACCTTTTCCAGGTCGTTGGTGTTGTTGGTGGCCACATCCACCTGTTTGTTCAGCACCGCCATGATGTTGGTCTCATGGCTGCCGATCACCATGCGCTTGAAATGGGTCTTGGGGTCGATATGGTTCCGGGCGAAGACGTAGTAGCTGGGAACCAGGAAACCCGAGGTGGAGTTCGGATCGCCGTTGGCGAAATTGTATTTGCCCGGATTTTTCAGCACGTCGTCCAGGCTGTGGATGTCGGAATCCTTGTGGGTGATCAGCAGCGAATAGTAGCCGGGCTGGCCGTTGGCCTGGATGGCCTGGGCGAAGATCTCGCCCTCGGCGCGATCCACCGCCTCCATCGCCGACTTGTTGCCGAAATAGGCCACCTGCACCTTGTTGAAACGCATGCCCTCGATGATGCCGGCGTAATCCGAGGCGAAGAAGGGCTTCACCTTGAGACCGGTCCTGGTTTCCATGTCGGCCAGGACGGGCGCCCATTGCTGTTTCAGCGCCACCGAGGCCTCGGTGGAAATGATGCCGAAGGTGATTTCGGTCGGTTCGGCGCGGACGGGGGCCGAAAAGGCGATGCCCGCGCTCAGCGCAAGCGCGGTGAAGGAGGCTAGCTTCATCGTTGGGATATCCTTGCCATCTTGGGGAGGGGAGTCAGTTGGCGGCGGCAATGGCGGGCGAGAGCCCGTCGCGACCGGTGATATAGGACGCGGAGCTCATGGCCGAACCGCGCGCCGCCGTCAGTTCGTCGGCCTGGGTGCCGTAGAGGTTGCGCAGCAGATCCGGCGTCAGCGCGGCGCTCGGCCCGTCGTAAACCACCGCGCCGGTTTTCAGCGCGATGGCGCGGGAACAATAGCGGGTGGCGAAATCCACCTGATGCAGGGACACCACGACGGTGGTGCGATCCTCGGCATTGATGCGGGCCAGGGTCTCCATCACCCGGCGCGACGATTCCGGATCCAGCGAGGCGATCGGCTCGTCGGCCAGGATGATCCGGGCCTTCTGGACCAGGGTTCGGGCGATGGCGGCGCGCTGCTGCTGGCCGCCCGACAGGGCGGACGCCCGCACCCAGGCCTTGTCGAGGATGCCGACCCGGTCCAGCGCTTCGGCCGCCAGCGCCTTTTCGGCCCGCGGGAACAGCCCGGTCAGGGAGCGCCACGGCGGCAGACGGGCCAGCGAGCCGGTCAGCACATTGGTCATCACCGGCAATCGCCCGACCAGATTGAACTGCTGGAAAACGAAGCCGATGCCGGCCCGGTTCCGCCGGATGCCGGCGGCCAGACGGCCGAGCGTCTGCATCGGACGGCCTTCGACCTCGATGCTGCCGCGGTCCCCGTCGCCGCGGGCCAGGCCGGCGATGTGCCGCAGCAGGGTCGATTTGCCCGACCCGGAGGCCCCGATCAGGGCCACCATTTCGCCCGGCCGGATGTCGAGGCTGACGCTATCGAGCGCCTTGCAGCAAGCGAACGTCTTGCTGAGCGTCGTGACCTTGACGGCGGGAACGACGACCGACATGGAGCTATCCATATGCCACCTCAATCACCAGGAATTGAAGGTGCATTCTATCGACGGTCGTTGACAGTTTTATTGGTTCTTGATGAACGTTAAGTGACAATGCCCGATAATACCGTCATTCCAACAATATCCGATTACGCAACGTTGAGCGATTCCATACAACATCAGCAAAGAGCACACCAAAATGGATGAATAATTGATTCGTCTATGAATGATACTGCTTGAACAGAGACTGGTTATATTCTGCAACTCGACCACTCGGTTCAAAAAAATGGAAGGAGGCCGTGAATTCGATGAAAGCGGGCCTCAAGAAAAAGGGCGGGACGGGACGATCGTCCCGTCCCGCCCTTTCGCGATCCCGGCCGCTCAGTGCGAGCCCAGCACGTGCAGCACCACATAGAGGCCGCCGGAGAAGAGCGTCGCCCCCAGGAACACGCACACGGGCAAGGTGAGCACCCAGGCCAGCAGAAGATTCCTCAGCGTCGCCATCTGCAGGCCGGAATGGTTGGCCGCCATGGTTCCGGCGACGCCGGAGGACAACACATGGGTGGTGCTGACCGGCAGACCGTAGACGTCGGCGGCGGCGATGGTGCACATCGCCACCAACTCGGCCGAGGCGCCCTGGGCGTAGGTCAGATGGGCCTTGCCGATCTTCTCGCCCACCGTCACCACGATGCGTTTCCAGCCGATCTGGTGCCAAGCCCCAGGGCGAGGGCCACCGCCGCCTTGACCCAGGTGGGAATGAAGGTGGTCAGCGCCGTCACCTCGCTCCTGAGAGAGGCGGCCAGGGCCTTTTCGGAGGCGGGAATGAGACCGGCCTTGTCCATCTTGCCGACCGTCTCGGACAGCAGGTAGAGGTCGCTGCGCAAGGCGCGGCGGGCCTCCGGATCGACGTCGCGCACGTTTTTGACGCCGTCGAGTCCGGCGGCCACGGCGGTGCTTTTGAGGGCCAGGGCGGCGAAGGTGGCATGGTCGGCCTGGCCGCTGCGCAAATATTGGGACAACACGGCCTGGGCGTCTTCCGGATTGGCCCGCGGACCGTCGCCGGCCAGGCGCAGGAACACCGTTTCGGCGGCTTTGGCGTTGGTCGCGACGGCGACCAGCGTATCCTGCCGGGCCGACAGATCGAGGGCATAGGTGGCCGGCACGATGCCGATGAGAATCAGCATGATCAGCCCCATGCCCTTTTGCCCGTCGTTGGAGCCGTGGGCGAAGGACACCCCGGTACAGGTCAGCACCAGCAGGCCGCGGATCCATAGCGGCGGCGCCTTGTCCCGGGGCGGATCGGCGTAGAGTTCGGGTTTCTTGATCAAGACTTTGGCCAACAGCAGCAGCAAACCGGCGCAGACGAAGCCGACGATCGGCGAGACCAGCAGCGCCATGGCGGTATCCTGGACCTTGCCCCAATTGACTCCCTCGCCGAACGCCCGGTCCGCCGCCATGTAGGAGTTCATCAGACCGACACCGAGGATGGAGCCGATCAAGGTATGCGAGCTCGAGGCCGGCAGGCCGAAATACCAGGTTCCCAGGTTCCAGAGAATGGCCGACACCAGCAGCGCGAAGACCATGGCGAATCCCGCCGCCGAGCCGACGTTGACGATCAGCTCGACCGGCAGCAGGGCGACGATGCCGAACGCCACCGCCCCGGTGGAGGTCAGCACGCCCAGGAAATTCCAGAAGCCCGACCAGACGACGGCGACCATCGGCCGCAGGCTGTGGGTATAGATCACCGTCGCCACGGCGTTGGCGGTATCGTGAAAACCATTGACGAATTCGAAGCCGAGCGCCAGCCCCAGCGCCAGGACGAGCAGCAGCATGGTCGGCAGCGTCACGCCGCCGTCGATTATCGCATCCATAAACAACCCCCGACAGTGTTTCCCGAGGACTGTAATCGGCCGATAGGACGCAGTTCAGGGAAGACTTCGTGACAATCGCGGTGAGCCCCGCTCCGGCCCGACGGTCTGGAGCACGGGCAAGATATTCGAGCAACACGGATGAACACGGACGGCCACGGATGTGCACGGATTGGAAATAACGCCGTCATTGCGAGTGCCAGCGAAGCAATGACGGCGAAGAAAACGAAGCCGCCCGCAGAAGATGCTTGCGGCAATGTTCCGCCAGCCGGTTGCACCCGGGCATGCAAGCTGTTAGGGTCCGCGCCAGATTTTTCCCAAACAACCTGGTCAAACCATGAAGATCAACGCGAACCTCATCCGCCCCGGCAATATCCTCGAGCACAACAACCGCCAATGGGCGGTGCTCAAGATCCAACTCATCCAGCCCGGCAAGGGAGGCGCCTTCATCCAGGTGGAAATGCGCGACGTGCGGACCGGCACCAAGACGAACGAGCGCTGGCGCACCGCCGACACGGTGGAAAAGCTGCAGGTCGAGGAAAAGGACGTGACCTATCTGTTCGGCGACGACGACAGCGTGACCTTCATGGATGCCGAGACCTTCGAGCAGTTCTCCGTGCCGCGCGACGTGGTCGGTGAACCGGGCGCCTTCCTGCAGGACGGCATGCCCTGCACCGTCGATCTGATCGAAGGTTCGCCGGTGTCGGTCACCCTGCCCGACAAGGTGGTGATGACCGTGACCGAGGCCGATCCGGTGGTCAAGGGCCAGACGGCGGCCTCGTCCTACAAGCCCGGCCTGCTGGAAAACGGCGTCCGCGTTCTGATCCCCCCCTTCATCGAGGCCGGCACCAGGATCGTCGTCAGCACGGTCGACGCCACTTATGTCGAGCGGGCCAAAGACTGATGGTCGCCCAGTCCGCCGTCATCAATGTCATGATCGGCGCCGCCCGCAAGGCGGCCCGGGGATTGCTGCGCGACTTCGGCGAAGTCGAGCAGCTCCAGGTCTCGAAAAAGGGTCCGGGCGATTTCGTCTCGGCGGCCGACCTGCGGGTCGAGAAGCTGCTCCGCCAGGAGTTGCAGAAGGCGCGTCCCGACTATGGCTTTCTGCTGGAGGAATCGGGCGTCGTCGAGGGCAAGGACCGGCACAATGTGTGGATGGTCGACCCGCTGGACGGCACCACGAACTTTCTGCACGGCATCCCGCATTTCTCGATCTCCATCGGCCTGGTGCGGGACGGCGAGCCGATCGCCGGTATCGTCTATCAGCCGCTGACCGACGAAATGTTCTGGGCGGAAAAGGGCAATGGCGCCTTCGTCAACGAACGCCGCCTCAGGGTCTCGGCGCGGCGCAAGATGGACGAGGCGGTGATCGCCACCGGCATCCCTCATCAGGGCCGGCCGCAACACCCCCGTTTCCTGCGCCAATTGCCCTTGGTGATGGAAGCCACCTCCGGCGTCCGGCGCTTCGGGTCGGCCGCCCTCGACCTGGCCTATGTGGCGGCCGGCCGCTACGAGGGTTATTGGGAAATGGGCCTCAAGCCCTGGGACATCGCCGCCGGGATCATCCTGGTCAAGGAAGCCGGAGGCTATGTCAGCGAAGTCGACGGCGGCCACGACATGCTGCAGTCGGGAAATCTGCTGGCCGCCAACGACCATCTCCACCTGTCCCTGGGAACCCTGCTGCGCTCGGCCGGCTGACACAAGGGGGGGACAGCCCCCGCGGGCACACCGCGGTAAACGAGTTGTGGTCCCAGAGTCCTTGCGGTAGTGTGTTAACCCTATGACAAACATGCGCCGTTCGGGGGAAGCAGTGAGCAGATTGCGGCATCGGGGAGCGGGTATCCTGCTCCTCCTGTTCCTCATTGCAGCCTTGGCGGATACGGTGCAGGCGCAGGTCGTCGTCGGAAACGGCCTCAGGCCCCAGGTCGAGATCGATACCACCGTCCTCGATCGTCTGGGCAACGAACCGACCTTGCCCGACCTCTTCCTCGGACAGCCGCCGTCGGCCGGCGAGGTCCCGTCCGGCGAACCGTCCGGAAGCGTTGCCGGATTGCGCCGGCCGCATCCCATCGTCCTCAGGAAGCCGACGCACAAGACGGCCAAGCCGAAGGTCGCGACGGCGCCGGCCAGGAAGACGCCCGCCCGCCAGGTGGCCGCCGCGCCGCCGGTCGCCGCCGCCCCGCCGCCGGCCCCCCGACGGGACAGCGAACCTTCGGCGCCGCCGCAGCCGACCGCCGGGCAAGCTCTGCCATCCGTCAGCCTGCCGGTCATCGTGCCGCAGGAGCCCCAGCCGGCCGCCAAGAGCGACCGCAAGGCCGACGCCAAAGCCAAAACCGAACCCAAAGCCGCCGGATCGTCGGCCGGCAGCGGCAAGACCGTGGCCGCCAGGTCCGAGCCGCAGGCGGCCCCTCCCGTTCCGCCGAAACTGGTGCCGACGCCGACGCCGCCGCTTCCCGACAAACCGCCGGCCCCGGTGCCCACCGTCTCGGCAGCCCCCACCGCCGTCGCCCAGGTCCCCGCTGCCGTTGCCCAGGCCCCCGCCGCCGCGCCGCCGCCATCGCCGGCCGTGGCGCCCGAGCCCGCCTCGCAGCCGCCGGCCGCGACGGTTGCGGTATCGCCGCCCCCGGCCCAGGAGTCGCCGGAACAGCAGGAAGCGCATCTCCCGGCCGCCACGCTCCCCGTCACGCCGGCGGCGCCGCCACAGCTGCCGCAGCCGCCGGCCAGCGGCAGCATCGAAGCGCCCCTGACCATCCTGTTCGAGAAGGATGGCGCCCGCCTTCCCGACGACATCCGGACCTCGCTTTCGCAATTGGCCGAGCGGATGGCCGGCGACGCCGTCCTGCAGGTCCAGCTTCTGGCCTATGCCGAAGGCGACGAGGACAATGCCAGCAAGGCCCGGCGCCTGTCGCTGTCGCGCGCCCTGGCCGTCCGGTCCTATCTGATCGATCAGGGCGTGCGCAGCACCCGCATCGAGGTGCGGGCCTTGGGCAACAAGGTTCCCGAAGGGCCGGCCGATCGTGTCGACGTTCTGGTGCAGAAGCGTTAGGGTCCGGGACAGAACAAGAGATGCGTTTTGTCCCGGAGCTTAAGATTTCATACGACGCCTCCGCTCCGCTCACCGCTCGGGCTCAAGGGCCTGGAATTGACTCGTTTCGACGCCACATTGCACCCATGAGTCTTCTTTGGACCCAGACAGCATGACCAATCCGCGCCGTTTTCTTCTTCGCATGGCCGCCTTCCTCGGCATCGTCGTCCTGGTCGTCGCCGTTCTGTTCTCCGGATTGGCGCACGCCTTCTCCAATAATGTCGGATTGAACAGCCTGATCCTCGGCGTCTTGCTGATCGGCATCGCCCTGAATTTCCGTCATGTCGTGATGCTGGGCCCCGACGTCCGTTGGGTCGACGCCTATCGCGGCGGCCGTCCCGTCGACGTCACCTCGACCGGCGGTCCCCGCCTGCTGGCCCCCTTGGCCGGCCTGTTGGGCGAACGCCGGGATCGCTTCGCCTTGAGCCCCGCCGCCTTGCGCTCCCTGCTCGACGGCCTGGCCTCCCGACTCGACGAATCGCGGCAAATCGCCCATTACTTCACCGGCTTGATGATCTTCCTGGGGTTGCTCGGCACCTTTTGGGGACTGTCGCAGACGGTCGGCTCGATCGGCGACGTGATCCGCAACCTGACCATTTCCAGCGACGACGTGCAGTCGGCCTTCGCCGGCTTGAAACAAGGCCTCGACGCGCCGCTGTCCGGGATGGGAACCGCCTTCTCGACCTCGCTGATCGGCCTTTCGGGCTCGCTCATCCTGGGTTTTCTCGACCTGCAGGCCGGCCAGGCCCAGAACGCCTTCTACAACGAGCTGGAGGACTGGCTGTCGACGCAGACCAAGATGACCGCCGGCGCCGGCGTGGTGGAAGGCGGCGACCAGCCGATCCCGGCCTATATCCAGGCGTTGCTCGAACAGACGGCCGACAGCCTCGACAATCTGCAGCGCGTCATCGCGCGCGGCGAGGAGAGCCGCATCTCGGCCAACAGCAATATGCGCCAACTGACCGATCGCCTGTCGGTCCTGGCCGACCAGATGAAGACCGAGCAGAGCCTGATGCTGAAGCTGGTCGAAAATCAGCTGGAAATGAAGCCGATTCTGGCCCGTCTGGCCGAAAGCGCCAGCAGTTCCGCCATCGACGATCAGACCCGTCAGCACATTCGCAACATGGACGGCGTCCTGCTTCGTCTGCTCGACGACATGGCCGGCGGACGCGACGAGATGGTCCGCGAAATCCGCAGCGAATTCAAATTGCTGGCCCGGACCATCGCGGCGCTGGCCGAAGAGGAGCCGCCGCTCACCCCGTCGAAGCGGCTGTAGGCGATGCCGATGGCGCGGCGCCGCGGCGGACACAGCGGCATCAACGTATGGCCCGGCTTCGTCGATGCCCTGGCGTCGCTGCTGCTGGTTATCATCTTCGTTCTGCTGGCCTTCGTCCTGACCCAATTCTACCTGGGCCAGGTGTTGTCGGGCCGCGACCAGACCATTTCCCGCCTGTCCCGGCAATTGAACGAATTGACCGACCTGCTGGACATCGAGCGCCGCTCCAATGACGAGTTGAAGGTCAATATCGGCCGCTTGACCGAGCAGCTGCAGGCATCGACCAGCGAACGCGATCAATTGCAGGCCCAGCTCAATCAGAACGGCGCCGACCGCCAGCAGGTCGCCCTGCTGCAGCATGATGTCGACGCCCTGAAGGCCCTGAAGGAGGAGTTGGAAAAGAAGCTGGCGACGATGGGCGCGCAGGCCGGCGACGCGCAAGGCCAGCTGGCCCAGGAACGCAAACTGTCGGAAGAGGCGCGCGCCGAGGCCGCCCTGCTGCACCAGCAAATGGAAGCGATGCGCCAGGAATTGGCCCGCATCACCGCCGCCCTCGAAGCCAGCGAAAGCCTGTCGACCGAACAGAAGGTGCAGATCGCCGATCTCGGCAAGCGCCTGAACGCCGCCCTGGCCAGCAAGGTCGAGGAACTGGCCCGCTACCGGTCGGAATTCTTCGGCCGCCTGCGCAAGGTCCTGGGCGACCGGCCGGGCATCCGCATCGAGGGCGATCGCTTCGTCTTCCAGTCCGAACTGCTGTTCGCCAGCGGCTCGGCGGAGCTGGGGATCGACGGCCAGGCGCAGCTCAGCCAATTGGCCCGCACCCTGGTCGAGGTGACCAAGCAGATCCCGCCGGACATCAATTGGGTGCTGCGCATCGACGGCCATACCGACAAGGTGCCGATCAAGAGCGACCGCTACCCCTCCAACTGGGAGCTGTCGACGGCCCGTGCCGTCTCGGTGGTCAAGTTCCTGGCCACCCAAGGCATCCCGCAGGACCATCTGGCGGCCGCCGGCTTCGGGGAATTCCAGCCGATCGACAAGGGCGACGACGAAGCGGCCCGCAAGAAGAACCGCCGCATCGAGATCCGTCTCGACCAGCGTTGAGCGGACGAAGACAGGCTTTCCGGCAAGGCATCCCTCACCGTCGATTCGTTTTCAGCGGAAACCCTGCGGGATATTCAGAGGGCTTTGGGCAACCCGGACGGACACGGATAAGAACGCCATTATGGCGCAGACTCAACGTGCCCGAGACTCGGAACGTTGAACCAGCCAAGGCTCGCCCTGACGGTGACCGTTCTTTTGTGAGATCAGGCGGTGGGTTTGCTACCGATGCATGCGGTGATGGATTGGAATTCCGCAATTTCCTCAAGCATTGTCCGCAGATGAGGCGAGCACCACCCGACAACTTCGAGAGCTGTATTTTTGATGTTTTCGAGTTGCTGATCGTAGATAGCCTGATGATGAGCCATACGATTTCTAAAATCCCGGAGCAATTCGACTCGGTATTGCATTCTGTCGGTCTGAAGTCCCGGGGTGATCTTTGGAAAAGCAATTCTTAATTTCTTCGGCCAGATGCCGACGTTTTGAAAGTTCTTGGTGAGTACATGCGACCAAAAGGCGAATGGTAACTCTGCAACGACGTGGTTGGGAGTCATTGCGGCACCGTGGTCACGTCGCACCTTACTGATGGCGCTCTGCATTTCCGTACTGATGTTGGCGGAGAGAAGCGTGGTAAAACCCGCAAAATTGTACCAGTCGGCACGACCGTAGTGGGCATCAAGAGCGGTTTGGATTCCGTTTCTGATGCAGACCTCAACGGTGTGGATCAGGGGATAGAATGCCTGGCAGAGCTGAACATTCCAGAGATAGAGGCGGAATGCGCGCTGAAGGTCGGTATTACCGGCTTCCTTTCGGAGATACCTTTGCAAACGCTCGGGTTTGATCGCGGTTGAGATCTGGGTGAAGATGGTGGGGTGGTAGGAAAAGGGGTGTTGTAGTGTGAGATTGGACATACTATCTTGATCTCAACTTAGCCGTGGATCCGGTAAAGGCGCATTGCGCAAACCGACCTAGGTGAAGCAGATTTTGGGGTTGGACCTGCGGGTACTAATCCCTTCGGGAAGGCCGATGTGATCGCATCGGCCTTCTTCGTTTCTAACCATGCCTTACGGTGCACACAAGGAAAGGTTGAGAGTCTGTGGTGGATTCTGGGAGGCAATAGATCCCTTGTGCCATCCGGATTGCCCCGGCTTTCCGGGAGGGTCGCGCGCCAAGCGGGTTGGACGTGTTGAATCTGCGCCATAATGGCGGATAAGAATGGCGCCGCAGGCATTCTTACCTTCTCTCGCCCGTATTTAGAGCGGCCATTGAGGCCGCGGCCAAGCGCGCGGAAGCGCGCGCCCGGCGAGGGACATCAAGAAAAGCCAGAGCGTGATGCCGATTTAAGGCATCGCGCTCTAAAGGGAAGGCATGGCCTGCGGCGCCATTCTTATCCGTGTTCATCCGTGGCTGTCCGCGTCCGTCCGTGTTGCCCAATATCGGGCCCGCACCGCAGACGGCTGGGGGGGGGGACGAAATGATCGCCGCAAGGCGGCCTAAAAACTCACCCGCGTTCCGGTGATCTCAGCCAGTTCGCCGATCAGTAGATCGTCGAGGGAGACTTTTTCGCCGCGCGTCGAACGCCACCGCTCGGTCGCGGCGTCCCAGACGAAATGCCAGGCGCCGCTTCGCGGCGACGACAGCCAGATCTGCTTCAAGGGCGCATTCTTGTTGACGATGTACTGGCCGCCGTCGGGCAGGATGAGGGTCAGGATCTCGTTCTGCTCCTCGACGTCGATCTCATCGCCCAGGTCGACGTCGATGGCTTCGGCCAAACGGCTGATGGTGGCGTCGGCAAGCTGGTGAAAATTGGCTTCGTCGAGGGGCATCGGCATCTCCTGGGTGAACCGCCGTCATTAGGGCAGAGCCCGCAACGACGTTCAAGGCTTGCAACCGGGCGTGGGCTGGTTTATATACGCCGCTTCGAATTCTGGAGCACCGTTATGAAGCAAGACATTCATCCCGATTATCACGAAATTTCCGTGATCATGACCGATGGCACCGAGTTCAAGACTCGCTCCACCATGGGAAAGCCGGGTGACGTGTTGCGCCTCGACATCGATCCCAAGTCCCATCCGGCCTGGACCGGCGTCCATCGCCTGATGGATACCGGAGGGCAGTTGGCGAAGTTCAACAAACGCTTTGCCAATTTTGGAACCAAGAAATAGGGAATAGCTGGGGATCGACGTTTCATATCCCCGACGCTGTTCTTTCTTGGTCACTTGATGTATCTGTAGAAGCGCGCCATGTCATGATCGACTGGCGCGCTTCGCTTTTGCGTGGACGATGATGTCCATACTATTGTCATCAAGGGCCGAGGCCCCGCGCGGATTATGACGAACGCATGAATTCTCAAGGACCCGCCATCGTTCATTATGAGGTTTATGCGCTTGATGGACAGCGCTGGACCCTTCATGCGCGCTTTCGCAAAGAAGAAAAGGAAGATGCGCTGGCGGAAGCCAAGATGGTGGAGAACAGCCTGGGCTTTTGTTCCAAGGTGGTCCGCGAGATCTATTATCCCGGCAACAATGCCAGCGAAGAGACCCTTGTCTACTCCAGCGAAAAGACGTTCCGTCCGAAGACTCGCGCCGCCGTCCGCCGCCCAAGGGCTTTCGCCCGCGGCGAGGCCGGCTTCGACGCGGCGATCGCAACGCCGGATTTCCGCCATCCCAAGACGATGAAAAGCACCGGCTCGGCCGGCGTGCTGCTCAAGCTGATGATCGTCGTCGCCGCTTCCCTGGCCATCGCCAGCGGCGTCACCGCCATCGTCAATAATTTTCTCGCCAAATTCCCCGGACAGATCGGCGCCGATTCCGCGGCGCTGCTGATTTTCGTCACCTTCGTCGTGACCTTCCTGGTTTCGGGCGTGCCCTTGGCCATGTCGGTCGTCGACTGGCGCGAAAGCAAGCCGTCCGCCGACGCCAGGGACAGGCCCCGCGCGCTCCCGCCGAAATCCAGGGACGTCAAGGCGCCGGCCGAGGAGGTCAAGGCGGCCGAAGTCCGCCCGGAGCCGCCCGAGGAACCCGCGCCGGAAGCGGTCGAGGAGGAGGAAGACAAGCCGCCCCCCGAGGACGCGCGGCAGGAGGAGCCGGAAACCGGCGTCGAGACGGCGCAGGAGGCCGACGCCCTTGCCGAAACGGCCCCCGATCCGCTGGAAAGCCTGCGGATGATCATGATCCGCTTCCTCAGCACCTTGCTGAGCGAGATCAAGAAAATTCGCCCGAGCCTCGACGCCTACAATATTTTCGGGGTCGATCTGATTCTGGCCGGCGCCATCGATGTCCTGGGCACCCAGAGGAATCTCGAACCGCGGGACAAGCGCGCCATTTTGAAGGAAACCATCGAGGTGATGGGGACCAAGAGCGAAACCGCCCTGGCGTTTTCCGAGAAATACGAAGACTACCTCGTCGAGCCGAAATATATGTCGATGGTGCAGGTCGGCCGCAACAACATGGAAGCGCTGCTCGGCGGCGCCGAGATGGCCTTGGATCAGGTCATCAAGGTCTTCGAATCCTGGAACAGGCCGCAGCAGGCCGCCGCGGCGCCCGCCCGCATCGTGACCGTGCTGTTCACCGACATGGTGGGATCGACCGATCTGACCCAGGCCCGCGGCGATCATGCGGCCCAGGACATCGTGCGGCGCCACAACAGCATCGTGCGCACGGCCTTGGCCGAATACGCCGGCAAGGAAGTCAAGCACACCGGCGACGGCATCATGGCCTCCTTCTCCAGCACCGCGAACGGCGTCGAGGCGGCCATCGTCATCCAGCGGGCCTGCGCCGTCCACAATGAGAAACGCCCCGATCTGCCCTTGCATCTGCGCATCGGATTGAATGCCGGAGAGCCGATCGAGGAAGAGGACGACCTTTTCGGCACCACCGTCCAACTGTCGGCCCGCGTCTGCGCCAAGGCCGATACTGACGAGATCCTCTGCACCAATGTCGTCCGCGAATTATCGGCCGGCAAGGATCTGAGCTTCACGGCGAAAGGCGTCCACGACCTGAAGGGCTTCAAGGACCCGGTGGCGCTTTACGAGGTTCTATGGCGGCCCGATGCCGCCGCCGCGCCGGCGGCCGGCGGCAAAAAGGAAACAAAGCCGAAGCCTGCCGCCGCCAAGCCCGCCGTTGCGAGGGATGCCAAGGCGAAAGAGGCGCCGCCGAAAGATCCCGGTGCGACGTCTCCCGCCCGGCGCAAGGCCCTTCCGCCGGTCGGCGGCTGAAACGGCTCAGTGGTAGGCGCGCGCCGACAGGCCGACCCGCACCAGCACCATTTCCTCCAGCCGCGAGACCCGCTGGTACAAGCGGTAGCTGCGATCCAGCAGGCTGCGCAGGCCGGCCGGCAGGCTGTCGTCTTCGATCGAATCGGTATAGAGGCAGACCTCGCGGCCCGACAGTCTGTTGCGTTCGAGGCAGGCCTCCTCCGCGGTGATTTCGCCATGCACCACGGCCCGCTGCAGCATCAGCCAAGCCATCACCTGGGTCAGCCGCGAAGTCACCCTGAGCGCCTCGCAGCTGAAGCGCAAATCCGGACCGCCCCGGCGGCGGCGGGAAACCTTGGGCTCGATATGCGTCATATAATTCCGCGCCTCGACGATCATGTTCAGAGTTTCGTCGTAGGTCCGGGTAAAGATCGCAGTTTGTGCACCCATGCAGCCGCTCCGCCTTTCCGCCACGCCGTGATGCGGGCCTTGCCGTATTTCTGTAGCTATGCCCAGTTCCGGCCCATTTCAATGTCATAAACATCAGAATCTGGCGAAAGGTTCCCACGGCTTCCGCCAGATTTTCGGCACAATTCAATCGGTTGGTGGCGCCCTGCCGGCCCTGTGGAACGCACGGGCGCGGGGCGCGGCGTTCAAAGGAAAACGGCGGACGGCACGAAGCATGATGGGGGCCTTGACAGCCCCGCTTCAAGCCTTAGATCACTATCACGCGGTCGCCAATCACGGGGCCGCGTAAAACCTCAAGGCGAAATTGCGCTGCACTGCTTCGGGCGCCGTTCCGCCGTACGTCACACATTGCTCATATGGAGAATGTCATCATGCGTACGTTCGACTTGGCTCCCCTGTATCGCTCCACGGTCGGTTTCGATCATCTCGCGCGGATGCTCGACGCCACATCGCGTGTCGACGAACAGGCTTTTTCCTACCCTCCGTACAATATCGAAAAAATCGACGAGGATCGCTATCGCATCGTCATGGCCGTGGCCGGATTTGCCGAAGACGATCTTGAGATCACCACGCAGGACCGCACCCTTCTGATTTCCGGTCAGGCCCGCAAGGACGAAACAGCGGCGCAATATCTGCATCACGGTATCGCCGGGCGTTCCTTCGAGCGGCGCTTCGAGCTGGCCGACTATATCCGGCCGACCGGCGCCAGCCTGGTCAACGGGTTGCTGAACGTCGATCTGGCCCGCGAAGTTCCCGAGGCCCTGAAGCCGCGCACCATTCCGATCGCCGCCGCGACCGAGAACAAGGAGCAGGCCAAGACCATCGAGAACAGGTCGGCCGAGAACAAGCCGGCCGGGGCCAAGGCGGCCTGACGACCCCTTCATTGGTGCCGGGGGCCCCTCAACGGGCCCCCGGTTTCGTTGTCGCGGCGGCGGCTATTTGCGAAGTCGCGGCGGCGGCTATTTGCGAAGTCGCGGCGGCGGCTATTTGCGAAAAAGCGATTCGGCGCCGCTTCGGACGTTCCGCTTGGCTGCGATGGCCTGCCTGGCGCGAAGGATCTCGTTCTCCAGATCGCCGATATAGCCTTCCAGTTCCTCGACCGACAGCGGATCGAGGTTGCGCCGCTCCGCCGGCTTCTTCCGCGGTTCCAGGTCGTCTGGGTCCATGACAAGCCCCTTTGTCTCTCCTATTGTTACCGTAGCAGACGTCGCCCTTTCCGAAAACCGAGAGACCGAAGAATGAGCCTTCCCGCAAGCATGTCCTGTATCGAGATCGCGTCGCCCGGCGGACCCGAGGTCCTGCGTCCGACGGAACGGCCGGTTCCGCAGCCGGGACCCGGCGAAGTGCTGATCCGGGTGGCGGCGGCCGGGGTCAACCGTCCCGACGTCCTGCAGCGGCTGGGCCATTACGCGCCGCCCCCCGGCGCCTCGGACCTGCCCGGACTGGAGATCGCCGGAACCATCGCCGCGGTCGGCCCGGCCGTGGACGGCCTGGCGATCGGCCAATCGGTCTGCGCCCTGGTGACCGGCGGCGGTTACGCGCAATTCTGCCTGGCCGCGGCGCCTCTGTGCCTGCCCTTCCCCAAGAATTATCAGGCCGTGCAGGCCGCCGCCCTGCCCGAAACCTTTTTTACCGTCTGGCACAATGTCTTCGAGCGGGGCGGCCTGCGGGCCGGCGAAAGCTTTCTGGTGCATGGCGGCAGCAGCGGCATCGGCACCACCGCCATTCAGCTCGCCAAGGCCTTTGGCGCCACCGTTTTCACCACCGCCGGGGATGCGGCGAAATGCCAGGCCTGCCGCGAGCTCGGCGCCGACCGGGCGATCGACTACAAAAATGAGGATTTCGTCGACGTCATCGCCGCCGCGACCGGCGGCCGGGGGGTCGACGTCATTCTCGACATGGTCGGCGGCGACTATCTGAACCGCAACATCAAGAGCCTGGCCGTCGAGGGCCGCCATGTCAGCATCGCCTTCCTGCAGGGCAACAAGGCCGAGGTGAATTTCCTTCCCGTCATCGTGAAACGCCTGGTCCTGACCGGATCGACGTTGCGGCCCCGCCCGGTGGAGGACAAGGCGGCCATCGCCGCCGCCTTGCGGGCCAAAGTCTGGCCCCTGCTGGACGCCGGACGGGTGGCGCCGTCGATTTTCGCCACCTTCCCCCTCGAACAGGCGGCGGATGCGCATAGACTTATGGAAAGGAGTGCGCACATCGGCAAGATCGTGCTGGCTTTGTGATTCATTTTCCCTGTATTTGACCTTCAGGGGGGTGCATGCCTATATATGGGGCTGACACCCCATCTTGCGCCGGTTCCAACCGGCAAGACCGATCCAGGTCAAAAACGTCAAGAGAGACCTGAAAGGAGGACCCATGGCCTTGCCGCTCATGCCCAAGGCGACAGCCGTCTGGCTCGTCGAGAATAGTACGCTGTCATTCGAACAGATCGCCGCGTTCTGCGGGATGCATGCACTGGAAGTGCAAGCCATCGCCGATGGAGAGGTGGCCGTTGGAATCGTCGGCCTCGACCCTGTGGCCAACGGCCAATTGACCCGCGAGGAAATCGAGCGCTGCGAAAAGAACGAAGGCGCCGACCTGCGTCTGTCGAGCGTGCCCGATCTGGCGCATCAGAAGACCAAGGGCGCCCGTTACACGCCGGTCTCCAAGCGCCAGGACAAACCGGACGCCATCGCCTGGCTGCTCAAGCATCATCCCGAATTGTCGGACGCCCAGTTGTGCAAGCTGATCGGCACGACCAAGGACACCATCGCCAAGGTGCGCGACCGCAGCCATTGGAACGCCGCCAACATCAAGCCGCGCAACCCGGTGACCCTGGGATTGTGCTCGGAACCCGATCTCGAGAAGGCGGTGATCATCGCCCGGCCGCGCGGCGGCCAGCAGGTGCCGCCCCCGCCGCCGCTGGACGTCTACGACCAGCCCCACGAATAGACGACGACCCGACGGGCCGAGACGCGGGGGCCTTTCCCCCGCGTCACATCCCGCTGGTCAGCTGCTGCTGAACCGCGATGATGCCGAGCTGGACCCAGGCGATCGTCGCGGCGACCAGGGCCATCCCCACCACCTTCGTCGCATCGCCGGCCGCCCGCAGGTTGTCGAGGCTGTGCGTGACCCATTCGGATGAAATGCGGCTCATCGCCTCGTCCAGATTGCCCAGCGTCGCATAAATCCGCAGATCCTCGACGATTTCCCGGGCCGGAAACTGATAGCCGGTCAGATGCAGCGCCTCCCCCAGGTCATAGCCGGAATTGACGAAATAGAGCGCCGCGTCGATCCGTTCCCGCAGCCAGGGATTGGCCGTGGCGCGCAGCCGCCGCAATGCCTCCGGCACCGGCATGCCGGCCCGCAGGAAGGCGACCAGGGCGGTCAGGAAGCTGGTCCCCATGACCAGCCGATAGAACGACCAGGGCGGCAGGACGTCGACCCGGGCCCGCCATTCGCCGGTCCACCGGGGCAGAGCGCCCAGGATGCCGCCCAGCAGCATGCCCAGAAAAGCCAGGAAGGGCAGCAGCCCGGCCCGCACCGCGTTGGACAGGACGGCCATGCCGGCGGCCAGCCCCGTCCATTTTTCCATCGGCTTGACCTCGGCGAACGCCGGTATGGCGTCGACGCTGAAGATCCACAGAAGAATGCAAAGCATCCCGCCCAGAAAGATCGGATAACCGATGGCGGTATAGACCGCGGACATCATGCGCCGGGACGATTCGATCAGTCCCGCCGCCTCTTCCAAGGCCTGCCCCAGGTCGCCGGCCCCCGCCTCGATGATGGTCCATTCCTGGACGGGCACCCAGCCGTCCAGCGCCATGCCGAAAGAATGGCCGTCGTACACTTTCTTGCGCCAGGCATCGATCGCCTGGGCCAGCGGCGCGCGCGCCTTCCTGCCGCCGAGCGACGCGACCTGCCAGATGGCATCCAGGGCACGCGGTACCGGCATGCCGGTACGCGACAGGCTGGCAATCTTCCGGTAGAGCCGGAGCCTCGTTCGCGAGGACAGGGCAAGCTTGGCCAGGACGGGGCCGCTGTCGAAGCCGTCGAACCATACGGCGAAGGTGTCGAGGACATTCTTCATGGGATTCTCAGTTTCCCGACTTTGTACTCGGCCTGAATCGGATCGATCACACCATCCGCGACTTTTTCGATCGCGTGATGCGTGAAGGTCCTGCCGCCCAGATCGTCGACCCAGTAGCGCTGGGCCGCTTGCCGTTCCCCCGCGCAAAGCAGGTCGAGAAGCCGCTGATCGGGGCGGATGATTTCCGCCACCACGGTGCGTCCCTCATAACCCCGACGACAGGCGTCGCAGCCGGCCCCCGGCATCCAGACCGGCCGATCCTTCAGGATCGGCCGCAGCCGCATCGCCATATCGGCGGGCAGATCGGCCGTCATCGGGTCCGACGGACGCCGGCACCGCGGACAAAGGCGCCGGATCAGCCGTTGGGCGACCAGGCCGCTGACCAGAGAGGCGTCGCGCAGCTTGTAGCTTTCGACGCCGACGTCCATCAGGCGGGGGACGATGCCCAGCGCGTCATTGGCATGCACCGTCGTCAATACCTGATGGCCGGTCATGGCGGCTTCGAAGGCGTGATGCGCGGCGGCATGCGTTCGGACCTCGCCGATCATGATACGGTCCGGATCGCTGCGAAGCGCCGCGGCGATGGCTTCCGTATAGGCGCCGTCGCGATCGTCGTCATTGCGCATATTGGAAACGGGCAATTGGACGACGCCTGGAATCTTGTATTCCGGCGGATCCTCGACCGACAGGATGCTTTCCCCCGGATTGTTCTCGACAATCCGTCGCATCAGCCGCTCCAAGGTCGTCGTCTTGCCCGAACCGGTCGGCCCGGAGATCACGACGATGCCCGTCTGGTTTTCGGTAAAGCCGGTCAAACTTTCGACCTGCGCCGCGGAGAAGCCCAGTTCCCCGATGGAATGCCCCGCCGCATGGCCCAGATAGAGCAGGCGCATCACGAGGTGCCGGCCGCTGTATCCGACCGGATTGAACTGCAGGCGCACGGCCTGAACGCCCTGGGGCAGGCCGGTCATCATCCGTCCGGCCTGATAGCCGAAAGGATCGTAGTTCGCATCCGCGGTTCCGCCCTCGGCGGCCATCGCGTAAGCCGTCATGCAGATCTGGCGGCCATGCTCGGCCCGCCATTGGACGGAAGAACCGCCGCCCCCGCCGGCCATCGGTTGAAGCTCGCCGTCGATGCGGACGCGGACGCTGGCGCTATCGCTGTCGACGACGATATGGATGTCGCTGGCTTGGGCGGCGGCGGCACGCGCCAGCAAATCCTGCACTTCACGCTGCATTGTCGTATCGTCGTGGACCGGCCGGCCCGCGGCGGACCATGAAATCGACGGAGAAGCACAGGAATAGAAGCTGCGCAAGGATCCGAGATCGACGAATTCCGGGGTCCTCGTCGGGAATCCCAACCTCCGCGCCAATGCGATCAGCGAAATGACGTCGACGTCCTCGGAATGGGACCGGGAGACCAGGCAGCGGCCATCGGCGAAAATCGCCACTTTATCCCGCAAGGCCTCGCTGGCGCGAACCGGACCGCCATCCCGGGTGATCAGTTCGCCTTCATCGTTCGCCGCTCGCATGGGTTCAAAAACCCCCGCGGCGCGGCGAAGAAACCGGCAAGGCGTAACGTTGCCGGTCTCCCTTGCCGACATAGACGGCGTCTGGAAGGATTTCGACGACGCGCAAGCCGTTTCCGATCGATCCGCCCGACCGAACATTTTTCGTTTCCCCGCCGGGGAAGACGACCATGGCGACGAGTTCGTCGCCGATCTTATGAATCCGGCGCACCAGGGGGCCTGGTGACGTCTCCCAGCCGCTTTCGGCCGGAACCGTCGACAAGGCGGGGGCCGCGGCGGGGGCGGGGACGGCGGAGGAGAACTGCGGCCCGGTCGCCGGCGCCTCCAGTTCCCTCAATTTTTTTTGCAATTCGGCGCGTTTCAAATTGAGTTCCAGAATCGTCAGCTCGGTCTGCCGCTGCCCGATCTCTCGCAACACACCGGGAATTTGACCTCCATCCCCGCCGGCCGGCTCGACGACGCTCGAAGGCGGGCCTCCGACCGGCGACGGCTCGGGAATCGCCGGGGATGCCACCGGTGTCCCGGCGCCGTCGGCGGCGCCGGCGCTTGTCCGGGCCCCATCGTCCGCCAGCGCGAAATCCGCCCCGGACAGCATGACGATCAGAAAGATCTCAAGAAAGCGGACCCTTGCATCACCGAACATAGGCTTTCCCCTTCACGCGCCAACCGGCCGACTGCCAGGTAACCTCTTCGGCGACAAATGCCGGAATCCGTCCCAGCACCGCTGACAAAGCGCTTGGCGGCAACCTGCCGCCCACCGAAAGAAAGACCACGCGGAAGGCGGACGCCGCCGCCTCCGGAACCGTCCGGCTCGGCAGCAAGCTCGAACTCGGCCGCGCCTGTTCGTTGAGTTCGCTGTCGAGCAGATATGTCTGAGCGGCGCCCCAGACCTGCCGCCGGAGCGCTTCGATGGTCGGCGGCTCCTCTTCCCCGGTGCGGCGGACCAGGGGATCCGACAGAGGAACGGCCAGGCTGACGCGATCCGGCGAGGTCACCACACTATTCTTCGGCAGCCAGGCGACCGAACCCCACCGTCGCCGGTAATTCGCCGTGGCTCCCGTCGGGCCGCAGCTTGCCGTCTCGATCTCGAAGCCGGGAAGCGTCCGCGTCTTTTCGATCGCCCGTTCGCATGCCGAGATCAAGGACCCGACCGTAGGCTGAGCATGCCACGGCAACGGTGGCGGCGGCGGCGCGACGGGGACGTTGGGGACGGAAGGAACATCGGAAGCAGGCGGAAAGACGATCATCCATACCCCGAATCCGGCCGCGGCGAGCCCACACAAAGTCAGAACCGGCGCCAGTGGATTGCGCGCCACGGACCGCAGCCGCGCGTCCGACTGCGCCGGAATCAGGTCAGCGAGGTCATCGGCGCGCGATTGCTCCATCTGCCAGTGCGGCGGCGCAAAGATGACGTCCCAATCGCCGATGGACAATTCGCCGCGCAGTCTTTGCCGAGCCTCCTGCTCCGTCTTGAACAGGACATCGCCGTCCGGCATGACCGCCCCCTTGCGGACCATGACATAGAGCCATCCCCGATCCGTCGGAAAGACGCCGACCCAGGTCGACTCGGGAATTGCCGAGGCCAAGGCCGGCGCGATGGCCCTCATCCCGACTTTATGACCCACCTTGCGTTGGCCGAGACCGAACTGCGGCACGCCGCGTTTGCGAACACAGAACAGATCCGCGGCCAGTTCCGCCTTGGCGGCGACGATCCGCGCCTCGCGGGCCGCCAGCACGGCGGTCGGCGCCGGCTGCCAGAACAGTCCGACCGCAAAATTCTCCTTGCCGATCCGAATGGTCGCCGGCGGTTGTTCCATTCTAAAGAGCGTCCTCGGCGCGGCGGGCCAGGACTTCCGGCGTCATCATGATGACGATGATCGACTTGCCTTTCGTCGATTGGACGCTGCCGCCGAGCAACGATGGCCCGATTCCGGGCAGCCCGGTGTCGCCAACGCTGGCCGAAGCGGATTGATATCCGGCCAGAATCAGCAGATCCCCGCTCCGCATGATCGCTTGTTGAAGGAACGAGCGAATATTGACGTCGGGCAATTGGACCTTCGTGCCGTTGGACTCGAATTCCGTCAGCGCCTTGAGGTCGGAAAGACTGAGGCCATATTGTAAAAGAACTTGCCCGTCGTCGAGGACGCGCGGCAATACCTGCATATTGAAACCCGTGACCAGCGTCGCCGGCGTCACCTGTGTTTGGGTCGTCGCCCCGACCCCGCCGGCCACCGTCGTCGCGGTCGAAGCGACATAGCTCTGTTGCTCCGCGACCGATACCGGAGCCGCCTGGCCGTTGAGCGTGGTGACGCTGGTCTCGGTCATCAGGCTCACCTTCCCCATCGTCTGAAGGGCGTCGACCACGGCATGCGTCGTACTGCCGAGGGAGGTCCCCGTGGCCCATTGCCCCTTGTTCGACCTGGTATTTTGAATTGCCTGAACCAGATAGCTGGCCGCCGTCCCGGCGGTCACCTTGAGAGGGGCCGGACCGGCAAGATTGACCGCATATTGACCCGAAAGCTGCTGGAACACGCCGCTCAGATCGAGACCCAGATCGTAGGTGTCCGTGACGTCGACCCGAAGGACCTTCACCGAGATCGTCACCTGGCGGGTGATCCGCGTGTTTTGCTGTTCGACATAGCTCGCGATGCGCCGCATCGCCAAA
>JAATGN010000384.1 GCA_015654615.1 Rhodospirillales bacterium
CCCGCTTTCGAGCTTGTGAAATAATCCCAGTGGCACCGGCGTCCCCGCCGGTGTGCCGGCGAAGCCGGCAGCGCAAGAGCGGCCGAGGGGATCGATCCTGACGGGAACGTTTCCGCCGCAGGGCGGCGGACACCGGCAGGGACGCCGGTGCCACTTTCCCTTGCTTCACAAGCTTTTTCGCCGGGACGAGGGTACAGGGATTGATCCCGTTTGGTCGCAAACCGCTCTAGCGCAATTGCAGGTCAATCTCCGCGTCCATCCGTGTTCCCCGAAATCCGTCGTCATCCCGAAGCGCAACCGGAAACATCGTTCCCCACCCCCAACCCCTCGCCATCGAGGGGAGGAGAAAAAACATGGCGAATCGTTCGTTCGCGTCGATCCTTCGGGTGGTCCGGTCTCTTGTGCGACGCGGTGTCGGCCCCCATCTTTTGTTCTGCCAATCTTCGGCGCGATACTGCGAGAACGTCGTCCGTCCCGTCGGCTCCGCCATCGGCCACCCCTTGAATCCTGCCGGATGGAACCGACCAAAGCGGCGTTGGGACGAGCGATGCATTCGATCGACATGGACCCCTCGAGCCTGTTCCATCCCGCGGTGAAGGCTTGGTTTTCCGAGCATTTCGCCGCGCCGACGCCGGCGCAGGCCAAAGCCTGGCCGGCGATCAAGGCCGGCCGCCACACCCTGATCGCCGCGCCCACCGGGTCCGGCAAGACGCTGGCGGCCTTTCTGGCGGCGATCGACGATCTGCTGCGCCAGGGCCTGGACGGTCATCTCGCCGACGAGACCCAGATCGTCTACATCTCGCCGCTCAAGGCGCTCTCCAACGATATCGAGCGCAATCTGAAGGCGCCGCTCAAGGGCATTCGCCAGGCCCTCGAACGGCTCGGCTTGCCCGATGTCGAGATCCGCGCCGCGGTGCGGACCGGCGATACGCCGCCGGCCGAACGCGAGCGCATGCGCCGCCGCCCGCCGCATATCGTCGTCACCACGCCCGAATCCTTCTATGTCCTGCTCGGCTCGGTATCCGGCCGGACCATGCTGGCCTCGACGCGCTGGGTGATCGTCGACGAGATCCACGCCATGGCGCCGAACAAGCGCGGGGCCCATCTCAGCCTGTCGCTCGAACGCCTGACCGCGCTGTGCGGCGAGCGGCTGCTGCGCATCGGACTTTCGGCGACGCAGAATCCGATCGGGGCGGTGGCCCATCTTCTGGTCGGGGCCGCCCCGGACGGCGTTCCGGCCGCCGAGGCGGCGATCGTCGATACCGGGCATCAGCGCCCGCGCGACCTGGCCATCGAAATCCCCGACTCGCCGCTGGAGGCGGTGATGTCGGGCGAGGTCTGGTCGCAGGTCTACGATCGCCTGGCCGGCCTGATCGAAGCGCATCGCACCACGCTGGTCTTCGTCAATACGCGCCGCATGGCCGAACGGGTCGCCCGCGAACTGTCGGAGCGCCTGGACGTCGCCACGGTGACCGCGCATCACGGCAGCATGGCGAAGGAGCACCGGCTGTCCGCCGAGCAGCGCCTGAAGAACGGCCAGCTGAAGGCGCTGATCGCCACCGCCTCGCTCGAACTCGGCATCGACATCGGCGACGTCGACCTGGTCTGCCAACTGGGCTCGCCACGCTCGATCGCCGGCTTCCTGCAACGGGTCGGGCGTTCCGGCCATGCCGTCGGCGGCATTCCGAAGGGACGGCTGTTCGCCCTGTCGCGCGACGATCTGGTCGAATGCGCCGCCCTGCTGGACAGCGTTCGCCGCGGCGAACTCGACCGCCTGGTCCTGCCGGAGCAGCCGTTGGACGTGCTGGCCCAGCAGATCGTCGCCGAGGTGGCGGCCCAAGATTGGCCGGAAACGGCGCTTTACGACCGCCTGCGCCGCGCCTGGCCCTATCGCCGGCTGGCGCGGCGGGACTTCGACGCCGTCGTCCGCATGCTGGCCGACGGCTTCATGACGCGCCGCGGCCGGCGCGGCGCGCTCCTCCACCATGACGCGGTCAATCATCTGCTGCGCGGCCGGCGCGGGGCGCGGACGACGGCGCTGACCTCCGGCGGGACCATTCCCGACACCGCCGACTATCAGGTGGTCCTCGAGCCCGAGAACCATGTCATCGGCAGCGTCAACGAGGATTTCGCCGTCGAAAGCCTGGCCGGCGACGTCTTCCAGCTCGGCAACGCCTCCTATCGCATCCTGCGCGTCGAGCGGGGAACCGTCCGGGTCGAGGACGCCCACGGCCAGCCGCCGAACATTCCGTTCTGGCTGGGCGAGGCGCCGGGCCGCACCGACGCGCTCTCGGTGTCGGTTTCGCGGTTGCGGGCCGAGGTCGAGGCCCATCTGCGGGGCGATCCGAGCGGAGGGACCGCCGCCGACTGGCTGCGCGGGGAGATCGGTCTCGGGGCCGCCGCCGCCGACCAGCTCGTCGCCTATCTGGCCGCGGCCTTCGCGGCGCTGGGTTGCCTGCCCACCCAGGATACCGTGGTGCTGGAGCGCTTCTTCGACGAGGCGGGCGGCATGCAGCTGGTCATCCACGCGCCCTTCGGCAGCCGTCTCAACCGGGCCTGGGGACTGGCGCTCCGCAAGCGCTTCTGCCGCAAGTTCAATGTCGAGCTGCAGGCGGCGGCGACCGAGGACGATATCGTGCTGTCCTTGACCGCGGCGCACAGCTTCGAACTGGGCGAGGTGGCGCATTATCTCCACTCCAACAGCGTCCGCTCCGTGCTGATCCAGGCGGTGCTCGACGCCCCGATGTTCGCCAGCCGCTGGCGCTGGGTGGCCGGCGTGGCGCTGGCCTTGCCGCGCTTCCGGAACGGCCGGAAGATCCCGCCGCAATTCATGCGCATGCAGGCCGAGGATCTGATCGCCGCGGTATTTCCCGATCAGGCCGCCTGCGCGGAAAACCTGGCCGGCGCGCGGGAGATTCCCGATCATCCGCTGACCGACCAGGCGATCGCCGACTGCCTGCATGAGGCGATGGATATCGAAGGGCTGGAGCGGCTGTTGCGGCGGCTCGAAGCGGGCGAGGTCCGCGTCGTGTCCCGCGACCTCAATCAGCCGTCCCCCCTGGCGCTCGAGGTGCTGTCGGCCCGGCCCTATGCCTTTCTCGACGACGCGCCCCTGGAGGAGCGGCGCACCCAGGCGGTTTTGGCCCGGCGCTGGCTCGCCCCCGAGGAAGCCTCCGGGCTGGGCCGGCTGGACCCGGACGCCATCGCCCGGGTCCGGGCCGAAGCCTGGCCCGATCCGATCGACGCCGAGGAGTTGCACGACGCGCTGCTGTGGATCGGCTGCCTGACCGCCGACGAGGTCCGGGCCGTCCCCGCCTGGGCCGGTTGGCTGGCGGCGCTGGCCCGCGAAAGGCGGGTCACCCGCCTGACGACGTCCCGGGCGGAGCTGTGGGTGGCGGCCGAACGGTTGACCCAGTTCCAGGCCGTATGGCCGGAGGCGCGGCGCCGGCCCGAGATTGCGCCGCCGGCGGCGCTGGCCGCCGCCGTATGGTCCTCCGAGCAGGCCTTGATCGATATCCTGCGCGGCCGGCTGGAGGGGCTGGGACCGGTCACCGAGACCGCCTTGGCGGCGCCGCTCGGATTGGCGGCGGACGCGGTCGGCGGCGCGCTGGCGGCGCTGGAGGCCGAAGGCTCCGTCCTGCGCGGGCGCTTCGTCCCGGGGATCGACGACGAGCAATGGTGCGACCGGCGCCTGCTCGCCCGTATCCACCAGGCGACGATCCGCCGTCTGCGCGCCGAGATCGAGCCGGTCGCCCCCCGCGATTTCCTGAGCTTTCTGTTCGCCTGGCAACGGGTCACCGAGGATACCCGCCTCGAAGGGGCGGAAGCGCTTCCCGTCGTCCTTTCCTTGCTGGAAGGCTTCGAAGCGCCGGCCGGGGCCTGGGAGACGGAGATCCTGCCGGTCCGCGTCAAGGGATACCAGCCGGCCTGGCTGGATGCCCAGTGCCTGGCCGGACGGGTGTCCTGGGTCCGGCGCACCCTGCCGGCCGACGGCGCTGCCGGCCGCGGCCGGACGGCGACGCCGGTCCGCACGACGCCGATCGCCTTGCTGGAACGGCGGCGCGTTCCTCTGTGGATGTCGCTGCCGGGGCCGGCGCGCGGGGGACAGCCCGGCCCGCAGGCCCAGGCCGTGCTCGACTGTCTGGGAACGCAAGGCGCCTTGTTTTTCGAGGAATTGGCCGAGGCCGCCCACTTGCTGCGGCCGCAGCTCGAAGAGGCGCTGGGCCAGCTGGTGGCGCTCGGGCTGGTCACCTCGGACAGTTTCGGCGGGCTGCGCGCCCTGCTGGTGCCCTCGAACCAGCGCAAACCCGCCGCCGGGGCCAGGCGGCGGCATGGCCGCGTTCTTACCTTCGATATGGAAAGCGCCGGCCGCTGGGCGCCGATCCGCCGCGTCCCACGGGAAACGGCCGATTCGACCGACGCCGCCGTCGAACATGTGGGGCGCGCGCTGCTGCGCCGCTATGGCATCGTCTTCTGGCGCCTGCTCGTCCGCGAAGCCGCAGGCTTGCCGCCGTGGCGGGACCTGCTGCGGGTCTATCGCCGCCTGGAGGCGCGCGGCGAACTGCGCGGCGGCCGCTTCGTCGGCGGATTCTCCGGCGAGCAATACGCCCTTCCGGAAGCGGTCGGCCTGCTGCGCGAGCTGAAGCGCCGGCCGGCCTCCGGCCAATGGATTTCGCTGTCCGGCGCCGACCCCCTCAATCTGTCCGGCATCCTCACCCCCGGGCCGCGCCTGGCCGCCCTGACCAGCAACCGGCTGGTCTATCGGGACGGCGTGCCGGTCGCCGCCCTGGCGGGCGGCAAGGTGGAGTTTCTCACCGCGCTCGATGCCGCCGCGCAGTGGGAGGCCCGGAAAAGCCTGTTGCGGTCCCCCGCGCCGGCGCTGCTCGCGGATTTGGCCTGAGGACTTGGATCGGTATTGGCGCGGAGGGAAGCCATGACGGACTTGAAAGCCATCCTGCTCAGGCTGAAGGAGACCTGCCTGCTGATGGTGGGCATCCCCGACTACGACCGTTATGTCGAACAGATGAGGCTGCGCCATCCCGGACGCCCGGCGATGACCCGGGAGGAATTCTTCTGGGACCGCCAGAAAAGCCGCTATGCCGACGGCAAGGGCAGGATGCACGGCGGTTGCTCCTGATGGCCGGCCGCCGCCGCCGCGAGCTGCGGCTTATCTCCCCGACCCGCGCTTTCGGCCAGTTCGCTCTTTCCGCGCCGGGGCTCAGGGGCGATAATCGTCCGACACGCCAATGAGTGAGGTTTTTTCATGGTTTACGATGCCAATTCCACCCGTTATGCGCAGGCCTCCTTTCGCCGTTGCGGGCGTAGCGGACTTGATCTTCCCGCCATTTCCCTTGGCCTTTGGCAGAATTTCGGCGGCGTCGACGCCTTTGAGAACGGCCGGGCGATCCTGCGCCGCGCCTTCGACCGCGGCGTGACCCATTTCGATCTGGCCAACAATTACGGGCCGCCGCCCGGTTCGGCCGAGCAAAACTTCGGGAAGGTGCTGGCCGCCGACTTCAAGCCTTATCGCGACGAATTGGTGATCTCGACCAAGGCCGGCTACGACATGTGGCCGGGACCCTACGGCGCCGGCGGATCGCGCAAATATCTGGTGGCCAGCCTGGACCAGAGCCTGCGCCGCATGGGATTGGACTATGTCGACATCTTCTATTCGCACCGGGTCGACCCCAATACGCCGCTGGAGGAAACCATGGCGGCGCTCCATCAGATCGTGCAGCAGGGCAAGGCGCTTTATGTCGGCATTTCCTCCTATTCCGCCGAGATGACCCGGCAGGCGGCGGCTGTCCTGAAATCCCTGGGCACGCCCTGTCTGATCCATCAGCCGTCCTATTCCATGCTGAACCGCTGGATCGAAAACGGCCTGCTCGACACCTTGGCGGACCTGGGCATCGGCTGCATCGCCTTTTCCCCGCTGGCCCAGGGCATGCTGACCGACCGCTATCTGAACGGTGTTCCGGCGGGAACGCGGGCCACCAAGGGCGGCACGCTGAAGCAGAGCTTTCTCAGCGAAAAGAATCTGCAGAACGTCCGGGCGCTCAACGCCATCGCCCAACGCCGCGGCCAAAGCCTGGCCCAGATGGCCCTGTGCTGGGTGCTGCGCGATCCGCGCGTCACCTCGGCGTTGATCGGCGCCCGCACCGTCGAGCAACTGGACAATTCCCTCGACGCGCTGGCCGGTGCCCCGCTGACCCAGGAAGAGCTGGCCGAGATCGATCGCCACGCCACGGACGGCGAAATCGACCTGTGGCGGGCCTCGTCCAGCCGCAAGCCGGGATAAGGGGGGCGGAGAGGGCCGTCTCAGTTTTTCAGGTGTCGGATTGGCGATTGGCGATCTCTTTCAGGGCATCGTCAATTCGCCGCTGCCAACCCGGCCCCGTAGCCTTGAAATGGCGAACGACCTCGGCGCTCAGTCGCAGGGAAACGGGGATCTTTTTGGGGGCAGCCTGGGGGCCGCGAGTCTTTGGAAAAGCCGAGAGGATAGCGGCGGGCAGTTGATCGGCCGGCTTCGCCTTCTTGAAGTCCTCGCTGGTCCATTCGGGGTTTTCGGCATCGGCATCAGGTTTGCGGGACATAGCGTTCAATCTCCTCTCGGTGGGCGCGCCGCAGGCTGATGGCGCGGATGTGACCCTGGCGGTGGGGGAAGGCAAGGCAGAAATGCTGCCCGCCGATCAGTCCCCATGCCCGGTAGCGGATTTGGCCATAGTCCTTCCGGTCGTCTTCGATGAAAGAGAGGATTTCGAATTCCGAGACGCGAGACAGCGAGATGCCGTGCTTCTCGATGTTGGCTTGGTCTTTCGCCGGATCGAATTCGATTTTCATCGAGTCTGTATATACAATTTGCCTGATCGGAGATCAAGTAATTTGTATATACATTTTATGCGTCGGGCAATCGTGGCCCATTCGCAGTCATGGCCACCCGGTCGCCCTATCAAGCTTGACGATGATCGGGGCGAGGGGATTCGTGCCGGCCATGCGGAGATCATCCCACCGGCCATGC
>JAATGN010000177.1 GCA_015654615.1 Rhodospirillales bacterium
CCTTCTCCGGCCAGGACATCGCCACCAACATCCAGAACATCACCGCCGCCGCCTCGGTGGTGCAGGATGCCGACGTCGCCTCGGTGAAGGCCACCCTGTCGTCCGTCGACGTGAAGACCCAGGCCTCGGTCGCCGCCCTGACCCAGGCCTCGCAATTGCCGCAGGAACTGCTGCGACTGATCCAGTCGTAACCGCTGAGACCTAGGGGCATGCTGGAAAATTAGGGTCGAAAGCGGCCGGCGGCAACAACTCGGAGGGTTGCCGCCGGACTTTTCCGTCCCCCAGAGGGTCCGATCCCTCGTTCCTATCGTTCGCAAACCCCCGGTTGAAGATCGGGATGCGATCGAGCTTCGACCAGCCGCTTCAATTCCGCCGCCATGACCTCAACGACCGTCGCCCACCCGGCGCGCTCGGCCCGAAACAGCCGCGCATGGGGATACCACGGCGTGCCGCCGGCCACCCCCCAGCGATAGTCGGCCTGCCCGGGCGCCAGCAAAACCCAAAGCGGCGCTCCCATGCCGCCGGCGAGATGCGCCGCCGCCGTGTCGACGCTGATCGTCAAGTCCATCGCGGCGATGGCCGCCGCCGTATCGGCGAAATCGCCGAGGCGATCGGCCAGATCGACGATCGGCAACCCCGAGGCCCGCACTTGTTGCGCCGCCGCGCCGACTTGCAGGCTGTAGAACCGCACCCCGGGGATGGTCGTCAGAGGGCGCAGAGCGGCCAGCGGGCAACTGCGCCGGTTGAGCGAGCGCCGGACATAGACTTCTCCGGTCGCCGGTCGTCCGGCCCACACCAGGCCCACCTTGAACAGGCCATGGCCGGGGAGCATGCCGGGGTCGTCGGGCAAATCGAAGGCGCCTCCCGGCGGAACGGCGAGATAGGGAATCGTTTCCGACAATCCGGCCATCGACCATTTGCCCACGAAGGGCAGGCTGAGAAGCGAGACCGCGACATCGGCTTCCGGCAACGGCTGCCCCAGCGTGACGACCCGGTCGACCCCGGGCAAGGCGGCGAACAGGCGCTCCAGCCCCGGATGGCACTCCAGGGTGACATGGCCGGCCAACCGCGCCGCCGGCGGCAGGAAACGCGCGAACTGCAGCATGTCGCCGTATCCCTGCTCGGCCGTCACCAGCAGACGGCGCCCGGCGATGTCTTCGCCCCGCCACCGCGGCGCCGCGGTTTCCGGAACACGGATATGGCCGAGGAGCAACCGGCTTTCGAATTCCGCGAAACCGGCCTCGAAATCGAACCGCGTGAGCAGGGCCGTGGCCAGATTGGGCCGGGCCGATTGTCCGTCCGGGCCGGCGGCGAGAGCATCCCGGTAATGGCCGATCGCCGCGTCGAGATCGCCGAGGGCCTGGTAAAGGACACCGATGTTGACGAGGATCTTGACATTGTCCGGACGGAGCCGCCGCGCCTCGGCGAGTTGCTCCAGCGCCGCTTCGGTCTTCAGGGATCCGGCATATTCGGCGGCCAGCAGGCAGCGCAGCGCCACATGGCGCGGCGCCCTTCCGACCGCGGCGGCGAGGACCCGTTCCGCCTCGTCGAAGCGGTCGGCGTCGGATAGGAGCTCGCCCAATTTGGCCGCCAGGTTCGGTTCGCCGGGCTGACGCGCCCATCCGTCCGCCAGCACGTCGATGCCTTCGGCGAGACGGCCGGCCATGGCGAGCGCCAGGGCGCGATCGATCCGCAGGGCGACGTCCATGGGAGCCAGCGCCTGCGCCCCGGCCAGCGCGGAGAGGCCGGCCTCGATTTCCCCGCGACGCATCAGGGCGGCGCCCAGCAGATGCAGGGCTTCCGGGTCGGCCGCCGCCTGGGCCGCGATATGCCGGCAACGCTCGGCGCAGGCGGCGAAGTCCCCGGCCCGGAAGTCCTCCCGGGCGCGCGCCAGCCGATGCCCGCCCGGCGCCTGCGGGCCGGCCTCGTCCGCGGGGTCCTCTGGTCGGTCGGGATGCATGCCGCCGAGGCTACGCGCCGATCTTTTCGTCTTCATTTCCCATCGGCCGCATTCTGTAACATCGCATTTCATCCGGCAGGCCGGCCCGCGGTCGCCGGACTGTCATGGAACCTTCGCTTCACCGCCCGACGAGGCCCCATTACCATCAGTCGGTCGTACTGGGGGATTTTCGAAGATGCATCGTTTTCTCGTCACCGTCGCCGTCGGCTTGACCTTGTCGACGGCCTCCGCCGTCGCGGCGCAGCCGCACAACGTCGTGCTTTTCGTTCCGGATGGATTGCGCGCGCTGATCGTCACGCCCGAGACGGCCCCCGCGATGGCCGCCCTGCGCGACCAGGGCGTCGCCTTCCCCAACAGCCACTCCCTGTTTCCCACCTTCACCACCCCCAATGCCTCGGCGATGGCCACCGGCCATTATCTGGGCGACACCGGCGACTTCAGCAACACCATCTACACCGGCTATCCGGTGCCCGGCGCCGGCGATTCGGTGACGCCCTTTCTGGAGAGCGACCCGGTCCTGGGCGATGTCGACGAGCATTTTTCCGGCGACTATCTGGATGAGGTCACCCTGCTCAAGGCGGCGCGCGACAAGGGCTTCAACACGGCGACCATCGGCAAGCTGGGACCGGCGCTGATCTTCGACCACACCGAACGCAGCGGCCAGAAAACCGTGGTGGTGGACGATCAGACCGGCACGCCGAAAGGAATCCCGCTATCGGCCTGGCTGACCGAACGATTGGCCGCGGCCGGTCTGCCGACCGCCGCTCCGACCCGCGGCGACAACGGCAAGCCCGGGAACGCCACGACCGCCGGCACGACGGCGGCCAATGTCGATCAGCAGAAATATTTCGTCGACGTCCTGACCAAGGCCGTGCTGCCGAAATTCAAGCAGGACGGCAAACCCTTCGTCATCGTTTATTGGTCCCGCGATCCGGACGGAACACAGCATAATCAAGGCGATAGCCTGAACCAGTTGACACCCGGCATCAACGGGCCGACGTCCCTGGCCGCCATCCGGAACGCCGACGACAATCTCGCCGCCATTCGCCAAAGCCTCAAGGACCAGGGCCTGGACCAGAGCACGGACATCGTGGTCAGCGCCGACCATGGCTTCTCGACCATTTCCAAGCAAAGCCGGACCAGCAGCGCCGCGCAGGCGGCTTATGCCGACGTTCCGACCGGCTTCCTGCCCCCCGGGTTCCTGGCCATCGACCTGGCCAACGCCCTGGATCTGCCCCTGTGGGATCCCGACCAGAACAACGCGCCGGTGGCCGCCGGCAGCCATACCAAATTCTCCAACGGCGTGATCGGCGCCGATCCGCGAAAGCCGGCGGTCGTGGTGGCGGCGAACGGCGGATCCGACCTGGTCTATCTGCCGCCGCCGATCAATGGGGAATTGGCCGCCAAGGTCGTCAAGGCGCTGCTGTCCCAGGATTATGTCAGCGGACTTTTCGTCGATGACGCGCTGGGAAAATTCCCCGGAACCCTGTCCTTGGCCGCCGTCAATCTGAAGGGATCGGCCGTGACCCCGCTGCCGGCCATCTCGGTCAATTTCAAAAGCACCGCGACCGGATGCCCGCAACCGGAGCTTTGCACGGTGGAAGTCGCCGACAGTGTCCTGCAGCAAGGGCAAGGGATGCACGGCAGCTTCAGCCGTGGCGACACCCATAATTTCACCGCCGCCATCGGACCCGACTTCAAGACGGGCTATCGCGATCCCGCCCCGGTCAGCAATGCCGACGTCGGCAAAACCCTGGCGTCCATCCTGAAATTGGCCGTTCCCAATCATGGAAAACTGGTCGGCCGGGTGATCAGCGAAGCCATGCCCGGCGGCAAGGAACCCGCTCATGTCGCCAAGGTCCTGCGTTCCGCCCCCGATGACGACGGCTACCGGACGGTGCTGCAATATCAATTGGTTGGAAGCTCCCGCTACTTCGACGCGGCAGGATTCGCCGGCCGCACCGTCGGCCTGGAGACGGTTCCGTGAGGCGGCGCCAAACAATCCTGCGCCGACGGACCCACGAGTGTTACTGAAATAGAAATTCACCACGAAGGCACGAAGGACACGAAGAAGAAAAAAAGAGACTCATCCGATTTTCGGATTCGGCGTTTTCGCAATAATTCCCTTGTTTTCCTTCGTGCCCTTCGTGTCTTCGTGGTGAGCTTTAATTGATCTTCCCTTCGGTTTGCCGGTAGCTTTGCACGACAGGTTCGTTCACGATACTTTCGCCGCCGGCCCCAGCGCTTCCACGATGACTTTTTTCAGACCGTCGAAATCGAACGGCTTGCTGATATAGCCGTTCATGCCGGCCTCCAGGCAACGACGGCGGTCGCTGTCATAAGCGTTGGCCGTTACCGCGACGATGGGAACGGTGCCGATCGGTTCGGGCAAACGGCGAATGCGCTCCGTCGCCTCCAGCCCGCCCATCTCGGGCATTTGCAGATCCATCAGCACCAGATCGAACATTTCCGCGCCGGCGGCCTCCACCGCCTGCCGGCCGTCCTCGACGGCGATCACCCGATGCCCCCATTTTTCCAGCAAGGCGATGGCGACGACGCGATTGATCTCATTGTCCTCGGCCAAAAGAATACGCAGCGGCCGCAACCGCAGCGAATCGACGGCGACCGGTTGCGAATCCGGCAAGGGATGGCCCGGCCGGTAGCGCAGGGTGAACCAGAAACGGCTGCCGATTCCCGGGTGGCTGTCGCAGCCGATCTCTCCCTGGTGCAGCTCGACCAGGCGGCGGCAAATCGCCAGGCCCAGGCCGCTGCCGCCGTAGCGCCGGCTGATCGAGGAGTCGGCCTGGCTGAAGGATTGGAACAGCCGGCCTTGGATGTCCTCGGAAATTCCGATGCCGGTGTCGCTCACCTGGAAGCGCACGACACCCGCATCGGCGTCATCGGGGCAGTCGACCTCGACGCGAACGCGCCCCCTGTCGGTGAATTTGATGGCATTGCCCACCAGATTGAGCAGAATTTGCCGCAGCTTCGCCGAATCTCCCAGCACGGTGCGCGGAACGCCGGGGGCGATCCGATAGTCGAGCGACAGCCGTTTTTCCTCGGCGCGCGCCGCCATCAAGGCATGCACGGAAAGGATCACCTCGTTCAAATCGAAATTGACCGTCTCCAACTCGATCCGGCCGGATTCCAGCTTGGAGAAATCGAGAATGTCGTTGACCAGGGAGAGCAATCCATAACTCGACTGCCGGATCGTTTCCACATAGGCCCGCTGCTGCTCGTCGAGCGGCGTGTCGAGCGCCAACTGGGCCATGCCGATCAGGCCATTCATCGGCGTGCGGATTTCGTGACTCATCGTGGCCAGGAATTCCGATTTGGCGAAATTGGCCGACTCGGCCCGCACCGATTCCTGGCGCAGGGCGTCGATCAGGCGCTCGTTTTCGAAGCGCAGAACGATGGACTGCGTCAGGGTCCGCTCGGCGCTGCGTCCCGAGAGCAGCATGACCAACAGGAACACCGCGGCCATGCCGGCCAAAAGCTGCAGCGACCGCTCCCCGGATGCGACGAAGGGCAGGATCATTCCGCCCATGGTCGGAATGGCGAAGGCCAATTGCGCCGGGGGACTGGCCGAAAGGCTGGCCACCGAGGCCGCCGTCAATCCCGTCTGGATGATGGCGAGGAAGAAGCCATAGGTCAGGTCATGGGGAACGAACGTCAGCAGACCGAAGGCCAGCCACATCAGGCCGGACAGCAGCGTATTGATCGCCAGCGCCGTTTCCCAGGCCGCCAATTCGACGTCGCGCGAGGGGGCGCGCCAATAGAACGGCAGCATCGCCATCCGAACGAGGGCGATCAGGGCGAAGGCGAGCATCCATCGCCAGATCCAGGGGCCGACCGCCTGGGCCGCCCCAAAGGTGGCGAGCAGGGCGACGAAGGCGCCGGTGCAGGCGGTGAACGGCAGGTTGCGAGCCAGCACATGCAACTTTTCGGCCTTGACGCGCGCGTCAACCACGACGGGAACACTCGACATGTGGCAATCCAAATCGTTCAGCAAGCATATTATGAAGAACACGCGGCCGATATGCCACCTTCACCGTCTCACCTTAGTCTTTTGGCATCGTGTGATGAACGGCTCCATTGTCGGAGACTGACAACGCGATTTCGAGAACTTCCTTATCGTTTCCTATGGCGGCAAAATGTACTATCTTGTGAAAAAGAGACGCATTGCCTTCGATGAGCATCGGGTTCCGGCGTTCGCCCGTCCGAGCCCGGCCTGTCCAAGGACGACGCAACTGCTCATTGAGGGCGGGGAGGCCCCCGCCGGTGGATCGATTCATCTTGTCCGAGACGCTTATCCGCGCTAGCACTGTGTCCGTCGCATGCCCTCCGTCGAGGATTCCTCCGTTTCGCCGCCTTTCGAAGGATGTTCGTCCGTCGGTTCCCACTGTTTCAGATGCCCCGTGTCGTAAATCGTGATCGGCAAACCCGCAAACAAACCGGACCAGCAACTGGTGGCTATCGTCGATGGAAACCAACGTCATCGCGAACAATTGTCCGACGCTCTTTTGTCCTTTTACGCGGTCCAAACCTATGGCGACAGCACCAACGCCCTGATGGGCCTGGGCGTGACCCGTCCCGGTCTGGTCCTGATCGGCGAATATGTTCCGCCGTCGAGCGGCGTCAATTTCCTGCGGGCCATGCGCTGCGAACGCGAACTCGGCCATACGCCGGTGGTCTTCGTCTCCGACAACGGCGATCCCTCCGTGCTCTCCGCCGCCCTGTCGGCCGGCGCCGACGACTGCATCATCAAGCCCTATCGGCGCAGCGCCCTGGTTAAATCCATTTCGGCGCAGCTCAACATCAAGGTCGAACGCGCCTGGAGGGAATTGCCGCCCCTGGCCCGCAACGCCTTGCAGGACACCTTGACCTTCTACAGCAGCATTGCCGACATTTTCGATCAATCGCTGCCGATCCAGTACGGCGCCGTCGCCGAAAGCTGCGCCGCCCTGGTCGACGCCGTCACCACCAACGAGTTTCCGGCGATCCTGGAAGGCATCCGCGAACACGATTACATCACCTATGCGCATTCCGTTCGCGTGGCGACCTTGCTGGCGCTGTTCGGCCATTCCATCGGCCTGCCCCGCCCGCAGCAGATCCTTCTGGCCAGCGGCGGGCTTCTGCACGATGTGGGAAAGATCTCCATCCGGCATTCGATCCTCAACAAGACGGAAAAACTGACCGACGACGAATGGGTGATCATTCGCAGCCATGTTCCGGCGGCGGTCAATTTTCTGCGGGCCAGCCCCGATATGCCGAAGGGGATCGTCGCCATCGCCGCCCAGCACCATGAACGGCTGGACGGCTCCGGCTATCCGCGCGGCCTGGCGGGCGGCCAATTGAACGAACTGGCCCGGATGGCGGCGATCGTCGACATCTTCAGTTCGATGACCGACCAGCGCGTCTACAAGCCGAAGATGGCCGCGGAAGGCGTCCTCAAGGTGATGACGGAGGAAATGGCCGGGCAGATCGACCAGGATCTGCTGCACCGTTTTCGCGAGGTCTTTCTCGACACCATGCCGGCCAAGCCGACGCCATGACCGACGCCGAAGTCACCGAACGGCAGATTTCCACCCTGGTCCGGGCCTTCTATGAGCGGGCCCGCGCCGACGATCAATTGGCTCCGCTGTTCGATGCCGCCATCCAGGATTGGGATGAGCATCTGCGCATCGTCGCCGACTTCTGGTCGCATGTCCTGCTCGGCACCGGACGATACCGGGGCTCCCCTTTCGTCCCGCACACGCGCCTTCCCATCGAACTCGGCCATTTCAGCCGCTGGCTCGATCTTTTCAGCCAAACGGCCGTCGAAGTCCTGCCGGAACCGGCGGCGACCAAGGCGATCGCCAAGGCCCGGCATATGACCGAAAGTTTCAAGGCCGGCCTGTTCCCCTGGAAGACGACGGACGGCACTCCGTCGCGCCACAAGCCCTGAGAGTCCGCCGTCAGCGACAGGGATCGGCGATCACCGTCACCGTTCCGCCCCCTCCCCCTTGGCCGGGGAAAGGGCGAAAATTGTTCGGCCCGGTTCTCAGGATCGGCGTGTCGTCGAACGCTGTGGTATTCTTGCTGGTCCAGCAGCTGATACGGCGCGTCGGTGAATTGTCGGTGACCCGAAATGAATTCGAGAAAATGGCCCCAACCGATCCCCTGATCGCCGAGGCCCGGGATGTCGGTTGACCGCGTTGCGAAGCCGAATCGGCTCACCGCCGAACCGGCGACAGCCCGGTCCTTCCGGTCGCTTCATCCACGGCTGCTCAAATATCTGTTCGGCCAGCATATCCTGAACGGCTTGGCGGTTTCCGCCGGGGTCGGCGTGGTGACCGCCCTGATGTCGGCCGGCTTCGGCTTCACGGCCGGCATGGCGGCCGGCTCGGGAGCCATCTGCGTCAGCATCGGCGACCAGCCCAACCCCCTGTCCGTCAAGGCCAAGACCCTGCCCCTGGCCTGGACCCTGGCCGTTCTCGCCTCCGTGACCGCGGCGATCAGCACCCATCTGCCATGGCTGGAAGGCGCCACGGTGATCGTCTTCGGCTTTGTCGCCGGCATGCTGCTGGGCTGGGGACGCTGGGCGATCCCGCTCAGTATCCTGACCATGCTGTCCATCGTTTTCACCTTGGGCGTCCCGATCGCCGACATGGCGGAGGCCTTGCAGTATGAAGTCCTCTTCGCGGCCGGCGGCGCCGGCTACGTCATCGTCGCCCTGGCCGTCACCCGCCTGCTGGACGCCAGCGGCCGGCGTCTCGCCGTCGGCGAATGCCTGCGGGAATTCGCCGGCTATCTCAGGGCCGTGGCCGGTTTCTACGAGGCGAACGCCGATCCGGCGGCGGTCTATGCCCGCGTGGTCGAACAGCAGGCGGCCCTGTCCGACCACCTGCAGACGGCCCGCACCCTGGTTTTCAACGGGCGGCGCAACGATATCGCCCTGCGCCTGGCCGCGGCGCTGATCGTCCTGCTCGACAGCCTGGACGCCATCGTCTCCTCCAACGCCGATCGCGCCCCGGCCCGCCTGATCGCCGCCGATTTGACGGTGACGCCGCGCATCGCCGCGCTGGCCCGCCTGCTCGCCTCCGATCTCGAACGCCTGGCGCTCGATCTGCTGGCCGGTCAGGATCACCTGTCGCTTCCCGATCGCCAGACCGCCCTCGCGGCCATCGCCGAGGAAGTCGCCCGCTTGAACGAAAGCGGCCAAGCCGATCGCCGGACGCTGCGGGCGGTCCGCATGACCCGGTCGCGATTTGCCTGGGTGGCGGCGCATCTGGCCCGCCTTCCCGCCGTTCTGGCCTCCCGTCAGGCCGCCGAGGCGATCCTCGAGGATGTCGACCTCGATGCCTTCGTGCAGCCGCAGACCTTGTCCTTCGCCATCTTGCGCGGCCATTGCCGGTGGAAATCGCCGGTGTTCCGCCACGCACTGCGGCTCGGCCTGTCGCTGGGCGCCGGTTATGCCCTGATCGCCCTGGTGCCCGACCTTCGGCACGGCAACTGGATCCTGCTGACCATCGCGGTGATCCTGCGCGCCAGCTACAGCGTCACCCGCCAGCGGCGCAACGACAGGCTGATCGGCACGGCGATCGGCTGCGTCATCACCGGTCTCCTGCTGTGGGCCGCTCCGTCCAGCGTCCTGCTGGTGGTGATGCTGCTGGCCGTCGGCACCGCGCATGCCTTCGGCCGCGTGCAGTATCGCGTCACCTCGACCGCCGCCTGCATCATGGCGATCCTGTCGCTGCATTTTCTCGATCCCGTCGAGGCCCCGCCGGTGCTGGCCCGCCTGCTCGATACCGTGATCGGGACCTCGATCGCCTACCTGTTCAGCCTTATCCTGCCCCGCTGGGAACATCAGGACGCCCCGCAACTGGTGACCAGCCTGCTCGGCAGCACGGCCCACTACGCCGATCGATGCCTGCAATGGAACGTTCCCCAGCAGTCCTACCGGCTGGCCCGCAAAAATTTGATCGAATCGCTGTCGGCCTTGAGCGAATCGGCCGCCCGGATGAAAGGCGAGCCATCGGTCGTCCGCGCCATGTGGCCGCATTACGGCCGTTTGCTGGCGGCGTCCTATACCACGGCGGCCCAGATCGTCACCGTCCGCCTGCTGATCCGCAATCGTCTGGCGGAACTGGATCCGGCCCGCTGCGAACAATTGCTGGTGGAAACGCGGCGGAGCGTGGCGGCCGTCCTCGATCCCGCCGTTCCCCTGCCCCCGGCCGCCGCCGCCGCCGGCGACGACCAGATCGCCGATGCCGGGGCGGAAGCTTACGAGGTCCTGCTTTTGCGCTGCGCCGAAGTCCGCCAGGCCGCCGTCGAGCTGCGGCGCTTGGCCGATGAGAAATGGGTCACGAGCTGAGGCCGTCGTCCGGCCGCCGGTCCCGCAGCGCCCGGGCCACGGCGGCGACCACGGTCCCCCAGTCGCCATCGCCGTCCTGGCGGAACAAGGTGGCGCCGGGATACCACACCGAGCCGCCGCCGTCCCATTGCCAGATCCAGGCGCAGGGCCGCGAGAGCAGAATCCACACGGGCTTGCCCAAGGCGCCGGCCAGATGGGCCACCGAAGTATCGATCGAAATCACCAGATCGAGCCCGGCGACGAGCGCCGCCGTATCGGCGAAATCCCGCAGGCGCGGCGACGGGTCCCGGAAGACGCCCCGCCAGGGCGAACCGCCGATCTCCGCCGTGGCCGGCCCCACCTGCAGACTGTGCCAGTCGATATCGGGCAGCCCGGCCAGCGGCGCCAGAGCCTCGAGGGAAAGATTGCGCGCCTTGGCATTGGGGCCGTCGGCCGCGGTGGCCCAGGCCAGTCCGACGGACAGCCGGGCGGACGCCTCCCGGCCGCCGGCCGCCGCAGCGGAAAGATAAGGCCCCGTCCTGGCGGCGGGCTCGGGTTCGGCCAGCAGATGCGGCAGGCTCGCCAGGGGCACCTGATGATCGAGGACCGGCAGCGGCTGACCGATCGCCGCGACGGAATCGATCCCGGGCGCCGTCGCCGCCAGACGCGTCAAGGATGGCGGAAGCACGGCGACGACCTCGGCGCCGCGGGCCTTCAGGCCGGCCGCGTAGCGCAGGAACAGGATGGCGTCCCCCAGGCCCTGGTCGTTCCACAGCCCGACACGCGCCCCCGCCGGAACCGCAGCGCTCCACAAGGGCAGAGCGGCGAGAGCGGGAGGAATGCGGTTCAGATTGGCCCGCCACTGGAATTCCGCGAATCCCTCCGGCCATCGGCTCTGCTCCAGCAGCAGGACGCCCAGGTTGAAATGGGCCTGCCGCGCCTCGGGAGCCCGGGAGATCGCTTGGCGAAAGCAGGTTTCCGCCTCGGCCAGATGGTGCAGGCCGCGCTCCACCTCGCCCAGGTTGATCCATGCCTCGACACACTGGGGGTCCGCCCCCAGGGCCTGGCGAAACGTCGCGCCGGCCTCGTCGACGGCGCCCCGGCGGAACGCGATGTTGCCGAGATGCAGCAAGGCCCTCGCGTCCTTCGGTTTCAGACCGAGCAGCCGCTTCAGAAAGACGGCCGCCTCGTCGTCCCGCCCCCTGTCGATCAGGCCCATGGCCACATTGCGACAGGCGTCGGCGAATTTCGGAGCGATCTCGAGCGCGTATTTCCATTGGAGGATCGCCTCGTCCAGGCGATCGGTTCTTTGCAGGGCCAGTCCGTAGCCGTAGGCGACCTCGGCGTGATCGGGCAGGGCATCGCGCAAAATGGCGAAATATTGCGCCGCCAGCCCGGGATTTCCGCTGTCCAGCAAGGCCGTGACCAGGGCGAAATAGCCCTCGTAACGTCCTTCCGCCTCAAGGACGCCATGCGCGGCGCGAACAGCCCGGGGCATGTCGCCGGACGAAACGGCGGAAACGATGGCCGCGCGCAGAGTCTGCTCCATGAAGGTCCCCCAAATTTCCCGACGTCGTTCAGAATAACAGACCGTCCCGCTTCGACAATCGAGGGATCACCAACTTTTGGCGGTTCATCCGGGGTATGCTATGTAACGCCGTTCCTGAAATATCCATCCGATTGGGGCAAAACGAAGTGGGCACCGAACAACAACTCGTCGGCATCAAGCCCCAGCTTTCCCAGCATCACGGCTGGGGGCTCTACAGCTATCATCTGGCCAAAAGGCTCCTGGAACGCGGCATGACGCCCGTGCTGTTCAGCGAATCCCCGCCCGATCTCGGCGCCGCGGCGGCGGCGCCCGTGCGCGCCGCCATCGCCTATTATCAGCAGGCCATACGCCCCGTCCTGGCCGAAATGTCGATGAGCAACCGGCAGATGAAGGCCCCCTTTCCCGTTCTGCATGCGCTGTTCAACGATTTCACCCTCAGCCCGTCGGTCATCGACATCGGACCCTGCGACGTCGGATCCATTTTTTTCGAAAGCCGCGGCTTCACCCCGGACGGGCTGGCGCGGGGACGGCGCTTTCGCCGCATCATCACGGGCAGCCGGTGGAACGCCCGGGTCCTGCGCGACCTGGGCGTCGACGACGTGGTCCTTCGTCACCAGGGGATCGACGGCCAGGTCTTCTTTCCCGGGCAACGGGGCCATTGCTTCGGGACGGACCGCTTCGTGGTCTTTTCCGGCGGCCAGCTTCATCTGCGCAAGGGCCAGGACATCGTCCTGGCGGCTTTCGCCGCCTTTCACCAGAGGCATCCCGATTCGCTGCTGGTCACCGCCTGGCATTCGCCCTGGCCGGTGACGGCCGGCAGCCTGAAAGGCTCGCCCTATCTCACCTGCCTGCCCTCCCTGCGCGAGGGACGGCTCAATCTCGTTCCCTGGGCCATCGCTCACGGCGTCCCCGGCGACGCCTTCGTCGATTTGGGCATCGTTCCCAATCACGCCCTGGGCGATTTCCTGCGCGCCGCCGACGCCGCCCTGTTTCCCAACCGCGGCGAGGGCGGCACCAATCTGCTGGCCATGGAATGCCTGGCCGTCGGCCTTCCGGCGATCATCGCCGACAACACCGGGCAAAAGGACCTGGTGGCGGCCTTCCAGACCTACCCGCTGCAAGACCAGGCCGCGGTCGACCCCGGCCTTTCGGAATGGGACATGACGGATTGGGGCGAGTCCTCGGTCGAGGAGGCGCTGGCGCTTCTGGAAGACATCTACACCCACCGCGACGCGGCGCGGGCCCGCGGCACGGCAAGCGCCGCGGCGATGCAGGACTGGGACTGGACGGCCAAAGCCGACGCCATCATCGAGGCCATCCTGGCGCCATAGGACCAGGACACGGACGACCACGGATAAAATTGGCGCCGCAGGCATTCCTGTCTCCGTTCGGCCCACGTTCCGGTGGGCGAAGTGGTAATGCCCGCGGCGCAAGTCCGCGTCCATCCATGGTCGTCCGTGTCCGTCCGTGTTGCTCAATATCCTATCCGCACCGCGAAAGCTAAGTGCCCGTTAAGGAATAACCGCGTCATGGCGCGTTCCGCACCGGCCGGCGGCCGACCCGTCCTGGAAGAATAAGGAAAAGTGGCACCGGCGTCCCTGCCGGTGTCCGCCGCTGGCGCGGCGGAGTTTTTTCTCCAC
>JAATGN010000064.1 GCA_015654615.1 Rhodospirillales bacterium
CCGGCCTTCTTGGCCTTGGCGATGCCCTCCCACAAGCCGTTGAGATAGACGGCGCCCAACGCCCGGTCATAAAGGCCGTAGCCCGGCTTGCCGGTTTCGCCCCAGATCATCCGGCCGTGATCCGGCCTCACATAACCTTCGAAGCCGGCTTCGTAATAGGCGCGGACGATTTCGCCCATGTCGAGCGATCCGTCTGCCGAGCGATGGCCGGTTTCGTAGAAATCGCCGCGGTCGTTGACCTTGACGTTCCGCAGATGGGCGAAGTGGATGCGCCCCTTGCCGGCGAATTCCCGGACCAGGGCGACGATATCGTTCTTGGCGTCGGCGCCCAGCGAACCGGAACACAGCGTCAGGCCGTTGGCCGGCGTATCGACGATGGCCAGCAGGCGTTGCAGATCGGCGCGGTTCTTGACGATGCGCGGCAGACCGAAGATCGGGCGGGGCGGATCGTCGGGATGGATCGCCATCTTGATGCCGACCTCGTCGGCCGTCGGAATGACGCCTTTCAGGAAATAGGTCAGATTGGCCCACAGGGTCTCTTCGCTGACATTGGCATATTCCGCCAGCAGCGCCTTGAGTTCTGCCGGCTTGTAGCTGGCGTCCCAGCCGGGAAGGTCGATGCCCTGGCTGAGATCGATCTTGTCGACCACGTCGACGTCGAAGCCCAGGGTCGTCGAGCCGTCGGGCAGGGTCTTTTCGAGCGTCGTGCGGGTCCAGTCGAAGACCGGCATGAAATTGTAGCAGACGACCTTCAGTCCGGCGGCCGCCAGATTGCGGAGCGTCTGGGCGTAATTGGCGATCAGGCGGTCGCGCGACGGCTTGCCCAGCTTGATGTCCTCATGCACCGGCACGCTTTCGATCACCTCGAACTTCAGGCCATGCGATTCGATCTTGGCTTTCAGCGCCTCGATCTTGTCCAGCGGCCAGACGTCGCCGACCGGAACGTCGTAAACCGCCGAGACGATGCCATCCATGCCGGGAATCTGCCGGATATAATCCAGCGTCACCGGGTCGTTGTCGCCATACCAGCGAAACGTCATCTTCATCTTTTCTGTCTCCTTCACGGCTTTGGCCGACGGCGCGGTGGCCGATCTTCGCCACCGGTCGCCGAGCCTTATGAACGGATGGCGCGTTTGCGGGGCGGCGGCGCCTTTTCGCTCGCCTCGCCCAAGCCGAGCTTTTCGACGGTCGCGAAAATTTCCCGGAGATGTTCCCGCAAGGCGCTCTGGGCCCGCCCGCCATCGCCGTCGGCGACGGCCTCGACGATGGCCGCATGCTGTCCGATCAGTTTGGTCATATGGTCGGGCATGCGGAAGCTGACATGGCGGACACGGTCCATATGGACCTTGGACTGCTGGATGACCCGCCACGCCATGGCATGGCCGGAGGCCGCCGCCAGCAGGGCGTGCAAAGCCTCGTCCAGATCGTAGAAGGTCTCCCAATCATTGTCGCGGACCGCCGTGGCCTGCTGGTCGAGATTGTCGCGCAGGCGGCGGACCGAAGACGGATCGATCCGTCTGGCGGTGTCGACGATCAAGGCGCATTCCAGGGATTCGCGGATGAATTGCGCCTCGTTCACCGAATCGACGGAAATCGGCGCAACGAAGGTCCCGACCTGGGGAACGATCCGAACCAGCCCGTCTTCCGCCAATTTGATCAAAGCTTCGCGGACCGGCGTGCGGCTGACGCCCAGGCGCTCCGACAGATCGGCTTCCGACAATTGCGTGTTCGGTTCGAGGGCGCCGCCGATGATTTCTTCCTTGACCGTTTCAAAGACCCGAACGGCAAGGCGAAGGTGCTTGTTCGCCGGAATTGTCGCCATTGCGTATACCCATCCCAAGGGGTGGAGCCAGTCATGAGCGCGTCGCGGGACTCGGATGAAGCGGGAACGTCTGCCTGTCGTCCAAAGGTATACTACCATGGTAGCAAGTCAATAATGATTTGCCCCAAGGGCCTGTCGCTCGATGGGGCCTGCTTTCATCGGACGGTTCGAAAAAGATCTTGCCCAGGAAGTCTACGTATACTACCATGGCAGTAAGTCAATGAGGCGCCACCTTGGCGTGATTCCAAGAATTGGAATGAATCCCGATGAAAGCATGTGTGATTCACGGGGCGATGGATATTCGTCTTGATAACATAAATGCGCCGGTCATCGCCGATCATGATGTACAGGTACGAGTAAGAGCCGGGGGAATTTGCGGTTCCGACCTTCACTACTTTTCAGATGGTCGTATCGGTGATTTCGTCATCCGGGAGCCTTTGGTTCCGGGGCACGAGATTTCCGGTGAGGTGGTCTCGGTGGGCGCCGGTGTCTCGACGCTCAAGGCCGGCGACAGGGTCGCCATCCATCCGGGCCGCAGCTGCGGCCGCTGCCGTCCTTGTCGCGAAGGGCGGCCCAATCTCTGCCAGGCGGTGTTCTACATGGGCAGCGCCAGCCGATTCCCGCACATGCAAGGCGGCTTCTGCGAATTCGTGGCGGTCGACGAACGGCAATGCCACAGGATTTCCACCGATCTCGATTTCTCCCTGATCGCCTTCGCCGAGCCACTCTCGGTGGCGCTCCACGCGGCCCATCGGGCGGGAAATCTCATGGGGCAGAGGGTCCTGATCACCGGCGCCGGACCCATCGGCCAGTTGGTTCTGCTGGCGGCGCGGCGCGGCGGCGCGGCGGCGATCACCATGACCGATCTGCTGGATGGGTCGCTCGCCACCGCCCGCCGGATCGGCGCCGACGCCACCATCAATGTGGCCGCCCGGCCCGGAGACCTGGACGAGGCGGCCGGCGCCATCGGCGGATTTGACGTGGCCTTCGAGGTGTCCGGCGCGGCCGCGGCCCTGAACAGCGCGATCGGCGCCGTTCATCCCGGCGGCACCATCGTTCAAGTGGGGTCGCTTCCCGGCGGACCGCAGCCGATCGCCGCCAACCGGATCATGGCGAAGGAACTCGATCTGCGCGGCGCCTTCCGCTTCGGCAATGTCTTCGCCGACGCCGTCGCCTGCCTCGAAAAAGGCGACATCGACGTGTCTGCGCTGCTGACCGCGGTGGTGCCGATGGCCCGCGCCGAAGAGGCCTTCCGGATGGCCAAGGACCGGGCGCACCACCTCAAGGTCGTCATCGAATTCTGATCGGCCCCCTGCCAAAAGAAGCGGCCACATGAAACGTCGCCGTCGTGGAGCACCGCCATGCCACAGATTCGCTTCGAAGACCTGAAAGCGGAATTCAAACGTGTCCTGACCGATCGGGGATGCGAGGAGGATATCGCCGAACTTTCGGCCCGGCTGATCGCCGAGACCAGCCTCGACGGCGTTTATTCACACGGGGTGAACCGCTTCTCGCGCGTCGTCGATTATATCGACAAGGGTTATATCCATCCCAATGCCAGGCCGACCAAAGTGGACGGAATCGGTTCTCTGGAACGCTGGGATGCCCATCTGGGGCTCGGCAACGTCACCGCCAAGCTGGCCATGGACCGCGCCATCGCATTGGCGAAGCAGCAGGGCATCGGCTGCGTCGCCCTGAAAAACGCCAATCACTGGCTGCGCGGCGGCACATACGGCCTGCAGGCGGCCGATGCCGGCTGCGTCGGCATTTGCTGGACCAACACCCTGCCCAACATGCCGGCCTGGGGCGCCAAGGACCGGCGTATCGGCAACAACCCCTTCGTCGTGGCCATCCCGCGGGCCGGCGGCCATGTCATCGTCGACGCCGCGATGTCGCAGTTCTCCTACGGCCATATGGACGGCGCCAGACGGCGCGGCGAACCGCTTTCGGTTCCCGGCGGTTATGACGACTCCGGTGATCTTTCCACCGACCCCGAGGCGATTTCCAGGACCGGGCGGGTGCTTCCCATCGGCTTCTGGAAGGGGTCGGCGCTGTCCGTCGTGCTCGATCTGGTCGCCACCGTCCTGGCGGGCGGCCGCTCGACCTTCCGCGTCGGCCAATTGGGCGGCGACGAATACGAAATTTGCCAGGTCCTGATCGCCATCGATGCCCAAGGCATCGCCGGCGACGCCTTCCTGTCGCAGGCGGTGGGCGAGGTCCTGGCCGATCTCAAGGCCTCCGACCCCGTTGACCCGGCCCGGGCGGTCCGCTTCCCCGGCGAAAAGGGACCCGAACTGCGCAAACGGAATCTTCAACAGGGCATCCCGGTCGACGACGGCATCTGGGCGAAAATCACCTCTCTTTGATGCGGGCGCCGCCGTCATAGCGTGCTCCGCCCTACCCTGGAAGAATAAGGAAAAGTGGCACCGGCGTCCCTGCCGGTGTCCGCCGCTTGCATGGCGGAGTCTTTATCCACCGGCAGGGACGCCGGTGCCACTTTTCCTGGTGGAGCCGCCCTTCTCAATAATTGGCGATAACCGAGAACAGGACGCGGCGCTTTTCGCTGGCCACCGGATTGTCGGCGAAGGCGCTGTATCCGGTGGCCTCGAGGCGCAGCGCCGGCGTCACGATATAGGCGACGCGCGGGCTGACGGCGACGGTGGCCTTGAGGGGGATCAGGCTGTAGACGCCGAAGGCCACCTGCTCGGCCACATCGGTGGCCGAAACATAGCGCAGCGAGACATCGGTCTCCCAATTGCCGAAATCCCAGCCGAGCCCGGCATTGGCCTTGTGGCGGGGGCTGGAGCGGCTGTAGTCGTGGTACTGATCGACCAAGCCTTCGTCGGTGGTGACCTCGAGGGTGTAATTGACATTCCAGCGCCAGTTTCCGTTGAGGCGCCCTTTGAGATTGAGCTCCAAACCCTCGATACGGGCGCCGCCCGTGTTGACGAAGGTCGACATCAGCACCGGTGTCGGCGGCGGTTCGATCATGTCGGTCGCCGACAAATCGCGCAGGCCGGAGACCATTTGGTGATAGAGGGCGATTTTGCCGCTGGCATTCCAGTCGGCGAGCAGCCGTTCGTAGGACACTTCATAGTGGGTGACCTTGGTCGGCTGCAGGGTCGGATTGCCGATCGAGAGCAGGCGGGCCGTCGGAATCGCCGGTGGAGCAAAGGGAACCGTCAGCGGATTGACGATGCCGAATTCCAACAGACTGGGCAGCGTCAGCCCGCGCGCCGCCGAGATTTTCACCGAATCGAGCGGCGAGGGACGCCAGACCAGGGCGCTGTTGTAGCTCCAGCCGTAGAGGGAGCGGTCATAATCCTGATTGGTCCAGGGCGTGCCGTCCAGCAGCGGACCATCGCGGTTCATCCAGAAGCGGTCGCCGCGCAGCGCCGAAAGAAGGCTGAGATTGTCCGAGAAGGCATGGTTCCACATGCCGCTGACGGCGGCGTCCTGGGACAGCAGATGGGCGCCGTGCATCGGAAAGCTGGGCATTTCGTCGCGGCGATATTCGCCGCCGAACCGGAAGGTGTCGTCGGCGCCGATCTTGAAATGATGCTGAAGCTTGGACACCGTGACGTCGTTGGACAGCGAACCGATGGCCAACGAATTGCGATATTGGCCGACGTCGAAATGGTTGTGCATGACGCTGGCTTCGATCTGGCCGAATCCGATGTCGCGGGAATATTCGAGTTTGCCGGCCGCCAGACTGAGATTGATGTAGAAAGGCATGAGATAGGAGCCGCGCATGCCGCCGTCGGTGGCCGAGGTCTGCAAGCGGATCATCGAACGGTCGTCGATCGCCGTTTGGCCGTCCAGATTGACCGTTCGGTTGATCGAAGGGTCGCTGCGGGCCAGACGGTCCCCGGAGAAATAAGGGTGGAATTGCGTCTCGGGGTCCTTGTTCCAGCCGCCGGAGAGCCGGATGCCGCCATCGGTCCATTGCACCGTCCGCATCGCCGAAGCCGCTTGCGATCCGTCGCTGCCGATGGTCAGGCGCTCGGCATTGACGGCGTCGAAGGCCGGGTTGTAGGTGATGATATTGATCACCCCGGATGCCGCGTTGAATCCGTAGAGCGCCGAATTCGGGCCCTTGATCACTTCGATCTGGCGGATTTCGTCCAGCCGGACCGGGATGTTTTCCCACAACACGACGCCCAGGGCGTCGGTATAGGTTTCACGGCCGTTGACCATCACCAACAGGCGATTCGAGGCGCCCTGATTGAGCCCGCGAATGGCCACGTCGGCGTTGTTGTCCGACCAGCTGTAGACGTCGATGCCGCTCAAGCGCGACAGAATGGCCGGCAGGGTGGTGGCTCCGGAACGGCGAATCTCCTCGGCGGTGACGACGTCCATATCCACCGGCGCGGTGGAAACCCGCTGCGGGGTGCCGGTGGCGCTGGTGGTGATCGGCTCGCCGAACAAGCCTTGCGCGGCGCCGTAATCCATCGTCTGAGCGAAGGCGGCGGAGGCAAAAACAATCAGGCTGGCGCTCAAGACGCTGGCGGCCTTCGGTATCATTTGCGCGGTCACCGATGAACGTAATCTGGTCGAGTTTTCCTTTGTCATTCGACCAAAGATTGGATTCACGACCAATCTTACGCGAAATTATGGTTTCTTCCATGCGCCTCTGTCGGTGCTGCGACAAATAACGCGGAGTTGATGCATCCCGCCTTCCGGCGCATAATTCGCATTGATTGATTTTCGAGGAATATCCTTATCTCTTTGCGCGCATATCGCGGTATTCGCGTGTCACGCCGATAAGTCCGAGCGGCGCTTCGAGTCCCCGCCGCAAGCGGAGCGGAGACACCGTCTGGGACCCGAGGATTTCCGCCGGAAAATCCGAAGGGGAGGATGTCGATGCGCTATCTGATCAGCCTGGACGATGCGGTGCGGGCCCTGGCTTCGGCCGTCGATCTGGTCGGAACGGACGAGGTGCATCATGGCAAGCGCGTCGCCTTGATGGCGTCGACCTTTTCGGAACATCTGGGGTGGTCCAGCGAAAGGCGGGTCCTGCTTTATCGCGCCTCGATGCTGCACGACTGCGGCGTCTCGCGCAGCCAGGAGCATCACGAGCTGGTCGCGCAAATGGAATGGGAGGGGGCCGAGGAGCACTGTATCCGCGGCCATGATTATCTGAAGAGCGTGCCTATCTTGCAGGAATTGGCCCCCATCGTTCGCTGGCATCATCATCGCTGGAGCGAGATGCCGGCCGACCTGGAGGAAAGCGTCGCCGACATGGCCAATCTGATCTGCATGGCCGACCGCATGGATGCTTTGCGCGCCCACTATCAGGTGACCTATCACCCGGACGGCATCAATCGTCTGATGGCGGCGTTGCGGGCGGAGAAGGGGCATCTGTTCAAGTCCGATTTCGTCGATTTGGCCGAGGAGGTGGCGCCGCGCGAAGCCTTCTGGTTCTCGCTCGAGCCCGACGCCATCGAATTCGCCCTCGATATCGTTCCCATGCCGCGGGACCGCCGTCCCTTGAGCTGGCACGACATGCACTGTCTGGGCGTCCTGTTCGCCCGGATCATCGATGCCAAGAGCGAATTCACCGCCGATCATTCGATTCGCGTCGGGGCCTTGTCCCGCCGTTTGGCGACGCTTTTGGGGCTTTCGCTGCAAAGCCGCGAGGATGTCGAGCTGGCCGGCCTGCTGCACGATCTGGGCAAGCTTCGCATTCCCGACGAAGTGCTGGACAAGAAGGGGACGCTCGATTTGGGGGAGAAACGGGTGATGACCCGTCACGCCTTCGAAACCTATATGCTGCTGCGCCGTCTGTTCGGCGATCATCCGATCGCCGACTGGGCGGCCTGGCACCACGAGAATTTGCTGGGCACCGGTTATCCGTTCCGTCGCAAAGGCGCGGAGTTGCCGATCGAAGCCCGCATCATCGCGGTCGCCGACGTGTTCCAGGCCCTTCTGCAGGACCGTCCCTATCGCTGCGGCAAGACCCCGGACGAAGCGGTGGCGGTGCTGGCCGAAATCGCCGCCAAGAATCAGATCGATGGAGAGATCGTGCGAGTCCTCGCGGCGCATCTCGATGCCTGCGTCCTTGCCGCCACCGGCAAGTCGAACCGCCACCCCGGTCCGGCGCGGAAGACCGCCCCGTTCCTGCTGGCCGGTGCCCCGGCGCCGCTGGAGGAAAGGCCGTTGCGGACAAGGTAAGGGCCCGTAAGACAATCCCGGGACCTGACCGATGCCCTGAAGAACGGGCCGGATATTTGAGCAACACGGACGAACACGGACAGCGTTCCCCGAAATCCGTCGTCATCGCGAAGCCCGGCCCTCTTCGCAAGGCATTTTGAACACTCCGTTCCATGTCGCTCAACGATCCCGTCCTTGTCGCAGACGGTCCGGGGCGGCTCGAACGTTCCGGCGGCGCTTCCACTTTCGCCACAAATGCTCACCGCGGACCAGCGCCCAACCGGCCGGCGGTTTCAGGAAGGGAACATCGTAAGCCAGCAGCAAGATGCCGAGCGGCAGCATCCAGATCCCCAGGAAGGGCAGAATGCTGAACAGGCCGCCCACGACCAGGAGCCCGCCCACCGGCAGCCGCAGCCAGCGGGCCGAAGGAGCCCGCAGGCGGTGCAGCCGCCGAGCCCACCTTGCGGGCAGCCGCCCCTCGAGCCGATCGACGCCGCGCTCGAACCTCTGGTGCCGCGGATCGGTCCCGTCCCGTGGTCGTCGGGCCTGGGGGCGCGCCCTGAAGCGTTCCGTCATCCGGCCTCCTTCCTTCGCATCTTTCGGGCGCCTTGGCCGCTGGAAGTTCTGGAGCGCGATGCCCTAAATCGGCATCACGCTCCGGCTTTTCTTGATGTCCCTCGCCGGGCGCGCGCCTCCGCGCGCTTGGCCGCGGCCTCAATGGCCGCTCTAATCGTCCCGCTGCCCCATCAGTTGCAGCAGCATCTGGAACAGATTGATGAAGTTCAGATAAAGCGACAGCGCCCCCATGACGGCGAGCTTGGTGGCGGCTTCATGGGCATGCAGTTCGGAGAACTCCTCCTTGATGCGCTGGGTGTCATAGGCGGTCAGACCGGAAAAGACGATCACGCCCACCACCGAAACGACGAACTGGACCATGCTGGACCCGATGAGAATATTGACCAGGCCGGCGATGACGATGCCGATCAGGCCCATCATCAGGAAGGAGCCCATCTTCGACAGATCGGCCTTGGTGGTGTAACCGTAAAGGCTGGTGCCGGCGAACATCGCGGCGGTGATGAAAAAGACCCGGGCGACGCTGACCCCGGTGAAGACCATGAAAATGGACGCCATCGACAGGCCCATCACGCCGCAGAACGCCCAATAGAGCATCTGCAGAGCGCCGGCCGACAGCCGTTCGAAACGCCACGACAGCACGAAAACGAAGGCCAGCGGCGCCAGCATCACCACCCATTTCAACGGCGATCCGAAGATCGTGACGTAAAGCGCCGGCGTTCCGGCCACCAGCGCGGCGACCAGCCCGGTCAGCACGAGGCCCAACGTCATGAAATTGTAGACCCGCAGCATATGGCGCCGCAGGGCCTGGTCGAAGGCGGCCAGTCCGGCCCCGGACGCCGCCATGCCCCAGGTGGTCCTGGAGGGATATTGGTCGAACATGCCCATGCTTTTTCTCCTTTTCGTTATCCGCCGACGGACGCACCATCAGCGGGACATTTCGGGGGAACTCTTCTTGTCCGAATGCTCTCCGCGCGTTTTCAGCAAGGAGGCGATCACCGCGACGGCCAGAATGCCCGCGGTGATGCCGAGGGCCGCCCCGATCGGCACGGCATAGAGATCGGCCAGCAAAATCTTGGCGCCGATGAAAAGCAGAACGGCGGCCAGGCCGTATTTCAGATAGCGCAGGCGTTCGGCCAGTCCGCTCAGGGCGAAATAAAGCGAGCGCAGGCCGAGGATGGCGAAGATGTTGGAGGTGGCCACGACGAACGGGTCGGTGGTCACGGCGAAAATGGCCGGCACGGAGTCGACCGCGAACATCAGGTCGGCGACTTCGACCGACAGCAGGACGATGAACAGCGGAGTCACCATCCGCCGGCCGCCGATGCGGACCAGGAAGCGTCCGTCGTGGGGCGTATCGCTGACCGGCAGGTGGCGGCGCAGCCAGCGCATCGGAAACCGATCCTCGATCGGGCTCGGCTCTTCCCGGCCGGCCAGCAGCATCCGCACGCCGGTCACCACCAGAAAAACGCCGAACAGATAGAGAATCCAATGGAATTCGTCGACCAGCGTGCCGCCGGCGACGATCATGAGCAGCCGCATGGCGATGGCGCCCAGGACGCCCCAGAACAGGACGCGGTGCTGCAGGGCGGCCGGCACCCTGAACTGGGTGAAAAGCAGGAGGAAAACGAACAGATTGTCGATGCTGAGCGACAGTTCGATCAGATAGCCGGTCAGGAACTGCAAGGCCGTCCCGGTTCCCCGCCAGGGCACCAGGGCGAGATTGAAGGCCAGCGCGCAAATTACCCAAACAGCGCTCCAGACCAGCGCCTCGCCGGTGGTCACCACATGGCTGCGGCGGTGAAAGATCCCCAGATCGACCACCAGGAGACCACCGACCACGGCGGCGAACGCCATCAGAAAATATGTTTGCGGCTCCAAGTCCCTGTCCCTTGTCGTGGAGGCAGGAGCGGGGCGCTCCCGTCGCGTTCCATCGACTGATGATTTAGAGCGGCGGCGGTTATAATACCAAGAAATTAAAATTGTCACCGCAATAGGAAAAAGTTATCTTCTCCGCCATGGTGACCTTGCGGCAGCTGCAGTGTCTGATCGCCGTGTCCGAAACGCTTCATTTCGGCCGCGCCGCCGAACGCTGCCATATCACCCAGCCGGCCCTGAGCAGCCAGATAAGCATCCTCGAAGACATGCTGGGGGTGATGCTGGTCGAGCGGACCCGGCATCGGGTGTTGATGACGCCCCTGGGAAGCGAACTGGTCCATCGCGCCACCCGCATCCTGCGGGAGGTCGCCGATTTCACCGAGGCCGCGCGCGAATCCTCGAAACCCTTCAACGGCACCCTGCGCCTTGGGATCCTGCCGACGCTGGGCCCCTATCTGCTGCCCCATATCCTGCCGGCGCTGCGGCGGCGATATGGCGACCTGAAGCTTTACCTGCGCGAGGAACCGGCCGGCCGCCTGCGGGTCGATCTGGCCCGCGGCGACATCGACGCCATGCTGGTCTGCCTGGCCGACGGGGAGGAGGTCTGCGGGCAGGCGCTGTTTCGGGAACCGCTTTGGGCGACGCTGCCGCTCCATCATCGGCTTGCGGCCAAGACGGTCCTCGACCTCGACGATTTGGCGGGGGAACAGTTGCTTTTGCTCGAGGAAGGTCATTGCCTGCGCGATCACGCCCTGGCCGCCTGCCTGAAAGCGGGGGCCGGCGAACACACCAGCTTTCGCGCGACCAGCCTCGATTCCCTTCGCCAGATGGTCGCCTCCGGCCTGGGAATGACCTTGCTGCCGGCGCTCTATGTGGCGGCGGAAGCGCTCGACGACGACCAGATCGCCATGCGGCCGTTTCGCGATCCCCCCAGGCGCCGGATCGGCATGGTCTGGCGGCCGAGCGGCGCCCATGCCGACGCGCTTCGAAATCTGGCCGAACTGGTCCGCGCCAATCTGCCCTTGTCCATCGTCGACGCCGGGGACGGTGAAACGGGCGGAAAAAAGTAACCGGCGACACGGCCTAGGGTCCGTCAAGCAATAACCGCGTCATAACGCGTTCCGCCCCGGCCGGCGGCCGACCCGTCCTGGATGAATGAGGAAAAGTGGCACCGGCGTCCCTGCCGGTGTCCGCCGCTGGCGCGGCGGAGTCTTTTCCACCGGCGTCCCGCCGGTGCCGCTGACAACAATTCGGCACGATCTTCGATATTTTAAATGTATTTGATGAATTAAACAAAATTAAATTATAGTATGATATAAATTACATATATGGTTATCTAAATGAAGATCAATATTTATCGTATTAAAAAATACAATATTGCGAGATAAGTATTCGTATTGTTTTTTATTAAAAAAGTATTTTCTGCGAATTCGTCCACGGAAAACCGCCATGGCGTAAGATATCGTCTCATTTTGGTAGGAAAAATTTCCCGCGACTTCCCGCGGCGGATCGGCTCCGAACGATAAAATCGCGTTTTTCCCGTCTTCGAAACAGGACTTTTGGCCTGCTTTTCCGATTGTTTGACGGTTTTGCTTGTAATTGCCATCCAGAGCTACGAGATTGCGTTCATCATTCTGCCCCGCGGAAGCATTGCTACTCGTTCGGCATTTGATGCGTTGCACGAAGACGTGCGGCGCTCGTGATTAAAATTGGAGACATCAAATGCCAAACGGCACAGTTAAGTGGTTCAATGGTACCAAGGGCTTCGGCTTCATCACCCCCGACAACGGCGGCGCCGACGTTTTCGTGCATATTTCCGCGGTTGAGCGGGCCGGCCTGAACGGCCTGAACGACGGCCAGAAGGTCTCCTACGACGAAGAGAACGATCCCCGCAAGGGCAAGAGTTCCGCCGTCAATCTGAAGACCCTCTAAGCATACCGCTATCGGGCGTGACTTCGGTCACGCCCACCGGCTCGTTGGACCGGACGGCCGTTTGGCCCCGGTCCAACGGACGCCCGGTTGGGCAGCTTCGCTTCACCAACTGCCATTTTCCCGATCGATATTTCCCCACTCGACCTCACGTTCCGCCGAGGCCGAGGTGCTGCGCTATGCGGCGGGCGGTCCGTTCCCGCCGGGCGGTCATCGCCGCGACCGAAAGGCGCGCCGCCGTCAGGACGGCGGGCGGCGCCGTCTCCGGCGTTCCGCTGTTGAACGGCGGTTCGGGCGCATATTGCATATGCAGCTGAATGGTTTCCGCCACCTCCTCGCCGCGCAGATCGGCCGCCACCCGCAACGCTCCGTCGATTCCGGCGGTGACGCCCGCGGCGAAAACCATATGTCCGTCCACCACGACGCGCTGATGGACCGGGATGGCCCCGAAGAAAGGCAGCAGATGCACGGCCGACCAGTGCGTGGTGGCCCGGCGCCCCTTGAGCAGGCCGGCGGCGCCGCAGATCAGGGCGCCGGTGCACACCGACAACACGCAGCGCGCCCCGGCCGCCTGATGGCGGATCCAGGCGAGCGTCTCCTCGTCTTCCATCAAGGCCTCCTGTCCGGCGCCGCCCGGCACATGCAGGACGTCGAGCTGCGGCGCGTCGGCGCAAAGCGCATCGGGACTCAGGCGCAGGCCGTGCACGTCCCGCACCGGTTCGGCGGTTTTGGCGAAGATGCGGTAAGTCGCGTTGGGAAGGCGGGACAGCACTTCGAAGGGCCCCGTCAGATCGATCTGGTCCAGACCTTCGAACATCAGCGAACCGATCTGGAGCGGGATATCGTGCGGAATCATGGCGAAAAGGCCTCGCTGTGGAAGGGAGGGGAATCGCCGCCGGTCCGGGACGCGGCCGGCTGGCGGCGGAAGCGGTCGCGGTAGGCGCCCGGCGGAATGCCGAGGTGCCGCAGAAAGGCGCGGCGCAACGCTTCCTCGGTGCCGAACCCGCAAGCCGCCGCGATGGCGGCCAGACCCTGTGGGGTTTCCTCCAGAAAACGCCTTGCCGCTTCGATGCGCATCCGATCGACCATCAGGCCCGGTGGAAAGCCGAACGCCTGCGCGAAAACGCGGGCGAATTGCCGGGGGCCGAACCGCGTGCGCGCCGCCAGGGTCTCGACCGTCAGCGGGCGATGCAGATTGTCGGAGATCCAGGCCACCAGATCGCGCAGATCCTGCCCCTGCGCCGTTTGCGCGGCCAGCGCCGCGCTGAATTGGCCCTGGCCGCCCGGGCGGCGGAGGAACATCACCAGTTCGCGGGCGATGGCCAGCGCCAGGCCGTGGCCGTGATCCTCTTCCACCAGGGCGAGGGTCATATCCATGCCGGCCGTGACGCCGGCCGAAGTCCAGATGTTGCCGTCCCGCGTGTAGATCGGTTCCGGCTCCACCCGAAGGCGCGGATAGCGGCGGGCCAGATGCCCGCACCAGCGCCAATGCGTTGCGGTGCGCCGGCCATCCAGCAACCCGGTCGCGGCAAGAACGAAGGCGCCGGTGCAGACCGAGGCGACGCGCCTGGCCCGGCCGGCCAACCGGCCGACCGCTTCGCGCAGGTCCGGTTCCTCCGCCCGCGTGCGCGCCCCTTCGCCGCCGGCGAGAATCAGGGTGTCCAGGGGACGGTCGTCGGCGAGCAGTTCGGCCGGCGACGGGCCGGTCGCAAGGCGCAGGCCGCAGCTTGTCGTCCGTCCCTCGGTCGGTCCCGGCACGATCGCCACCGTGACCTCGTAAAGCGGAACGGGGGCATCGGCGGAGCCGCCCTTCGATTGGGCGAACAAGCGGCCGGCCTGGGAAAACACCTCGGCGGGTCCGGCCAGGTCGAGAAGCTGGGCCGGGGCGGGGGCGAGGATCAGCACCCGTTTCGGATGCGGCGCGCCGGTCGGGGAAGGGGTTGCGTTTTCCATGACGCAACGATGGCAGCAGACGATTTTGTCAGCAATGACATTATCCCCACCTTTTCTGCCATGCGCCGGTCCGTCATGATCGAGACGACGGGGATGTCCCCGCCGTGCTCAAGCCGGCGCCAGCGGGTCGTGCTTATGATTCATCGGCGGCCACAGGCCTTCGATGAGATCGCGTTCCTCCAGCTGGCGGGCCTGGACGCCGTCCTCGCTGACATGGGCCAGGACGTGCGTGCAGCCGAAGGAAGCCGCTTCCGGCCAGAGGGCGTGGTTGTTGAGGCTTTCCTGAAAGCTGCTCGTCTCGCCGACATAGAAAACATGCCAATGTCCCATGTCGTGCCGCATGGCAAAGGCATAGTTGCCGGCCACATTTTGCCAGGGATGCTCGATCGTCACGGCCTGATAGGCATAGGTGACGCCGCTCGCTCCCGTCAATGTCGCATCGTCCGTCATGATCGTGCTCCTCGCGTCTCGCTTCGGCGGGAATGCCTGGCTTTCACCGTGGCGACGCTCTCGCTCAAGGATTTAAGGGCTTCCAAGGCCTTTGTCTCCTGCGCCGTCAATTTTTCCGCCGGCGGCAGATGCGCGATGAGCACGAGAAGCGCATCGGTGATCTGGCCGATCTGCTTTCCATAGCTGGCGACGTCGCTCAGCACCTCTTCCTCGACCGCCGGATCGGACGATTGGCCCAGTTCGATATTGACCAACCCGACCTGGCTGCCCACCGGGTTGAACAGCCAGGTCCAGGGATTGATCGACTGCGTGACGTTGCCGGAAAGGGGGAGGCGGAAGATCGGCATCTGCTGTCTCCTCTGATGGGCGCCGCTCGCGAAGCGGAACCGTCGTGGATCTTCGCGGTCCATAGTCCATGGAACGATCCGACATTGATAGATGGCCGGACGGGTTAGGACTTGGTACACGATCAGTGCGCCAGGATGCGATTATCAGCAACAGGCCCTTACCTCGGTGAAACCGTCGATGGATCCCTTCAAACCCTATATCCCGTCGAAGCGTCCGGCCGCGCCGGCGCCGCTCACGACGCAAGACGCCCAGGCGGTGGCCCTGAAAGCCGTGGCCTTCATCGCGGCCGACGACGAACTGCTGCCGCGTTTCGTCGCCTTGAGCGGCTGCGGATTGGACGACATCCGCCAACGGATCGCCGACGCGGCTTTCCTGGGCGGCGTCATGGATTTCATCCTTGGCGACGAACCGACCTTGCTCGCCTTCGTGGCAGCGGCGGATCTTGCTCCGGAGACGCCGATGGCCGCCCGGGCGAAGCTGCCGTAACGGGCGGGCTCAGCCCTCGGCGGGCAGCAGCATCGTATCGATCGTGAAGGTCCCGTCCGCCTCGATCTCGAAATACCGGCGGACCTCCGCTCCGGCGCGCGCCTGCAAGGACCGGATGGCCTGCACATGGCTCTCCGGCGTGTTCATGCGCCCGATCCACGACGAAAATTCCAAACGAAGCCGGAAAAGCGACACCGCGCCGGGGCGGAATCCGGCGCCTTCCAGCATGGCATGCCATTCCGGGACGGAATAGTCCCTGACATGGGAGGGATCGCGGAGCAGTTCCAGGGATTGCAGCCAGGTGTCCAGCAGGGGCGAGTCGGGAGCCACCACATCCATGAAGACCGCCAGGCCGCCCGGTTTCAGCACCCGGCGGGCCTCTTTCAGGCCGGCGACGGCGTCATGCCAGTGATGGATGCTGTAGCGGCTCACCACGATATCGAACGCCGCGTCGGGATAGTCGAGCCGTTCGGCCGAGCCCTGGCGGGCCTCGAGATTGCCGAGGCCGCGGCGGGCGGCTTCGGAACGGACCGTCGCCACCATGGCCTCGGACAGATCGTAGGCCACCACCTTTTGCGTCAGCGGGGCGAGACGAAAGGAGGCATGACCGCCGCCGCAGCCCAAATCGAGGGCGAGGCCGGGCGGACGGGCCCCGACGATGCCGGCCAATTGATCCAGGTCTTCGCCTTGGGCATGGACGGGGCTGGTGAGATAGGACTGCGCCCGCGGACCGAATTGCTCGCTGACGACGGTCTCCTGGGATCTTTCCTGCATTTCGGCTCCTCTCGGCATGACGGCGGAGGGCAGCATGAGCGCATCTTTACACTGGTACAAGGGTGTGCTTTATCCTAGTATATTTTTCACCATGACCGCCATCGATCCCCATCGCGCCCTGGGCGCCTTTCTGCGCGCCCACCGCGAACGCCTGTCCCCGCCGGCCAGGGCGTCCGGCCGCCGCCGCACCCCCGGTTTGCGGCGGGAGGAGGTGGCCGAAGCCTGCGGCGTCAGCCTCACCTGGATCACCTGGCTGGAGCAGGGGCGCGACGTGTCGGCCTCGCCCCATGCCCTGGCGCGGCTGGCCGAAGCGCTGCATCTGCTCCCCGCCGAGCGGGCTTATCTGTTCGATCTGGCGGGCAAGCACGATCCCGTGGCCCCGCTGCCGGACGAGAGCGATCTGCCCGATCCGGTCCTGGCGCTGCCGGGCCGCATGACCATTCCGGCCTATCTGCTCGACCGCAGTTGGACGGCCCGCGCCTGGAACCCCGCCGCCGCCCGGCTGTTCACCGGCTGGCTGGACGGCGACCACGACCGGAACCTGATGCGCTTCATTTTCCTATCCCCCGCCGCGCCCCGTCTGATCGCCGACTGGGACGAACGGGCCCGCCGCGTGACGGCCGAATTCCGCGCCGATTTCAGCCGCCGGCTGCGCGATTCCGTCCTGCAGGCGCTGATCGACGACATCACGGCCCGCTCCCCGGCCTTCCGGCAGCTTTGGCGGGAGCAGGCGGTGCTGGCCCGCGAAGGCGGCGAGCGGCGGTTCCAGCATCCCCAGCGCCGCTTCTACCAATCCACGCTCATCGTCTCCTCGCATCCCGACGTCAAGCTGGTCAGCCTGACCCCGCTCGATGGGTGACGGGCCCTTGCCACGTCGCGCCTCATGACGTCCATCCCCGCTCGCTGTCGTCGAGGCTGAAACGCAGGCGTCCCGCCTCGATACCCAGGCGCAGGCGGCGGTATTTGACGAGATAATGGATGCCGACGATCGTCGCGGCGCAGCCCGCGGCGGCACCGACGCCCAGCCCCCAGCGCGGGCCGAAACGATCGGCGACCCAACCGACGATCGGCGCGCCGAAGGGCGTGCCGCCCAGGGCGATGGCCAGGAAGATCGCCATCACCCGTCCGCGCATGACCGGGTCGGTCGAGAGCTGCACCGCGCTGTTCGCCGTGGTGGTAAAGGTCTGCGCGGAAATGCCGATGACGATGAGCACGAGGCCGAAGAGCCAGTCGCTGGGCATGATCGCCGCCAGCCCCAGGCCGACCCCGAAGATCGCCGTGCCGGCGAGCAGCAGGGCGATGCGGGGTTCCGCCCGCCGGGCGGCGAGCAGGGCGCCGGCGACCGATCCGATCGCCATGGTCGAGGTCAGCAGCCCGTAGCGGCCGGCTCCGGCATGAAAGACGGTGACGGACATGGTGGAGATGAAGATCGGAAAATTCAGTCCGAAGGTGCCGATCAGGAAAAGCATGAGGAGAACGGCCTTCAGGTCGGGGCGCTGCCAGACATAGCGGAACCCTTCGGCGAAGCTTCCCGGCGTGCGGGGCGCCTTGCCCTTCACATGAAGTTCGCCGAGGCGCAGGAGGGACAGCGAGCAGAGGACGGCGGCGAAGGAGGCCGCGTTGATCAGGAAGACCCACCCGGTCCCCACCGAGGAAATGAGCACGCCGGCGACGGCCGGGCCGATCATCCGCGCCGCGTTGAAGGAGGTGGAATTCAGCGCCACGGCGTTCGACAGGTCGGTTTCCCCGACCAGTTCGGAGACGAACGTCTGGCGCGCCGGTGCGTCGAACGCCGTGACGCAGCCGAGCAGGAAGGCGAACACATAGACGTGCCACAACTGGACGAATCCGGTGACGGTGAGGATCCCCAGCCCGAGGGCCAGCCCGCCCATGGCCGCCTGCGTGGCGAGCAGGAGCTTTCGCCGGTCGAAATGATCGGCGGCGAAACCGGTCAGGGGCAGCAGAAGGAGCAGGGGGCCGAACTGCAGCGCCATGACCACGCCCACCGCCGTCGCATTGTTGTGGGTCAACTGGGTGAGCACGAGCCAGTCCTGGGCGGTGCGCTGCATCCATGTCCCGATATTGGAGACGATCGCCCCGCCGGCCCACATCCGATAGTTGAAGCCTCGCAGCGAGCGGAAGGCGCCGGTCGCCGGACGTTTCACGGGCGTGGCGTCGGCGGGGCGGACCAGGGTCACGCGCCGGCCTTGTCGAGGAGATCGATGACGTCCTGGGCCGTGCCGGTTTCGCCCAGCCTGGGGAAGATCCGCGTGACGCTGTTGGCGTGCGTGTCGGGATTGACGTCGGTCATGGCGTCGACGGCGAGGGTGAGGTTGAACCCCAGTTCGTATGCGGCGCGCGCCGTCGATTCGACGCCGATGCTGGTGGCGATGCCGACGATCACCAGTTGCGTGACGCCCAGCGCCTTCAGATGCGCTTCGAGGCCGGTGCCGGTGAAGGCGCCCCAGGTCCGTTTCGTCACCCTGTGGTCCGCCGGCTGCGGGTTCAGTTCGGGAACCAGATCGGTCCAGCCGGCCGGACGTTCTCCGCCGAGCGCCTGCTCGGTGCGGCCCGGGGCTCCGCCGGCGACATTGACCAGCACGACCGGCAAGCCGTGGCGGCGGAACGCCTCGGCCAGGGCGCCGGCCCGTTCGACCACCGCGTCGGTCGGATGGGCGGTGGGAAGACCGACGATGCCTTTTTGCAGATCGATGACGACGAGAGCCGTCTTCGGGTCGAGGATGGTGATCGCCATGATGTTTTCCTTCTGGAAAGGGGAGGGAGCCGGTTACGATTCGACAAGGCGTTCGAGCAGGGGAATGGCGTCGGCGAGCCGATCCTGCTCCGCCGGTGTCAGATGGGTCTGGATGGCCCGGAACAGCCAGTCTTCCCGCGCCGCCCGGGCGGCCTCGATGCGGTCCCGGCAGGCGGCGGTGAGCGACAGGATGGTTTGCCGCCCGTCGTTGGGATCCGCCGCCCCGGCCACCAGCCCGGCCGCCTCCAGGACGGAGACGATGGCCCCCATGGATTGCGGACGCATGCCCTCGGCCCGGGCGAGGGTGGTCACCGTCGCCGGACCATCCTGCTCCAAGCGGCTGAGCACCGACATCTGGGACCAGGTGAAGTCTCCCAGATGAGCCTGCTCACGGAACCGTCGCTTCAGTTTGCCGGCGAGGACACGCAACTCCCCGGCCAAAGCCGCGGCGCGCGCCGTGTCGGAATCGCCCTGTCGTTCATTCATGGAGACAGGCTAGCAGATAAGAAGGAAAACTACAAAGGTTTCCTTCTTAATTCGAAAATGGCCCATCCGCCGCGCGAGGCCGTGGCATGTATCGGGGAGATCGGGCCATTCCGGCGTGAAATTCTCCGATTGCCGATTGCATCTCAAATGAGATACATTATTGAGGTAAGTAACGGAGGTTTCCCGATGGCTCAAACTTCGATGCTCCACGTTCGTGTGGATGACAAGCTGAAGGCCGATGCGACGGAAAAGCTCGCCAATTTCGGCCTGACTGTTTCGGATGCCGTCCGCATCCTGTTGACGCGCGTCGCCAAGGAGGGCGGTTTACCGGCCGGTCTGACGGCCGATCCCGCCGCCTATGACGCATGGTTCCGGGCGAAGGTCCAGGAAGCGTTAGACGACACACGGCCGGCGACAGCCCATTCTCAAGTCATGGATGAGGCACAAGCATTGATCGACAGGAAGCGTCGTGCCCTTTCTTGAGTGGCGGGAGACGGCTCGCGCCGATTTGCTGGCGATTGTCGATTACATCTCGGACGATAATCCGGATGCCGC
>JAATGN010000286.1 GCA_015654615.1 Rhodospirillales bacterium
GCCGAGCGCCGCCATCTTTCCCGTGTGGACCAATTCGGTCTGCGCTTCCCTCAGCTCGGTTTCGGCGCGCAGCCGCTCCTCGATTTCGGCCTTGAGATCGGCCGTCCGCTCGGTCACGGTGAGCTCCAACTCGTCGCGCGCCTTGCGCAGGGCGACGATGCGCAGGAAGCGCTGCCGCAGAAAAAGCAGCAGCAGCAGCACGATGACCCATCCGAAAGCCGCGATGACGGCGGTGTTGCGGCTTCCGGCCAGGATGTCGTCCATGTCGGTGAGATAGTGGATGGTCCACGATTCGCCGGGGATTTCGGCCGACTGCACCAGAAAGGTCCGGCGCCCGCCGTCCGCTTCCAGCGTCAGGATATGCACATCCTTTTCGATAGCGCGGGATTGAACCACCTTGAGCGACCGCAGGGCGACGTCGGCATATTGCTGCGTGGTCTCGAGCGTCGCCCGCGCCTCGGCGTCGAGGGTGCCGAGAACCGCATATTTCCAGTCCGGCTGCGAGGTGAGGATGGCGATCTTGTGGATATCCGTGACCATCACCTTTTCGCCGCCGCTGGCCCATTCGCGCTGCAGCTGTTCCAGGTCGACCTTGACGACGGCGACGCCCTGCGGGGTGTCGCCCTCCATGATGACCCGGGCCAGGAAATAGCCGGGAACCCGGGTGGTCACGCCGACCCCGAACCAGCGGCCGACGCCCTTGTCCACGGCATCCTTGAAATAGGGCCGGAACTGGTAATTGTGGCCGACATAGGTGTCGGGCTGCCGCCAGTTGCTGGCGGCGATGGTCATTCCCTGCAGATCCTCGATGTAAAGCGCGGTCGATCCGGCCGCGGTATTGGCCGCTTCCAGCCATTCGTCGACGGCCCGCAGGCGCACCGGGTCCGTCTGGTCGTGCAGCAGCGCCCTGACCTTGCCGTCGTGCGCCAGCATGAACGGCAGATAAGAGTATCGGTCCAAGGCATTGACGATCGTGCTGGAATAGAGCCGCAGCCGCTGAAAGCCGTGGGCGGTGGCATTGGCCATGGCGCCGGCCCGGCTCAGCGACGCCGCCTGCCAGACGACGACGGCGCCGATTCCGAGCGCCGCCAGGAGGGTCGCCGCGTCATGGAGCCATCGGCCATGGAGCCGAGCCATCCCTTCGTTCCTTATCCAAGACGTCATCCTTCCCCCCACACCCCGGCCCTCTCCACAAAGGGGAGGGAGACGTTGTTTTCCTAAGCCCCAGAGGGCGGAACGGGAAGGTGTCAATGACTAGGTATCATGGATGGAGGGGGACGGCCACGCAGAGACGCCGGAAACTCTCGAATGACTCATCGGCGGATTTCGGCCGACGGGCCGGCCGGCATCGGCGGAAATCCGCCGATGGGCTCTGTCGATCGCGGCCTCTTCCCATGGTTTTCAACCTCTGCGCCGGTGGCCCGGGTCTTGCGTGGAGAGAGCCAAAGGGCGCACTCAAATAAAATCGGGAGGACGGAATGGGCCGGACGGTCGCGCAACAATCCAAGCTGTGGCGAGTCTTTCAAGTCTCGAGCGGCAATTTTCTCGAAATGTACGATTTCATGGTCTTCGGCTATTACGCCAAGTCCATCGGCGGGGCCTTCTTTCCCAGCGACAGCGAATTCGCCACCCTGATGGCGACCTTCATGACCTTCGGCGCCGGATTCCTCATGCGGCCGCTGGGGGCGATTTTCCTGGGCTCCTATATCGATCATCACGGACGGCGCAAGGGACTGATCGTCACGCTGGGGCTGATGGCCGTCGGCACTTTGACCATCGCCTGCATTCCCGGTTACCAAACGGTCGGGCTGATCGCGCCGATCGTCGTGGTGTTCGGCCGTCTGGTCCAGGGCCTGTCGGCCGGTGTCGAATTGGGCGGCGTCTCGGTCTATCTGGCGGAAATCGCCACGCCCGGCCACAAGGGCTTCTATGTCAGCTGGCAGTCGGCCAGCCAGCAGGTGGCGGTGATCTTCGCGGCGACGCTGGGCATGATGCTGAGCAGCGCGCTGCCGCCGGATCAGATGGCCGCCTGGGGCTGGCGGGTGCCGCTGGTCGTCGGCTGCGTGATCATTCCCTTCCTTTTCATGCTGCGGCGGACTTTGCAGGAAACCGACGACTTCCAGGCCCGCAAGGACCATCCCTCGCCGGGGCAGATCTTCCGCTCGGTGGCAGTCAACTGGCGGCTGGTGCTGCTGGGCGCCTTCATGGTGACCATGAGCAACGCCGCCTTTTACATGATCACCGCCTATACGCCGACCTTCGGCAGTTCCGTGCTGAAGCTGTCCAGCATGGATGCCCTGACGGTCACCCTCTGCGTCGGTCTGTCCAACCTTCTCTTCGTTCCGCTGGGCGGGGCGCTGTCGGACAGGATCGGCCGCAAGCCGGTGCTGATCGGTTCGGCCGGATTGATGCTGCTGACCGCCTATCCGATCCTGTCGATGCTGATCACCGCGCCGTCTTTCGGTCATCTGCTGCTGACCGAGTTGTGGCTGTCGCTGCTTTATTCCGGCTACAACGGCGGCATGATCGTCTATGTCACCGAGATCATGCCGCGCGACGTGCGGACCTCGGGCTTCTCGCTGGCCTACAGCCTGTCCCAGACCTTTTTCGGCGGTTTCACGCCGGCCATCTGCACCTATCTGATCCATTTGACCAATGACAAGGCGATCCCCGGGGCCTGGCTGTCTTTCGCCGCGATCTGCGCCCTGGGCGCCGTCTTCTTCGCCTGGCGGCGGGAACGGAAACACCAGCGTCCGGAAGGAACGGAACTGTCCGCCGTGGCGGTCAGGTAAGGGCAGGGAGGCCGGTTCCACTGATTCCGGAAAGAATCGCGCCGCGACGACGACCGTCAGGCCCGCTCGAGTTCTTCGCCGCAGGCGACCTCGAGGACGGTTTCCACGAACTCTGCCGCGGCGGCGCCGAGCGGTTCGCCCTTCCGGCTCAGGATTCCGTAATCCTCGAGCTGGCGGTCGAAGGTGATCGGCAGCCGCGAGATCATTCCGCGGCGGATGTAATCCCGGACGGCGGACACGGGGAAAATGGCGATCATGTCGCTTCCCTGCAGAAGCTGCAGCGTCGTGAAGATCGAGGTGGTTTCGACCAGATTGACCGGTGACTTCAGTCCTTTGTCGGCCAATGTCTCTTCGAACAATTTCCGGGTCGGCGTGCTCAGGGGATGCAGGATCCACGGCCAATCCATCAATTGGGCGAGGGACAATCGCGGCTCGGCGAGCAGGGGGTGGGCCGGATTGACCGCGACGCACATTTGCGTCGCCGCGATGTCCCGGAAGTCGAAGAAATTGTGCTGATGCTCGGCCGTGAAACGCCCGATGACCAGATCCAGGTTCTTTTCCTCGAGTTCCGTGATCAGGATGTCGCTGGTTCTTTCCAGGACCCGGATGGCGAGGAGCGGGCGTTTCTGCTTCATCTTCATGATGGAGGGCGACAGCAGATAGGCGATGCCGTAGGTGGCGCCGACCAGCAGCACGCCATGGCCGCCTTTCCTCATATGGTCCAATTCCTCGACGAATTTTCCGGTGGCGTTCAAGGTCTCCCGCGCGAAGCGGATGACGAATTCGCCGAGATCGGTCGGCCGCATGTTGCGGGGCAATCGTTCGAAGAGGACCAGACCGAAAAGCTCCTCGATATCCTGAAGAATCTTGGTGGCCGCCGGCTGGGTGATGTTCATCTGCTGGGCGGCCAGATGCATGTTGTGGCTGCGGCCCAAGGCATCGAGAAGAACCAGATGGCGAAGTTTCAGGCGGCTGCTCAGGGCCTGCAACGAAAGCGAGGGACGCAAGGGGAAGCTCTCCATTCCGACCGGCCGTCATGATAACCAAATGGAATTAGATGTGACAGATTAATTCATTGGAGCGCATTGGTTCCGCCCCATTATATTTGTCCATATAAACGGAATGGATATTTCATTTCATGTCACACGACCGTTGGCGACCGCCGACTCCGGACGGATGAGAGCGCCGCCGCCGGTCAAAATCGGGCGCGCCGATCCCACCGATGGACATCGGAACAGTCTCGCGATCGATCCGTCCTGAAAATGAAAAGACGAGGCGTCGAAAAATGGCGCACAACCGACTGGACGCGACGGCTACTATAGGCGTCGTAGGAAGGGCACCCGCATGCCGTCGCACCGACGCTCGTCCGTTTCGTGACAGAGGCCCGCAGGCGGATAACGACATTTGAAGTGAGGTTACCGAAGATGACAATCGCGAAAATCATTTGGACCAAAGTCGATGAGGCGCCGGCGTTGGCGACCTATTCCCTGTTGCCGATCGTCGAGGCCTTCACCAAGACGGCCGGCATCGTCGTGGAAACCAGGGACATCTCCCTGGCCGGCCGCATCATCGCCAATTTTCCCGAGGCATTGACCCCCGACCAGCGGATCGGCGACGAATTGGGCGAATTGGGCGAACTGGCCAATAAGCCGGAAGCCAATATCATCAAGCTGCCGAACATCAGCGCCTCGAACCCGCAATTAAAGGCGGCGATCAAGGAATTGCAGGCCCAGGGCTACAAGATTCCCGACTTCCCGGACGAACCGAAGACCGAAGCGGAAAAGGAAATCCGGGCCCGCTACGGCAAGGTGCTGGGCAGCGCCGTCAACCCGGTGCTGCGCGAGGGCAATTCGGACCGCCGCGCCGCGGCGGCGGTCAAGCAGTACGCCAGGAAGAATCCGCACAAGATGGGAGCCTGGAGCGGTGATTCGAAAACGCATGTGTCGCATATGAGCGCCGGGGATTTCTATGGCAGCGAGGTTTCGACCACGCTCGCCCAGCCCTGCGACGTCCGCATCGAATTCGTGGCCAAGGACGGCAAGACCACCGTCTTGAAGGAGAAGACCGCTCTCAAGGCCGGCGAGGTGATCGACGCCGCGGTGATGAGCCGCCGCGCGCTCCGCGCCTTTTATGCCGAGCAGATCGCCGACGCCAAGAAGCAGGGCGTGCTGCTGTCGCTGCATCTCAAGGCGACCATGATGAAGATCTCCGATCCGATCATGTTCGGCCATGCCGTCACCGTCTTCTTCGAAGACGTGTTCGAGAAGCATGCGGCGGTCATCAAGGACCTGGGCGTCAACGTCAACAACGGTCTCGGCGACCTGCTGGCCAAGCTCGCCACACTGCCGGAGGCGCAGCGGAGCGCCATCGAGGCCGATATTCGGGCCTGCTACCAGGCCCGGCCCGAATTGGCGATGGTCAATTCCGACAAGGGCATCACCAATCTGCATGTCCCCAGCGACGTCATCATCGATGCCTCGATGCCCGCGATGATCCGCGAATCCGGCAAGATGTGGGGCGCCGACGGCAAGCTGCACGACACCAAGGCGGTGATTCCCGACCGCTGCTATGCCGGCATCTATCAGGCGGCCATCGACGACTGCAAGAAGCACGGCGCCTTCGATCCGCGCACCATGGGCAGCGTTCCCAACGTCGGCCTGATGGCGCAGAAGGCCGAGGAATACGGCTCCCACGACAAGACCTTCGAAATCGCCGGCGACGGGGCCGTGCGGGTGGTCGACGGCGCCGGCAAGGTGCTGCTGGAGCAGGCGGTCGAGACCGGCGACATCTTCCGCATGTGCCAGGTCAAGGACGCGCCGGTCCAGGACTGGGTCAAGCTGGCGGTCGGCCGGGCCCGGGCCACCGGGGCCCCGGCCATCTTCTGGCTGGACAGGAATCGGGGCCACGACGCGCAGATCATCGCCAAGGTCGAACGCTATCTGAAGGATCATGACACCACGGGGCTCGATATCAGCATCCAATCGCCGGAGGACGCCATCCGGGTATCGCTCGAACGCATCCGGGCGGGGAAGGACACCATCTCGGTGACCGGCAACGTGCTGCGCGACTATCTCACCGACTTGTTTCCGATCATCGAATTGGGAACCAGCGCCAAGATGCTGTCGATCGTCCCCTTGATGGCCGGCGGCGGACTGTTCGAGACCGGGGCCGGCGGCTCGGCGCCCAAGCATGTCCAGCAATTCCAGGAAGAAGGCTACCTCAGATGGGATTCGCTGGGCGAATTCCTGGCCCTGGGGGTGTCGCTGGAGCATCTGGCCCAGACCTTCAAAAATCCGAAGGCCCAGGTGCTGGCCGACACGCTGGATCAGGCCAACGGCAAGATCCTGGAAAACAATCGCTCGCCGGCCCGCAAGGTCGGCGAACTGGACAACCGCGGCAGCCACTTCTATCTGGCGCTCTACTGGGCGCAGGCTCTGGCCGAGCAGACCGGGGACAAGGAACTGCAGGCCCGGTTCGTTCCCCTGGCCAGGACGCTTGCCGACAACGAGGCGAAGATCAATGCCGAATTGATCGGCGCCCAGGGCAAGCCGGTGGATCTGGGCGGCTATTACCGTCCGGATGTCGACAAGGTATCGAAGGCGATGCGCCCCAGCGCAACGCTGAATGCGGCCGTGGCCGCCTTATAGAAGCCGAGACGGGGGACGGCGGCGTCCCCCGTTCCACCTCCTCACGGAGGGACGCGATGCGGGATGGTTTTGACCTCATGTCATGCGAGCACCAGAGATGGGGAGTTTGAGGACCGTGGCCATCCCCGAGCGGCAGCCGCCGCAAGCCGGGAACGCTCCGGGCTGCGAAGGACGGAGCTTCCCGACACCGCCGTCCGGCTGCCTGGAAACGGGGGGGATCGGGTGGGGCGTCGACGATTTCGATCTTTACCCGGTCGATCCGGCGGCCGACCCGCCGATCCAGGCGGAAATCCGGGCTTTGCTGGGCAAGTGCGGACTGGATTACGAAGAGGGCATCGAGGCTTTCGTCGTCTGCCGTCCGCGCGGGCGGTTGGTCGCCTGCGTCGGCCTCGAAGGCAATATCGTCAAATGCGCCGCCATCGAGCCGGATTTCCGGGGCGAATCCCTGAGCCTGCGGCTGCTGAGCGAAGTGGTGCATCTGGCCTTCGCGCGCGGCCACAGCCATCTGTTTCTTTATACGGCGCCGGAGAATGTCGGATTTTTCCAGGGCTGCGGCTTCCATCCGCTGGTCGCGGTGCCGGACTACGTCTCGCTGATGGAGAACACGCCGGTCGGCATTCGCTCCTATTGCCGCCGCCTGGCGGCGGCGCGCAAGGAGGGCGCGGTCATCGGCGCCATCGTGATGAACGCCAATCCCTTCACCCTGGGCCATCACTATCTGGTCAGCCAGGCGGCCCGGGCCTGCGACTGGCTGCATGTCTTCGTGGTGGCCGAGGACGCCTCGCTGATCTCCTACAAGGACCGCTACAGGCTGGTCGAGATCGGCATCCGCGGCATCGACAGGGTCAGCCTGCATCACGGCTCGGAATATATGATCTCGCGGGCGACCTTTCCGGCTTACTTCTTCAAGGAGAAGGGCATGGTCGGGCCGTGCTGCACGGCCATCGACCTCCTGCTGTTCCGCAACTATCTCGCGCCGGCCCTGGGGATCACCCATCGCTATGTCGGCACCGAGCCTTTCTGCGCGACGACGCGCCAATACAACGAGGACATGAAGCTGTGGCTGCAGACCGCGGCGAGCCCGGCGCCCCCGGTCACCGTCGTCGAGATCCCCCGCATGGCCCGCCTGGGCGGGCCGATCTCCGCCTCCGAAGTCCGCCGATTGCTGTCGGCGCGCGAATTCGAGCGGATCGAGGCCCTGGTCCCGCCGGCCACCCTGGAATTGCTGTTCGACAAATATCGTACGGTGTGTGCCCCGACGGCTTGAGCAAATGGGGAAAAGGTCTGTCCGGCAAGGCCGCGGAGCCGGGCATTCGACGAGAGAGGACAAGACATGAAGATCGTGAAGGAAGCCTTGGCCGGGACGCTGGAATCGAGCGACCTGATGGTCAAGGTGGCGCCGGCCCCGGACGAGACGCTCGAGGTCGTCATCAACAGCGAGGTGATCCGGCAATTCGGAGCGCAGATCGAAAAGGTGGTGCGCGAAACCCTGGGCAGGCTCGACGTCGAGTCCGGCCTGGTGGTCATCGAAGACAAGGGGGCGCTGGATTGCGCCATCCGGGCCCGGGTCCAGACCGCGGTGCTGCGCGGCGCCGAATGCCAGGACCTGAACTGGAGTGCGCTGTCATGAGACTCCGCCGCAGCATGCTGTTCCTGCCCGGCGCCAACGCCGCGATGCTGAGCACGGCTTTCGTCTACAAGCCCGATTCGATCATGTTCGACCTCGAGGACGCGGTCTCGCTCCGCGAGAAGGACTCGGCCAGGCTTCTGGTGTTCCACGCCCTGCAATTGCCGGTCTACCGCGATATCGAAACGGTGGTGCGGATCAACCCCCTGTCGACGCCGTTCGGCCGCAAGGATCTGGAGGCGGCGGTGCGGGCCGGGGTCGACGTCGTGCGCCTGCCGAAGACCGACGGTCCCGAGGATGTGCATCAGCTGGAGGCCGAGGTGCTTCGCATCGAGAAGGCCTGCGGCCGGCAGGTCGGATCGACCAAGCTGATGGCCGCCATCGAATCGGCCTCCGGCGTGGTCAATGCGCTGTCCATCGCCCGTTCGTCGGAGCGGATGATCGGCATCGCGCTGGCCGGCTTCGATTACGTGATCGACATGCAGACCGAGCGGGGCGACGGCAGCGAACTCTATTACGCCCGCTGTGCGGTCCTGCATGCGGCGCGGGCCGCCGGCATCGACGCCTTCGACGTGGTGTTCTCGGACCTCAACGACGAGGAAGGCTTCCTGAAAGAGGTCGATCTCATCAAGCGGCTGGGGTTCAACGGCAAATCGCTGATCAATCCGCGCCAGATCGAGCTTTTGCACAATGCCTATGCGCCGACCCAGGAAGAGGTCGATTACGCCAGGCGGGTCGCCGCCGCCGCCGCCCAGGCCGAACGGGACGGCCTTGGGGTCGTCTCGCTCAACGGCAAGATGATCGATGCGCCGATCGTCGCACATGCGAACCGCGTCTTGCAGCGCGCCGCCGCGTCGGGCGTCCGCAAGTAGGAATGGAGGGTTTTACGTCGTGACCACATTGATCAATCCCAGGCTTTCCGGCCTGTTTTGTCTGGACGGCCTGGACCTGTTCGGCGGCTTCGCCGCGAAATCGCCCTATCTTGCCGACAGCCAGGCCAAGCTCGACCGCAAGCTGGTTCCGTCGATCGAGGAGGCCGTCCGCCGCGTCGGGCTCAAGGATGGCATGACCATCTCCTTCCACCACGGTTTCCGCGAAGGCGACAAGACCATCAACACGGTGGTGGAGATCCTGGCCCTGATGGGCTTCAAGGACCTGACCCTGGCCTCGTCCTCGCTGCAAAGCTCCAATTCGGCGCTGATCGAACATATCCGGGCCGGCGTCATCCGGCGGATCTATTCGTCGGGAATGCGCGGCAAGCTGGCCGAAGAGATCTCCAACGGGCTGATGGACGCGCCGATCAACATCCATTCCCACGGTGGCCGCGTCGCCCTGATCCAAAGCGGCGAGATCGCCATCGACGTCGCCTTCCTGGGCGTGTCGGCCTGCGATACCTTCGGCAATGCCAATGGCGTTTCCGGCCGGTCGCGCTTCGGATCGATGGGCTACGCCATGGTCGACGCGCAATTCGCCCGCCATGTCGTGATGCTGACCGAAGAGATCGTTGCTTACCCGAATACGCCGGCCTCGATCCGCCAGGACCAGGTCGATTGGATCGTCAAGGTCGAACAGGTGGGCGATCCGTCGAAGATCAGCGTCGGCGCGGCGCGCGCCACCACCAATCCGCGTGAACTGCTGATCGCCCGTCTGTCGGCCGACGTGATGGAGCATGGCGGCTATTTCGAGGACGGTTTTTCGATGCAGACCGGAACCGGCGGGTCGGCGACCGCCACCACCCGCTTTCTCGAGCACCGGATGCGCCGCAAGGGCATCAAATGCGACTGGGCCTTGGGCGGCCAGACCGGCGGCATGGTCGATCTGCATAAGAAGGGTTTGATCGACACCCTTCTCGACACCCAGAGCTTCGACGCCGACGCGGCCGAGTCGCTCCGCACCTCGCCCAGGCATGTCGAAATCTCGACCAATGTCTATGCCAACCCCTTCTCCAAGGGAACGGCCGTCGACCGTCTCGACATGGTCATTCTGAGCGCGTTGGAGATCGACCTCGAATTCAACGTCAATGTGCTGACCGGGTCGGATGGGGTGCTGCGCGGCGCTTCGGGCGGACATTCCGACACCGCCGCCGGGGCCAATCTGTCGATCGTCTGCGCGCCGCTGATCCGCGGCCGGATTCCCACCGTCGTGCCTCGCGTCACCACCATGGTGACGCCCGGCGAGACCATCGGCGTCCTGGTGACCGACCATGGCATCGCGGTCAATCCGCGGCGTCCCGAGGTGGCCCGGCGGCTGACGGCGGCCGGCTTGCCGGTGATGAGCATCGAGGATCTCTACAGGCGGGCGATTTCGCTGACCGGCGAACCTCGGCCGATCGAGTTCCTCGACAGGGTGGTGGGCATCGTCCGCTATCGCGACGGCAGCGTCATCGATGTCGTGCGGCAGGTCAGGGCTTAGAGCGGTTTGCGTTCTCATTGGATCACCCTGTATCGTCATCCCCGCGAAAGCGGGATCCAGGGGGGCTCCACGAGCGTTTCCGCGACTCCTGGATCTCCGCTTTCGTAGGGGATGACGAAAAAGATGAACGGTTCAATCCGGTCGCAAACCGCTCTAGATTTACTCCCGATGTCGTTTCCGCGTGTGAGCCCATGACAAAATACGCAAAGAGAACCCCTCTCCCCTTGCGGGAGAGGTTGGGGGAGGGGGCTTCCCGCCGGCCGGCGGGGGGAAAATTCGAGAACTTCGCATTTTTGAACAGGGTCCTGCGCGGAGACGACGAAGCAGGTCCGGCGGTCGACGTCGTGGCGCGCTTGGCGCATGGGGCCCTGCTTCGCGAGGTCCTGCTCACGCCGAAGCCGGGGTTGGTCGACCGTCGCAACAGCGGGGCCCATCGCGACATGGGGCTGGGCACTTTTCTGGCCAGTGCGGAGGCTCTTTTTCCCTGGTTCGCCAGATTTTTTGCGCGTGGCATGGAAACCAGCGGCGGGCCGGCCGATCAGGTCCTGTCCCGGTTGCGTCCCGACGGCATCGCCTGCGAACGGGCGATGTTCGCCGCCACCGGCGGCGTCAATACGCACAAAGGGTCCATCTTCGCCTTCGGCCTGCTGTGCGGCGCGGCCGGCCGGCGCTTCGGACAGGGGCAGCCGATCGATCGGCAGGGTGTCTGCCGCGAGGTGACCCTGATGTGCCGGCGGCTGGTCGAGGCCGAACTGGATCGGGCCGGCGAAGCGACCACCGCCGGCGAACATCTGTTCCGGCGCTTCGGTTTGACCGGAGCGCGCGGCGAGGCCGCCTCCGGCTTCGCCACGGTGCAGAGCTTCGCCCTTCCGGCTTTCCTGGCCGTGGAGGCCGAAACCGGCAGCGAACAGCACGCCCTGTTCGCCGCATTCCTGGCCTTGCTGGCCGCCAATGCGGATACCAATCTGGTGTCGCGCGGCGGCCTGGAGGGATTGGCCTTCGTCCAGCGGGAAGCCCGGCGCCTGCTGGACGAGGGCGGCGTGCGGGCCCCCTATTTCATGGCGAAAATGGCGGCCTTCGACGACGCCCTGATCAACCGCAATCTCAGTCCCGGCGGCAGCGCCGATCTTTTGGCGGTGACCTGGTTCCTGGCCCGCCTTTCCGTTTTCGACAAACAAGACAACAAAATATCGTCTTAGGAGGAATTTCGCATGTCGATGCTTGAAGCCTATCGCCAACACGCCGCCGAACGGGCGGCCCTCGGTATTCCGCCCCTGCCCCTGTCGACCGCGCAGACCGAAGCGCTGATCGCCCTGCTGCAGGCCCCGCCGCCGGGCGAGGAGTCCTTCCTGGTCGAGC
>JAATGN010000145.1 GCA_015654615.1 Rhodospirillales bacterium
GCCCGCCATCAGCATCGCGGCATAGGCGAGATAGGGGTTCGCGCCCGGATCGGGGAAGCGAACCTCGACGCGCTTGCCGTTGGGCGAGGCCGAGTGCGGGATGCGGCAGGAGGCCGAACGGTTGCGGGCCGAATAGGCCAGCAGCACGGGGGCTTCGAAGCCGGGGATCAGGCGCTTGTAGCTGTTGGTCAGCGGATTGGTGAAGGCGTTCAGCGCCTTGGCGTGCTTGATGATGCCGCCGATGTAGTAGAGCGCCGTTTCCGACAGGTCGGCATAGCCCGAGCCGGCGAAGGTCGGCTTGCCGGCCTTCCAGATCGACTGGTGGACATGCATGCCCGAACCGTTGTCGCCGAACAGCGGCTTCGGCATGAAGGTGGCCGTCTTGCCATAGCTGTGGGCGACGTTGTGGACGACATATTTGTAGATCTGCATGAAGTCGGCCGAGCGGACCAGGGTGCTGAACTTGCAGCCCAGTTCGTGCTGCGAGGGCGCCACTTCGTGGTGATGCTTTTCGATCGGCAGGCCCATGTCGCCCATGACGGTCAACATCTCGGCGCGCATGTCGACGGCGGAATCCACCGGCGGAACCGGGAAATAACCGCCCTTGACGCCCGGACGATGGCCGGAATTGCCCTCGGGGAATTCCTTGCCCGTCACATAGGGGCCTTCCTCGGAATCGATCTTGTAGAACACCGAGTTCATGTTGACTTCGTAGCGCACGTCGTCGAACACGAAGAATTCGGCTTCCGGACCGAAAAAGGCGGTGTCGCCGATACCGGTCGAGGCCAGGTATTTCTCGGCGCGCTTGGCGACCGAACGCGGGTCGCGGTCATAGAGCTGGCCGGTCAGGGGCTCGACGATGTCACAGAAAATGACCAGATTGGTCTGCGCGGCGAAGGGATCGATGACGGCGGTCGAAAGATCCGGTTGCAGGATCATGTCCGATTCATTGATGCTCTTCCAGCCGGCGATCGACGATCCGTCGAACATGACGCCCTCGGTCAACATGTCTTCATCGACCGTGCTGACGTGCTGGGCGGTGTGCTGCCACTTGCCACGGGGGTCGGTGAAGCGGAAATCGACGTATTTGACGTCGTGCTCCTTGATCAATTCGAGGACTTTTTTGGCTTCGGACATGGTGAGTTTCCCAGTTGTTGAAAGGTTTGAACGCATGCGTTGGAGACAAGCTCAATGGACACCGCTTTTATCCGGCCTGCGGGCTTAAAAGAGGCGTCTACCGAACGGTTTTAAATAGCGTCGTTGCCCCGCTCGCCGGTGCGTATGCGAATCGCTTCCTCGACAGGTGTCACGAAAATCTTCCCGTCGCCGATGCGACCGGTGTGGGCTGCCTGCTGGATGGCTTCGATGGCGCGTTCGACGAGGTTGTCCTCGATGACGAGCTCGATCTTGACCTTCGGCAGGAAATCCACGACATACTCGGCGCCGCGGTACAACTCGGTGTGTCCTTTCTGCCGTCCGAAGCCCTTAGCCTCAGTGACGGTGATGCCCTGTAGACCGATCTCATGAAGGGATTCCTTCACCTCGTCCAGTTTGAAGGGCTTGATGATCGCTTCGATCTTTTTCATGTACCCCGGTGCTCTGCTAATCTTGGGACCCGTTGCGTTGACCGCACACCCATTTAGCACGCATTGTGCCAGTTGGGCTATGCGGAAAATGACCCATTTTTAAAGGGTTTTCTTGCATGTCGAAGCAGTTATGCCTCATTTTTTATCATGGTTGCTGAAATAATCGGCAACAGTGCCATTCAAAGCGGCAAGTCTCGTCTTGAGTGATCTCTCTCCAGGTTGCCGCAGTCCATCTTTCGTTGGGAAAATTCGTCGTGAAATCAGCTAATTCCGTTCTCTCCAGTTATGGCACCACTATTTTCGAGGTGATGTCGCGTCTGGCCGTCGAACATGGCGCGGTCAACCTTGGGCAGGGCTTTCCCGAGGGCCTGGAACCGCCGGCGCTTCTCGAAGCGGCCGCCCGGGCGATGAAGGAACAGTCGCAGCAATATCCCTCGATGATGGGCACGCCGGCGCTCCGGCGGGCCGTGGCCGAGCATGCCCGGCGCTTCCATGGACTGACGGTCGATCCCGACCGCGAGGTGATGGTCACCTCGGGGGGGACCGAGGCCTTGGCCGATTGCCTGTTCGGTCTGATCGAACCGGGCGACGAGGTGGTGCTGATCGAACCGCTTTACGACAGCTATCTGCCGATCGTCCGCCGCGCCGGCGGCGTCGCCCGCCTGGTCCGCCTCGAGCCGCCGGAATGGAAACTGCCGCGGCGGGCGCTGGAAGCCGCCTTCAGCGACAAGACCAAGCTTTTGATCATCAATACGCCGATGAATCCGACCGGCAAGGTGTTCGACGCCGAAGAACTGGCCTTCATCGCCGGACTGCTGGAGCGTTTCGACGCCTATTGCGTCTGCGACGAGGTCTATGAGCATCTGATCTACGACGGCCGCCGGCATCTGCCGCTGATCTGCCTGCCCGGCATGCGCGAGCGCTGCCTGCGCATCGGCTCGGCCGGCAAGACCTTTTCCCTGACCGGCTGGAAGGTCGGCTATGTCACCGCCTGTCCGGCCCTGCTGCAGCCGGTGGCCAAGGCGCATCAATACATCGCCTTCACCACGCCGCCCAATCTGCAGCAGGCGGTGGCCGAGGGCCTGGGCAGCGCCGATGCCTATTACCGGGGCCTGGCCGACGGCCTGCAGGCCCGGCGCGACAAATTGGCGCGCGGATTGGCCGCCATCGGCTTTTCGGTGCTGCCCTGTTACGGCAGCTATTTCCTGACCGCCGATTTCCGGCCCCTGGGGTGGAACGGCGACGACGTGGAGTTCTGCAAGCATATCACGGTGAAGGCCGGGGTGGCGGCGGTGCCGGTCAGCATCTTCTATCAGGCGGGAGACGTCCGGCACTACGCGCGGTTCTGCTTCGCCAAGAAGGACGAGGCCATCGACGAGGCGATAAGCCGCCTGGCGCGGTTTTTCGGGGCGCCGCAGGCGTGACATCCGGTCGGTCTCGGCCAATGGGGCGGGCCTCCGGAGGTCGTGAAAAAATCGGTGGCGCCGGCGCCGCAATCCAGCCTGGAACATCGCCCCTGTTTCGAAAGGAAAGACCACGATGAAGCCCCTCATATTGGCCGTCATTTTGGGCCTGTTCCCGACGGCGCAGGCCTTCGCCGAGGCCCAGCTCGTCTCTTCGGCCCCGCTGGCCGGCGGCGTGGCGGTGGACGTCGTCGACGTCCGCCTGACCTTCAGCGAGGGAGTGGAGGCGAAATCCTCGACGATCACGCTGTCCGCCGCCACCGGGCGGCCGCTGGCCACGCCGGCCGCCAGGCTCGACCCGCAGGACGATCGCATCCTGCGCCTGACCCTGCCGCGGCCCCTGGCGCCCGGCGCCTACACGGTGTCCTGGGCGGTGGTTTCGCGCGATACTCATCGGACGAGCGGCAGCTTCGGTTTCTCGGTGCGTCCGTAACGGGCGCATCCGGCTTTCGCCTGGGCAATACCGTCCCCTTGATTTCTTTGCGGACTCATCTTGACGCCGCCGCCAGGGATGGGATAGACAACGTGCCTCTCGGTGGCGGGTGTAGCTCAGTTGGTTAGAGCGCCAGGTTGTGGTCCTGGATGTCGTCGGTTCGATCCCGATCACTCGCCCCAAACCCCTCCCGCGGGTTTGGCCTTTCGTTGCCGTACCGAGACCGAAGTCAGACCCTTTCGGTCAGGCCCCGTTCTGCGGACCGCCGTCTTCTTCAGCGTTTCATCGAACAGTTCCCATTGCCGTACGGCAGCCTTGTCCAGGCCGTATTTGTCCGCGAACCGGCTTTGGCCGAGACCGGGTTTCCTGCGGATCGCGGTGACCTCGGGGCGCTGAAGCCCTTTGGTATTGATCTCCGATCGCCAAATCGCGCAAGTATACGCAGCAAAGCAAGACCGTGAGAGCCCATGTGCAACCACTATCGATCCGACGTCCGCAAGCTCGGCCTTGAGCAGGAATATTTCGGCTTCGAGGAAATCGGCGACCTTCCACGCGACATCTATCCGGATCGCCTGGCCCCGGTGATCCGCCGCGGCGCCGACGGATCGGAATGGACCGCGATGCGTTGGGGCTTTCCGCCGCCGCCCAATCTCGGCGACCGGCCGGTGACCAACATCCGCAATCTGTCCTCGCCTTATTGGCGGGCGTGGCTGGCGCCGGAGTATCGATGCCTTGTGCCGTTTTCGTCATTCGCCGAGTGGTCGGCCGCGCCACCCAAGCGCGAGGTCTGGTTCGGTCTGCCCGGAGACGCGCCGGCCATGTTCGCCGGCATCTGGCGGCCATGGACCGGAACGCGGGGAACGAAGTCGGCGCCGATTGCGGGCGACCATCTGCTGTTCGGATTTCTGACGTGCGCCCCGAACGCCGTCGTCGCGCCGGTCCATCCCAAGGCAATGCCGGTGATCCTGGCGACCTGGGAAGAGCAAGATGCCTGGCTCAATGCTCCGGCATCAGCGGTGCCGGCGATTGCCCGGCCGCTGGCGGATGAGCTTCTGACGGCTATTTGATCGGCGCCGTTCAAGTCTGCATCGGGCCTTCGCGTGAGTTTTTCTCACACCATGCGCGAATTTTTGATGGATTGTCCGGCTCAAATTTTAGAGATACGTTCGTATCGAGATCGGTCTCGGTCACCGGGACCGGGCGTAGAAGTGACCTGAACAGGAGACACGGGCAACATGGTGGGCGATACGAACGTTCGGGCCGGCCAGTGCCATTGCGGTGCGGTGCGTTTCGAGGCGACGCTCAGCGACGGCCTCAATTCGATCCGCCGCTGCACTTGCTCTTACTGCCGGATGCGCGGCGCCGTCGTGGTCATGGCGGGCGGGATCAAGGTCCTGCAGGGCGAGGATGCGTTAACAAGCTATCGCTTCCATACCAGGTCGGTGCAGCACTTCTTTTGTTCCCGCTGCGGAATATACACGCATCATCAAAGACGATCCGACCCGAGCCAGTATGGCGTGAACGTCGCTTGCCTGGACGGGGTAAGCCCCTTCGATTTCCCCGATGTGCCGGTCGTGGACGGCGTCAATCATACGAACGACACCGGCAGGCCAACGCGTCGAGCCGGCACACTCCGCTTCATCCCGGCTGACGAAGAGCCCATAAAACAATAACCGCGTCATAACGCGTTCCGCCCCGGCCGGCGGCAAGAATTAAGGAAAAGTGACACCGGCGTCCCCGCCGGTGTCCGCCGCTGGCGCGGCGGAGTCTTTTCCACCGGCAGGGACGCCGATGCCACTGCAGGCAGTTATGGCATCTCCGTGCAAAAGACATAGGACGCCCGGCCGTCGTGGGCGGACACCTTCTTTTGGCTCAAGGCCGCGCTCAGCTGATCGGCTTCCATCGGGCTGCCGATGAGGAAGCCCTGGGCTTCGTCGCAGTGATTCGATCTCAGGAAGGAAAGCGTTTCCTTGTCCTCGACGCCCTCGGCAATCGTTTTGAGATTGAGGCTCTTGGCCATCTGGATGATGGTGCGCACGATGGCGGCATCCTCCGGGTCGCTCGCCAGATCCCGCACGAAGGACTGGTCGATCTTGAGTTTGTCGACCTTGAGCCGCTTGAGGTAGGAAAGGCTGGAATAACCGGTGCCGAAGTCGTCGATCGAAAGCCGCAAGCCCAGTCCCTTCAGCCTTTCGACGATGGGAAGAACGCTCTGGATATCCTGAATCAGGATCGATTCAGTCAATTCCAGTTCGAGAAATTTCGGATCGAGGCCGGACTGCTCCAGGGCGTCGGCAAGCGTCTGTTCGAGATTTCCGCGCTTGAACTGCAGGGCCGACAGATTGACCGCCAGCACGAACTTGGGCAGCCCGGCCGCCTGCCAGGCCATGGCCTGGCGACAGGCCTCGCCGACGACCCAGCTGCCGATCTGCACGATCAGTCCGCTGTCCTCGGCAATGGGAATGAACCGGTTCGGCAGAATCAGGCCGAGTTCGGGATGTTTCCAGCGGATCAGCGCTTCGGCTCCGACCAGCCTGCCGCTCAGCAGATCGATTTGCGGCTGGTAATGCAGGATGAATTCGCCGTTCGTCAGGGCGCGGCGCAACCCGTTCTGCAGGTGCAGCGTCTCGAGGGCCTGCGCATTCATCTGTTCGTTGAAGAAATGATAGGTGTTCCGCCCGGCTTCCTTGGCGCGATACATCGCCGTGTCGGCTTTCTTCAGCAATGTTTCGAAATCGCCGCCGTCGTCCGGATAGACGGCGATGCCGATGGAGATCGAGGTCGCGTGATTTTGCCCGTCGATCTCGAAGGAGCTTTCCAGACGCGTCAGGATCTTTTCGGTGACGAGGCTGATGCAGTCGTTGTCTCGGACATCGCCGAGCAGGATGAGGAATTCGTCCCCGCCGTGGCGGCTGATCGTATCGGTTTCGCGGATGCATTCGCCCATTCGTTCCGCGACGCCCTTCAGCAAGGCATCGCCGATGGAATGGCCGAGGGAGTCGTTGACCACCTTGAAATTGTCGAGATCGAGAAAGAGCATCGCCGCCTTGCCGTTCGCCCGATCGGCGCGACCGATGATCTGGGCGAAGCGATCCATGGCCAGCTGGCGATTGGGCAGGCCCGTCAAGGCGTCGTGATAGGCCAGAAATTCGATCCGCTTCTGGGTGACCCGATTCTGTTGAAGGAAATGGTAGGTCATCGCGCTGGTCAAGATGGTGACGAGCCAGGCGATCCCGCAGAGAACCAAGAGTTCCTGCCGCCATGGCGCCAATACGTCGTCGACGCTGGCGGTCGCCGCGATGATCAGCGGATAGGCCTTCATCTTCCTGAAACTGACGATGCGTTCGATATCGTCATAGGCTCCCTTGGCCCGGAAGACGCCGTGATCCGAGATCGCGAAATGCTCTTTGAAATCGGGCGTCGGCGCCATCGTCTTGCCGATCGCCCCGGCGATCGCCGGGGCGCGGAACAGCGTCGTGCCGTCCGCCCGGACAACCGCGATCGATCCGTTCGGCTTGATGCGCTGCGCCTCGAACAGTTTGGTCAGCCGATCCAGTTCGATGATTCCCGACAGGACGGCGGTGTTGCCACGGCCGCCGGCCACCGGAGCGGTCACCGCGACGATCCAGCTGCCGGAGACATCGCTGATGAATGGCTCGCTGATGTAGAGCCCCCGCCTTTTCGGATCGAATTGAATGCGGAAATCTTCGTGGTCGGCGACGTTGCTCACCGGTTCGCGCAGCAACGACGGGATGAGATGAACCCCCCCGTCGGTGTCGACCGTGCGCAAATCGAGAAAGCCGTCCGACAAGGCGATCTGCTGACCGACCAGGGCGATGAATCTCTTGTCGTCGTTCGGATAGACGTTGGGATGGTCGTTCAGCCAGTCGGTTTCGACCAGGAGGGCCGTTTCGGTCATCTTGAAGAGCCGTAGCGTCTGTTCCTCGATCGAGATGGCGAGCTGCTGCAATGTGACGCTGGTGAGGTCGAGAATGCGCGCCCGCTCGGACCATGACCAATAGCCGACGAAAGCCCACAACGTCATCAGAAGAAACCCGACCTGCACGGGCATCCAGAGGCGACGGATCTTGCGAGCTTCCATGCTGAAAAACCTGTCTTGCGGCCGCCGACACGACGTCGGCGTTTTCCCCTTTGTAAGGATGCCGGGAACTTGCTCCGTGGTCTCGTGAAATAAGGTCTGCGGGTCTCGGCGATGTTGTCGGTTGCCCCTTCCAAGGGGCGGGACGGGGGGTTAACGTGTCATATGTTCCCTCGCTCTACGCGATTTCAAGACGACGGAACAAGACACCCTTCACCGCGTCCAAAAGGAAGGCGAACACCACCGCCGCGGCGAAAAGGCCGGCCAGGACAGCCGCCGGAAGAGGCGTTATCAGGATGCCGTAAAAGGCCAGAAGGCTGACCAGCGTCAGATCGACCACCGAGGAGGCGACAAGCCATCGCCCCGGGCGCGAACTCCACAGATGCTGGCGCTCGCGGGCGACGTAGAAGACCGCTTGGCCGCTGAAGACCAGAATAACGACGGTCAAGGTGCGCAAAGCCCCGCTGTCCAGGCCGAGCAGGAATTTTCCGGTCGCCAGGCAGGCGACGCAGAACAGCAGATCGACGATGCCCAGGAGGATACCGGCGATGGTCAGATTGCCGATTCTCCAGACATTCGGTTTGGAAGACGGCCGGACGTTGTCGGTCGACGACGACATGGCCAGGATGTCGCCGGTGACCATCATGAACACCATCAGCATCGGCGTCAGAATGGCCTGGCCCGTGATGATCAGACCGGTGGCCAGGAACAGCACCTGGACGACCTTGTGAACGATGGATCGCAGCGTATAGGTCAAAATGCGCTGGAACGTCGCCCGGCCTTCCTCAATGGAGGCGACGATGCCGCCGAGGCCGGGTTCGGTCAGGACGATGCCGGCCGCCGATTTGGCGACGTCCGTCGCCGTGGACACCGCAATGCCCATCTGGGCCTGGCGCAGCGCCGGCGCGTCGTTGGCGCCATCGCCGCACATGCCGACGATATGTCCGCTCCTCTGAAGGGCTTTGACCAGACGATATTTGTCCTCGGGAAGGACGCCGGCGAAGACGGAAAACGCCTCGGCCCGGATATCCTCGGGCAGCGGCGTCGTCGTGCAGACGGGCCCCGAAATGCCAATTTCCGTCGCCACCACCTGCGCGGTCGTCGGGGCGTCTCCCGTCACCATGATCGTGCGGACGCCCAAGCCGCCCAATTTCGCGACGAGCGCCGCCGAGTCCTGTCGAGGCGGATCGCTGAGCGCGATGAGCCCGGCCATCTGCAGCTTGGCGGCGGGGCCGGTCGCGACGGCGAGAACCCTGAAGCCCTTGGCCTGCAACGCATCGACGGCCTTTGTCGTGTCGGCGGACGGCTGCGACTGGCCCTGGACCACGTCGAACGCTCCTTTGACGACCTGGACGAGATCGCCGTTCGCCTGACGAGCGGTCGCTTCCGAGCGCTTCACCGCCGGGTCGAACGGGACGAAGGTGACGAGCCCCGGCCCGTCGCCGACCGGCCGGCTTGCCGCGGCCGCCCGAATCGCCGCATCGACCGGATCCTGCCCCCCTTCGGAGCTCGCCAGGGCGGCCAGGGCCAGCACATGCTCCTCGTCGAAACCGGGCATCGCGTGAACGGACACCACGGCGAGTTCGTTGCGTGTCAGCGTTCCCGTCTTGTCCGCGCAAAGAATATCGATGCCGGCCGCTTCATCGACCGCGGAGAGGCTGGTCGGCAGGACCCCGCGGCGGGCCAGGGCCCGCGCGCCGACCGCGGCGGCCAGGGTGAACATCGATGGCAAGGCGACCGGTATCGAGGCGAGGACCGCCACCAGGATCAGGGGGATGATATCGGCGCGCGGCAGAGGCAGCCAGAGAGCATAAGCCGTCAACAGGATGGTGACGGCGCCGTTGAACAGCGCGAGGTTGCGGACCACGACCAGGATGGTCTTCTGCTGCGATGTCTCGACCTTGGCGCTGCGGACGAGTTCCGCGGTTCGCCCGAACTTGGTCCGGGCGCCCGTCGCCATGACCTGTCCGACCGCTTCTCCTCGTCTGACCAGGGCTCCCGCATAGGCTTCGGCCCCGGCTGCGGCCTCGGTCGGCAGGGATTCGCCGGTCAACATGGATTGATCGATCAGGATCGATCCTTCCGTCACATGCACATCGGCGGCGACCACCGATCCGAGCGACAGCTTCACCACATCGCCGGGAACCAGTTCGGCCGCGGGCAGGGTCGCCCAAGTCCCGTCGCGCCGGACGGAGGCGACGAGCGCCAACCGGGATTTGAGGGCGTCCAGCGTCGCCTGGGCGCGGCCTTCCTGAAAAAAGCCAAGGGCGGCATTGCAGATCAGCAGAAGCGCCACGAAACCGGCCTCGGCATAGTCTCCAAGGAAAAGCTGCAGGAGAATGGCGGCTTCCAGCATCCAGGGAACGGGCTGCCATAATTTCGCCAGGGCGCGCCGCACCGGGTGCCGGGCAACGTCCGTTATGGCGTTCGAGCCGTCTTTCTCCAGGCGCTGGCGCGCCTCCGCGCTGGTCAATCCGAGCGACGTCTCCGGCACCGCGGATGTCTCCGGCGCGGACTTCTGGACGGCCGTCGGTAAATTTGCCTGAACCTGTTGCATGAGTAGGCTCCGTAGGGGCAATCACCATCCCATCGCCTCGCGGCCATTTCATTCGAAGGACGCAAGACACCATTGGGTCGTGATCACGTTCAGTGAGGCGATCGGGCGCATGGCGGCCGTCGTCGTCGGCCGGGCTTTCGGGGGGATACCGCTTACTCCAGCCGACCCCAGCGCTCTTCCAGGTCTTGGACGAGGTATTGCCATTCGATGCCGATCTGGGTCTCCAGATTCGACCATCGATCGTCGGAGAGGGCTTCCCAGCCGTTCAACTTTTTTGTCAGTTCATCTCGTTGCTCGATCAACCCGGCCAGGCGCGCGGCCAGCTCGACTTTCTCATTGTCTTCGATTTTCCCGGTCAGCCTTCCGCGCCCCTCGTCGATGGTGGCGCCCATGGCCTGGATGTGTCGGCGCAATGCCCGCAGGATGTCGGCTTTGGCCATGCTTTGCCTCCTGGCCCATTGATCCGGCCGCAGGCGACGGTAACCGGCGATGCTCCCCCCGGCTAGATTCGGAAACTACCAGGGTCCTGGTTCCGGCGGAAATTTCGGCCTTTTCCGCCGTTTTTCGGCCATCGCGGCATTCCGCCGCGATGGCCATTGCCGGGATCTGAGTACATTCCGGGGATAACCGCCGGCCGCGGCGAGGGGTAGAAAGGGTCGACGGCAAAAGACGGTCGGGTGCGGGCCTCACCTTGGGCCCCGGATTGGGAATGACGCAGATGATCGCTCAGGACATGATGACCGGCACGGTTCTGTCGGTGACCGTCGATATGACGCTGCCGCAGATCGCCAAGATCCTGGTGGCGAACGGCATCAGCGGCGTGCCGGTGGTCGACGCCGAAGGTTTGCCCGTCGGCATGATCACCGAAAGCGACCTGATCGCCCCGCAGGCCAAGGGGGAAGGAGACGCCAAGCGCGAGTCGTGGCTGACCCATTTGGCCGAGGGCGAGCCGATGGGCCCCGAATTCCTGGCCTATCTCGACCGCCCGGAACGGACGGCCGGCGACGTGATGACCGCGCCGGTGATCAGCGTTCCCGAGAGCGCCGAACTCCAGGAGATCGCCCAACTGCTGACCCGCTATCGGATCAAGCGGCTTCCGGTGGTGCGGGATCGCCGGATGGTGGGAATCGTCAGCCGGGCCGATCTGGTTCGCCAGATGGCCGAGGCACCCGCCGCGCCGTCACCCGCCAGCCGGCCCGACGGCCTGGTATCGGCGGCGTTCGCCAGCCTGGACGAGCATTTCGGCCAGTCCAAGCCGGTCCCGGCCCCGGCCGCGGCGGAAAAGGAACAGAAGCCGGCGGAGGCGATGGTGACGGCCGACGCCCTTCGCACCCTGATGGCGGATTTCGACAATCAAAAGGTCGAACAGCACGACAAGGATCGGCAGGCGGCGGTCGAACAGCGCAAGGCGCAGGTCCAGGACCTGACCGAGCACCACGTCGAGGATGCGAATTGGCAGGACATCCTGCGCCGGGCCCGGGTCGCCGCCGGAGAGGGACTGAAGGAACTGCTTCTGCTGCGGTTTCCCGGCGAACTGTGCAGCGACGGGGGGCGCGCCATCAATGCTCCGGAAGACGACTGGCCGGAAACCCTGCGCGGCCAAGCCGCCGAAATTTATCACCTGTGGGAACGAGACCTCAAGCCCAACGGTTTTCATCTTTTTGCCCAGGTTCTCGACTTCCCGGGCGGCCTTCCCGGCGACATCGGGCTGACGCTCACCTGGGGCGGCGGGAAGGAGGAGGCCACGCTTTCGTAGCTGGAGAGGATCCGATGCCTGATACCTTGTCGCCCGATCTTCTCGGGAAAATGCATGCCTATTGGCGTGCGGCGAATTACCTGTCGGTCGGGCAGATCTATCTGCAGGACAATCCCTTGCTCGAAACGGCCCTCACGCTGGAAAACATCAAGCCCCGCCTGCTGGGGCATTGGGGGACGACGCCGGGGTTGAACTTCCTCTATGTGCATCTCAATCGGCTGATCACCGAGAACGACCTGAACATGATCTATATCACCGGCCCCGGCCATGGCGGGCCGGGTCTGGTCGCCCAGACCTATCTGGAAGGGTCCTACACCGAGCATTATCCGGCCATCGAGCGCAGCCGCAACGGATTGCAGCGGCTGTTTCGCCAGTTTTCCTGGCCTTACGGAATTCCCAGTCACGTCTCGCCGGAAACGCCGGGGTCCATCCATGAGGGCGGCGAACTGGGCTATAGCCTGACCCACGCCTTCGGGGCCGCCTTCGACAATCCGGATCTGATCGTCGCCTGCGTCGTCGGCGACGGCGAGGCGGAAACCGGGGCGCTGGCCGCCAGTTGGCATTCCAACAAATTCCTCAATCCGGCGCGCGACGGCGCCGTTCTGCCGATCCTGCATCTCAACGGCTTCAAGATCGCCAATCCGACGGTGCTGGCGCGCATCAGCCGCCAGGAACTGACCGCGCTGTTGCAGGGCTACGGCTACGCTCCGCATTTCGTCGAGGGCGACGACCCGATGCTTCTGCACCAATGCCTCGCCGCGACGCTCGATGCGGTTCTGGCCGAGATTCGCCGCATTCAGAGCGAGGCGCGGGCGCCGGGCGTGGGGGAAAAGCCGGAGCGTCCCCGCTGGCCGATGATCGTTTTCCGCACGCCCAAGGGCTGGACCGGGCCGAAAGTCGTCGACGGCAAGCCGGTCGAGGGCACCTGGCGGGCCCATCAGGTCCCGATCGCCGATTTCAAGAATCCGGACCATCTCAAGCAACTCGAAGATTGGCTGAGGAGCTATCGGCCGCACGAACTGTTCGATGAGAACGGCAAGTTCCGCGAAGAACTGGCGGCGCTGGCCCCGACCGGGCGGCGCCGCATGGGCTCCAATCCGCACGCCAACGGCGGTGAATTGCTGCGGCCCCTGTCGATGCCGCAATTCCGCGATTACGCCGTGGCCGTGCCGGCGCCCGGCGGCGTCGAGGCGGAGGCGACGCGCATCCTGGGGACGTTTCTGCGCGACGTGATGAAGCTCAATCTGGGCAGCCGGAATTTTCGTCTTTTCGGCCCGGACGAGACGGCGTCGAATCGGCTGGAGGCGGTCTACGAGGTCTCCGGCAAGGAATGGATGGCCCCGATCGAAGATGTCGACGTCGACCTGAGCCCCGACGGCCGGGTCATGGAGGTCTTGAGCGAACATCTGTGCGAGGGCTGGCTCGAAGGCTATCTGCTCACCGGGCGCCACGGCCTGTTCTCCTGCTACGAAGCCTTCATCCACATCATCGATTCGATGGTCAATCAACATGCGAAATGGCTCAAGGCCAGCCGGAAAATTCCGTGGCGACGGCCGATCGCCTCCTTGAACTATCTGCTGACGTCGCACGTCTGGCGACAGGATCACAACGGCTTTTCCCATCAGGATCCCGGCTTCATCGATCATATCGCCAACAAGAAGTCCGATATCGTCCGCATCTATCTGCCGCCCGATGCGAACTGCCTGCTGTCGGTGGCCGACCATTGCCTGCGCAGCCGCAACTACATCAATGTGATCATCGCCGGCAAGCAGCCGGAATGGCAGTGGCTCGACATCGACCAGGCGATCCGCCACTGCGCCGCCGGGGCCGGACTCTGGCAATGGGCGAGCGACGACGGCGATCCGGACGTCGTCATGGCCTGCGCCGGGGATGTGCCGACCCTGGAGACGCTGGCCGCCGTCAGCCTGTTGCGCAACGAGGTTCCCGGCATCCGCATCCGGGTGGTCAATGTGGTGGACCTGATGGCGCTGCAGCCGCAATCCGAACATCCGCATGGTCTGGAAGACCAGGATTTCGACGCCCTGTTCAGCGTGGACAAGCCGGTGATCTTCGCCTTCCACGGCTATCCGGCCATGATCCACAAGCTGACCTATCGCCGGCGCAATCACGGCAATATTCACGTGCGCGGCTATAAGGAGGAAGGAACCACCACGACGCCGTTCGACATGGTGGTGCTGAACAATCTCGACCGCTATCAGCTGGCGCTGGACGCCATCCAGCGGATTCCCCGATTCGGCGACCAGGTGGAGGCGGCGACGGCGCGCTACTGGTCGACCATGGAGCGTCACAAGCTCTACATCAGCGAACACGGCGAGGACATGCCGGAGGTTCGGAACTGGCGCTGGATCTCATGAACGCCAGGATTGCGGCTTCATCCGACATATGCGCCTGAAGATGGAATATCGGGCCAACCCTGAGTAATTTCCGAGTCTGACACTTCGGCGGTGGCGCCGTCTATCGTCGCGGTTTCTTCAACGGGAGCCGATTCAATGAGCGTTGACGAAGACGGCAAGGCAAGGGTATCGCCCGGCGAGCCCTCGCTCGATGAACTCTGCATCAACACGATCCGTACTTTGTCGATGGACGCCGTGGAACTGGCCAAGTCCGGCCATCCCGGCACGCCCATGGCCCTGGCGCCGGTCGTCTATACGCTGTGGCAGAGTTTTCTGCGCTTCGATCCGGACGACCCGATCTGGCCCAATCGCGACCGCTTCGTGCTGTCCAACGGCCATGCCTCGATGCTGCTTTATGCCATGCTCAATCTCACCGGCGTGAAGGCGGTCAGCCCCACCTACGACCGTCTGGGCGAACCCGCGGTTTCGATCGACGACATCAAGCGTTTCCGCCAGTTCGACAGCAAATGTCCGGGGCATCCGGAATATCATGTGACGACGGGCGTCGAGACGACGACCGGGCCCTTGGGGCAGGGCTGCGCGACCAGCGTCGGCATGGCGATGGCCGAACGTTGGCTGGCGCAGCATTTCAACCGGCCCGAATTCACCGTGTTCGACTATGACGTCTACGCCCTGTGCGGCGACGGCGACATGATGGAGGGGATCACCAGCGAAGCGGCCTCGTTGGCCGGCCATTTGCGGCTGGGAAATCTTTGCTGGATCTACGACAGCAACCGCATCTCGATCGAGGGCGGGACGGATCTCGCCTTCAGCGACGACGTCGCGGGGCGTTTCCTCTCCTACGGCTGGAATGTGCAGCGGGTGGCCGACGCCAACGACACGGAGCGGCTGGCCGAGGCGCTGGCGGTCTTCCGGCACGCCCATGATCTTCCCCGCGACATCCCGCACGACGCTCCCATGCTGATCATCGTCGAAAGCCATATCGGCTACGGCGCTCCCAAGAAGCAGGATACCAGCGCCGCTCATGGCGAGCCCTTGGGCGAGGAGGAAATCCGCGCGGCCAAGCGCCTTTACGGCTGGCCCGAGGACGCCAAGTTCCTGGTGCCCGACGGCGTGCACGCGCATTTCCAGGCCGGCATCGGACTGCGTGGCCGCAACCTGCGGGCCGCCTGGACGACGCGGGTCGAGGCCTACCGCTCGGAATATCCGGATCTGGCGGAGCAGATCGACAGGATGCAGAAGCGGGAATCCCCCGATGGCTGGGAGGCCGATCTGCCCGCTTTCCCCGCCGACGCCAAGGGCGTCGCCAGCCGCGATTCCTCGGCCAAGGTGCTGAACGCCATCGCGGCCCGCTATCCCTGGCTGATCGGCGGGGCGGCCGACCTCGCGCCTTCGACCAAAACCCGCCTGACCTTCGAGGGCGCCGGGGATTTCGAGGCCGACAGCTATGGCGGCCGCAATCTGCATTTCGGGATCAGGGAGCATGCGATGGGCGCCGTCCTGAACGGGCTGGTCCTTTCCAAAATCCGCGCTTACGGCGCCAGCTTTCTGATCTTTTCCGATTATATGAGGCCGCCCATCCGCTTGAGCGCGCTGATGGAGCTTCCCGTCGTCTATATCTTCACCCACGATTCCATCGGCCTTGGCGAGGACGGTCCGACCCATCAGCCGATCGAACAGCTGCTGGCGCTGCGGGCGATTCCCGGCCTCGTCACGCTGCGGCCGGCCGACGCCAACGAGGTCGTCGAAGCCTGGCGCGTCATCATCGGGCTGACCCATCGGCCGGTCTGCCTGGCCTTGAGCCGCCAGGCGCTGCCGACCCTCGATCGCACCCTCTACGCCCCGGCGGCCGGCGTGGCGAGGGGAGCCTATGTCCTGGCGGACGCCGACGGCGGCAAGCCGGCCGTTCTTCTGATCGGCACCGGCAGCGAGGTTGCGCTCTGCGTCGCGGCCTACCAGATGCTAAGGCAGGACGGAATTCCGGCCCGCGTGGTCAGCATGCCGTCCTGGGAGTTGTTCGAAATGCAGGATCAAGCCTATCGCGACAGCGTGCTGCCGCCCGACGTCGCGGCGCGGGTGTCGGTCGAGGCCGCCTCGGTGATCGGCTGGGACCGCTACGTGGGGGCGTCCGGCGCCAGAATCGGCATGCACGGCTTCGGCGCGTCGGCCCCGATCAAGGATCTGATGACGAATTTCGGCTTCACGCCGGAGGCGATCGTGGCGGCGGCCAAGGACCAGATCGCGATGTTCAGGAGACAGACGGCATGAATCCGCTGAAGCAGCTCGAAGCCTGCGGCCAATCGCTTTGGCTGGACTATCTGAAACGCAGTCTGATCGAAAAGGGCGAGTTGCGCCGGCTGATCGAGCGGGACGGGCTGAAGGGCGTCACCTCGAACCCGTCGATCTTCGAAAAGGCCATCGGCCAGAGCGACGAATACGCCGATGCCCTGAGGCAGTTCCAGGAGCGGGCCGACCACGGCATTTCCGCCATCTACGAACATCTCGCGGTGGCCGACATCCGTGCCGCCGCCGATGTGCTGCGTCCGGTCTATGACGAGACCGCCGGCCGGGACGGCTATATCAGCCTGGAATGCTCGCCTTATCTGGCCAACGACACCGAAGGCACGGTGGAGGAAGCCCTGCGGCTGTGGGAGACGGTCGAGCGGTCCAATCTGATGGTGAAGGTGCCGGCGACCCCGGCCGGGATTCCGGCCATTCGCCGGCTGATCGGCCGCGGGCTGAACATCAATGTGACCTTGCTTTTTTCGGTGAGCGCCTATCGGCAGGTGGCCGAGGCCTATGTCGCCGGGCTCGAGGATCTGGCGCGGGGCGGCGGCGACGTCGCGAAGGTCGGCAGCGTCGCCAGCATCTTCGTCAGCCGCGTCGACACCGCCGTCGACAAGCGGCTGGACGGGCTGGCCGACCAGCCGGCGGCGGACCGCTTTCGCGGCAAGGTGGCGATCGCCAATGCGCAAGTCGCCTACCTCCATTACCAGTCGGCCTTCTCCGGTCCCCGCTGGCAGGCTCTGGCGACGGCCGGCGCCAGGACGCAACGCTTGCTCTGGGCCTCGACCGGCACCAAGAATCCCGCCTACAAGGACACCATGTATGCCGAGGCGCTGATCGGCCGCGACACCGTCGACACCATGCCGCCGGCCACCATGGACGCCTTCCGCGACCATGGCGAGGTGGTGGCCGACGTCATCGAGCGGGACGCCGAAAGCGCCGGGACGCTGCTTGCCGCGCTGGAGCGGCAAGGCATCTCGCTTGCCGAGGTCACGGCGGAACTGGTCGAGGACGGGGTGCAGCAGCTCGCGGACGCTTTCGACCAGCTGCTGGGCGCCGTCGCCCGGCAGCGCCGCATGCTCGTCGAGGGCGATCGTCCCGGTCAGGAGATCGCCATGGCGTCGCCGGAGATGCAGGCCGCCTTCGCCGAGGAGATGGAGCTTTGGCGCAAGGACGGACGCATCCGCCGGCTGTGGGCCGGCGACAAGACGCTGTGGAGCGGAGCCGACGAGGACGAATGGCTGGGCTGGCTGTCGATCGTGGCGCGGGAACGGGCCGATATCGGCCGGATGCAGTCCTTCGCGGCGGAGGTGAAGCAGCATGGCGTCACCGACGTCGTCCTGCTGGGAATGGGCGGGTCCAGCCTCGGGCCGGAGGTGTTGAGCGAGACTTTCGGCCGGCAGGCCGACGGGCCGCGCTTCCATATGCTGGACAGCACCGATCCGGCCCAGATCAAGGCGGTCGAAACGGCGATCGACCTCGGCCGCACGCTGTTCATCGTCTCCTCGAAGTCCGGCGGCACGCTGGAGCCCAATATCTTCCTGGATTATTTCCACGACCGCGTCGTCGCCGCGCGGGGCGCCGACAAAGCCGGCCGACAGTTCGTCGCGGTGACCGATCCGGGGTCCTCGCTGGAAGGTCAGGCCGAACGGCTGGGCTTCGCCTATGTCTTCCATGGCGTGCCCTCGATCGGCGGGCGCTATTCCGTCCTGTCGAAATTCGGCCTGGTGCCGGCCGCCGCCATGGGCCTCGACGTCGAACGCCTGCTGGAGGCGGTGCCGCCGATGGAACGGGCTTGCGGTCCCGATGTTCCGCCGGCCGAGAATCCGGGCGTCCAGCTCGGCATCGCCATGGGCGTCGCGGCGTCGCGTTGCGGCCGCGACAAGGTGACGATCGTCGCCTCGCCGGGAATCGCCGCTTTCGGCGGCTGGCTCGAACAGCTGTTGGCGGAAAGCACCGGCAAGCAGGGGCGCGGCTTGATTCCGCTGGCCGGGGAACCGCTCGCCACGCCCGACCATTACGCCGCCGACCGCTTCTTCGCCTATCTGGCCCTGGAGGGCGGAGAGGATCCGGCCCAGCAGGACGCCGTGGCGGCGCTGGAGCTGGCCGGCCATCCGGTGGCGCGCATCCGCGTGAAGGACGTCTGGCATATCGGCCAGGAGTTTTTCCGCTGGGAGATCGCCGTCGCCGTGGCCGGGGCGGTCATCGGCATCAACCCCTTCGACCAGCCCGACGTCGAGGCGAGCAAGAAGAAAACCAGCGCGCTGACCGCGGATTACGAGGCGTCGCGCCGTCTGCCGACCGAGGAGCCGCTGTTTCGCGAGAACGGCCTGGCCCTCTATGCCGATCCGCGCGACGCCGCCGAACTCGGCCGGCACGACACCCTGTCGGGCTATTTGAAGAGCCATTTCGCCCGCGTGCATGCCGCGGCCGGAGACTATGTGGCGATCCTGGCCTATCTGGCGCGCAGCGAGGCCAATGTGCGGATGCTGACTGCGATGCGCGGGCGAATCCACGACCGGACCCATGCCGCCACCTGCCTGGGCTTCGGACCCCGCTTTCAGCATTCGACCGGACAGGCTTATAAGGGCGGCCCGAATTCCGGGGTGTTCCTGCAGCTTACCTGCGACGATCCGGCCGATCTCGACGTTCCCGGCCATGCCTACAGTTTCGGCGTGGTGAAGGCGGCGCAGGCCCGGGGGGATCTCGCGGTCCTGGTGGAACGCGGCCGGCGCGTGCTGCGGATCCATCTCGAGGAGGTCGATGGCGGGCTGGTCGCGTTGGCGCGGGCCATCGACGGGGCGTTCCTGTAACGGCACTATCATAAGGAATGAAGCAAAATGCAGATCGGCATGATCGGACTGGGCCGCATGGGCGGCAACATGTCGCGCCGCCTGATGCGGGCGGGACACCGTTGCGTGGTGTTCAGCGCCCACGCCACGTCGCGCGAAGCGCTGGCCAAGGAGGGGGCCACGGCGGTCGGCTCGCTGGCGGAGATGGTGCGTTCGCTCGAAGAAAAGCCGCGCGTGGTCTGGGTGATGCTGCCGGCCGGACGGGTCACCGAAGAGACGGTCGAGGCGCTCGGCGATCTGCTGGAGCCGGACGACATCATCGTCGACGGCGGCAATTCCTTCTACAAGGACGACATCCGCCGCGCCGAGACATTGGCCGGCAAGCGTCTCCATTACGTCGACTGCGGAACGTCCGGCGGCGTCTGGGGCCTCGAACGCGGCTATTGCATGATGATCGGCGGCGCCAAGGAGGCGGTGGCTCATCTCGATCCGATCTTCGCCGCGCTGGCGCCCGGGCAGGGCGACATCCCGCGCACGCCGGGCCGCGAAGACGGCGACCCGCGGGTTGAGCGCGGTTACATTCACGCCGGTCCGCCCGGGGCCGGGCATTTCGTCAAGATGGTGCACAACGGCATCGAATACGGGCTGATGCAGGCCTATGCCGAGGGCTTCGACATCCTGCGGAACAAGGATTCGCAGGATCTTCCCGAGAACGAGCGCTTCACGCTGAACATGCCCGACATCGCCGAGGTCTGGCGCCGCGGCAGCGTCGTCTCGTCCTGGCTGCTCGATCTCGGCGCCGCCGCGCTGGCCAAGGATCCGCAGCTGAAGGATTTCTCCGGCTTCGTCCAGGATTCCGGCGAGGGCCGCTGGACCATCGAGGCCGCCATCGAGGAAGCGGTTCCGGCCGAGGTGCTCTCGGCGGCGCTCTATGCCCGCTTCCGTTCGCGCCAGGACCATACCTTCGGAGAAAAGATGCTCTCGGCCATGCGCTTCGGCTTCGGCGGCCATATCGAGGGCCAGCAGCCCGGCGCCGGTGTGAAAAATGCGGGTTAGGGGAGGGGGCGTGAATTTTTGCGCAAAGAGAATCCCTCTCTCACTGGGAGTTATCGTCTTCACCCATTAATTCTCTTTGCTAAAAAATGCCGTGCAAAGAGGACTGCGCTTCGGGATGGCGACGGATTTTGGGTAACACGGATGAACACGGACAGCCAC
>JAATGN010000128.1 GCA_015654615.1 Rhodospirillales bacterium
GCAGGACAAGACGATCGGGACGATCCTGGCCATTTCTTTTAGATGGGGTACGAAAATGTTGCAGCTTTATGTCACTTATGCCGCCGGTAAAGCTCGTCTTGCCAAAGGCATCAAATCTTTTCTGTCGAATCAGTCGGGCGTCACCGCCATCGAATACGGCCTGATTGCCGCTCTGATCGCCGTAGTCATCGTCGGGACCGTGACGACATTGGGCACCACCCTCTCCAACACGTTCCAATCGGTCGTTACTGCGATTACGCCTCCCGCTCCCAAAGGTTGATAAGGCTATCGCATTCGGCTGCAGCAGACGATGCTTTCGGCGGAGTCCTTTCCCCAAGAGCATCGTCTTCGGCATTGTCGTATATGCTACATATATTGATAGAGTTAACCGCGAACTCCATGCCTTCCAGGTTAGGAGGCCCTTTTGGCCACCCTTCTGTTTCTCCTGTGCGTCATCGTCTATATGGGAGGGCTGGCATTGGCGGCCGGGTGGGATTTGGCCACTCGTGCCATTCCCAACATCCTGGTGGGGGCGATCGCGGCTGCGGCTGTTGGTCTTCTGCTTCTGAATGCACCCTCCTCCTTGCCATCCCATGGAGTCGTCGCCTTGGTGGTGCTCATCGGGGGAGCCATCCTGTTCGTTCTCAGGCTGTGGGGCGCCGGTGATGCCAAGCTGTTGGCCGCGGCCGCCATCGTCTTGGGGACCAAGGGGCTGCCGCTGCTGATTCTGGGGACGGCGATGGCCGGGGGGATCTTGGCCGTCATCTATATCGGCATGCGATATTTGCCGGGGCGGCGGACGAAACCCGCGACAGGGCTTCCCTACGGCGTCGCCATCGCCTGCGGGGCGATTCTCGCCTGTCTCGGGACCAATGCCCTCGGACCTCTTTCCGGACTGTAAAACGCCATGCGGCCGATCATCATCGTCCTTGTCCTGCTGGCCTTCGGGGTCGCCACCCTGACGGCGGTGCTGTTCAGCCGCGTCCTGTCCCGCCGGCCGGAGCCGGCCCAGGTGGCGGCGGTCGCGCCGCCGCCGGCCGATACCGCCGAGATCATCGTCGCCGCTCACGACCTCAAGACAGGCGACGTTCTCAAAGCCGGCGACGTCCGTTATGTTTCCTGGCCGGCCGCCGCCCTCGACGCGCGTTATGTGCGCCGCGAGAAGGATCGCGACGCCATGGAGGGTTTGGTCGGCGCCATCGCCCGCCGTCCGCTGTTCGCCGGCGAACCGATGACCCCCGAGGCCGTCTTTCGCCGCAACGAGGCCGGGGTGATGGCGGGGATTCTGTCCCCCGGCATGCGCGCCGTCTCCATCCCGGTGACCGCCACCAGCGGCGTGGCCGGCTTCGTGCTGCCTAACGACCGTGTGGATATCCTGCTCAACCAGGACATCCACGCCGCCACCGGCCAGGTCGACGATCATCCCGGACGGGGCAATCTGCTGCGCTTCGCCACCGAGGCCATTCTGTCGGACGTGCGGGTGGTGGCGGTGGACGAGAAACTGTCCAAGCCGGACGCCGCCGCCAACCTGGCCGGCAAGACGGTGACCGTCGAGGTCTCGGCGAAAGACGCCGAAACCCTGGTGCTGGCCGGGCGGATGGGGGAACTGGTGCTGGCCTTGCGCAGCATGACGTCCGATTCGGCCGCCGCCGCCAGGGGCTATATCGGCGACGTGGCCGCCAGTTCGGCCTTGAAGGCGGCGTTGCGTCCTGACATCATCCCTTCGGCGGCCAGAGGGACCGTGCGTGTCGACCGCGGGGGCGCCGTCACGACGCAAAATTTTGCCTTCTAAGGGGATCCTCTCATAGTGCTTTTCCGTCGCGCTTCGTGCCGCGTTGCCAGCGTCTTCGTGCTGCTTGGACTGGGGATGGGCGGCGGCGTCCGGGCTGCCGAGCCGGCCCCGGCGGCGCCGGTGCCGCGAATCGTTCCCGTCGAGGTCATCCCGCCGATTTCCGGCGTCGCCGACCCCACCTTGCCGTCCCATCCGAAACAGGCGGTGCCGCTGCCGGTCCGTTCCCGGAAGTCCTCCTATGCTTCTCAAGGCGCCACCGATCTGCCGCCCGGCGAGGTGCTGGCCGTGGCCCTCAACAAGGCGCGGCCGATCGATCTTCCCGGGGCGACCCAGGATGTCGTGATCGGCAATCCGGCCATCGCCGATGTGGTGGTGCGCGCCCCCACCCAGATCTTCATCACCGGGCATGCCATCGGCGACACCAATGTTTTTTTCCTGGGCGCGCAAGGCCAATTGCTGCGCCGCGTCGAAATCCATGTCGGGCCCGATGCCGAGGGGGCCCACGCGGCCATCGCCGCACTCCTGCCCGACGACGACATCGGGGTTTCCTCGGTGGGGGATTCGCTGTTCCTGACCGGCAAGGCGCGCAACCAGGATGTGGTCAATGCGGCGCGGACCATCGCCCGGCGATTCGTCACGACCGACGCCAATGTGGTCAATCAGATCACCATGCTGGGGGCCCAGCAGGTGATGCTGCGGGTCCGGGTCGCCGAAATGAACCGCAATCTGGTCAAGCAGCTCGGCGTACGGACCTTCCTGACGCAAGGCGGCAAGCAGGGCGGCGCCATCCTGAACGGCGGCAACACCTCCGGCGTATCGAACGGCGGTATCGGCTCGCAGAATCCCAATTACCAGTTTCCGGTCACCTCTCCCAGTTCGGCCGGATCCCTGCCGGTCCAAAGCCAGTCGCTGTTCGGCGCCTTGCCCGGCACCGGCAACGTTCTGGGGGGCAACGGCGAATACAGCACCCTGGCCACCAACAATCCGGGCAGCTGGGTGTCGGTGCTGCCGTGGAATCTGCTGATCAATTTCGCCGCCCTCGAACAGGAGGGGTTGGCCAAGTCGCTGGCCGAGCCCAATCTGGTCACCCTGTCGGGCGAGACGGCGCGCTTCCTGGTCGGCGGCGAGATCCCCATTCCCACCGCCAGCGTCAATGGGGTGGTGACCGTCGAATGGAAACCCTTCGGGGTCGGCCTGGTGTTCAGCCCGGTGATCCTCAACAACGGCGAGATCAGCTTGAAGTTGGAAAGCGAGGTCAGCGCCGTCGACAATACCATCTCGGTCAGCACCGGTTCGGGCATCACCGTTCCCGGCTTCACGACGCGGCGAGCCACCACGGCGGTGGAATTGCCGAGCGGCGGAAGCCTGATGATCGCCGGACTGATGCAGGACAATGTCACCAACAGCCTCGACGCCGTGCCCGGACTGCGCGATGTCCCGGTGCTGGGAACCCTGTTCGGCAGCACCGCCTTCCAACGGCAGGAGACCGAACTGGTGGTCACGGTGACCGCCTATCTGGTCAATCCGGTGGCCCACAACAACCTCGATCTGCCGACCGACGGCTTCCTGCCGTCCTCCGATCTCAAACGCTATTTTCTCATGAGCCTGCAGGAAACCTATGTGGGCAAGCCGGCCGGGCTGTCGCCCTCGGCGCTCAAGGGGCCGATCGGCTATATCGTCGAATAGGAAGGGAGGAAAAGATGAGCAGACTCGCCCGCCATATCGCTCCCGCCATCCTGGTCCTGGCCGTCGCCGCCTGCCAGGGGGAAGCCCCCGCCCCGACGACGATCGTCGACAACGACTATCGGCTGAAGCATCCCGTCGTCGTCGAACCGGCGACGGCCATCTTGCAGTTGCGGACCGATGCCGGATACGCCTTGTCGACCGACGACCGGCGCCGCCTTCACGATTTCGCCGGCACCTTCATCCGCCGGGGGTCCGGGGCCGTCGAAATTTCCGTCGGCGCGCGCGGCGTCGACGACGAGGACGCCCGGAGCTATGCCCAGGATATCGCGCAAAGCCTGCTGGGCGAGGGACTGAAGAGGGGCGAGGTGCGGCCGCAGCTGGTCATCGAGGATCCGGCCATCGGGCCGGGACGCGCCGCCCTGCGGTTTTCGACCAGCGTGGTCAATCTGCCGCCCTGCCGCGATTGGAGCGAGAGCGCTCCCAATGCGCCCTATTCCGATTTCGGCTGCACGTTGCAACGCAATATCGGCGCCATGGTGGCCGATCCCCGCGACCTCGAACAGGCGCGCGACGGCGGATCGACCCATTCGGTCACAGGCGACCTCGCCATCGACAAGATGAATCGCGGCGAGGCGACCTGGAGCGTACCGTTGCCGGTCTCCGCCACCACCAAAAGCAGCGGCGGATCGTCGGGAGGGCAATAGAGCGGTGATCCTTCGACTGACCATCGCCGGCTTTCCCGTTCGCCCGGAACTGGCCCAGACCCTGGAAGGGGTGCGCCGGGATTCCCGATTTTCCCGCTCCCGCATCGAGATCGGCGACGGCGGGCTGGCCGGCGCCATCGAACATTACCGCGCCAACGCGACGCCCCAGGTGCTGATCGTCGAGGAGGTGGGGGACGAGACGGTCCTGCAAAGCCGTCTGGCGCAGCTGTCGGAGGTCTGCGTGGCCGGCACGCAGGTCGTCGTCGTCGGCCGGATGAACGACATCGCCACTTACCGCCGGTTGCTGTCCTTGGGAATCGGCGACTATCTGGTCGGGCCGGTGACCCCGGCCCAGCTCGCCGCCTCCATCGAAACGCTTTTCGCCGATCCTTCGGCCGCCCCCAAGGGACGGCTGATCGCTTTCATCGGGACGCGGGGCGGCGTCGGCAGCAGCACGCTGGCCCACAATACCGCCTGGATGCTGTCGCGTCCGGCCGGCGAGGAGGTGATCGTCGTCGACCTCGACCTCGCCTTCGGGACCCTCGGACTGGCCTTCAATGTCGAGGCGCGCCAGACGGTCGGCGAACTCTTGAGCGAGCCCGAGCGGATCGACGCCCAGCTGATCGATCGCGTGCTGGTCAGGGCGGAGGATCAGCTGCAATTGTTGCCCAGCCCGGGGATGACCGGAACCTGGCCGCCGGTCGATGTCGAGGCGGTCGACAAGCTGCTGGAGCTGTTGCGCCGGATGGCGCCCCTGGTGGTCGTCGACCTGCCCCATCTGTGGGCGCCGTGGATCGCCCATGTGCTGGAAATGGCCGAGGAGGCGGTGATCGTTTCCTCGCCCGATCTGCCGGGCCTGCGTGACGCCAAGGCTTTGCTGGACACTCTGGCTTCGCGGCGCAACGGCAAGGAACCGGCCCGCCTGGTGATCAACAAGGCCGACCTTTTCCGCAAGACCCAGCTTTCCGCCAAGGACTTCGAGGAGGCGCTCAAACAAAAGCCGGCGCTGAAGATTCCCTTCGATCCGATCTTCGCCGAGGCCCTGAACGAAGGGCAGATGGTCGGCAAGACGGCCCGGACCCATAAGCTGGTCGACCAACTGGCGGCCCTGGCCCAGTTGCTGGCGCCCCGGCACCACGGCCCGACGGCGCGCAGCGAGTGGAGCCTGGATCGCCTTGCGGGCTGGCTGAAACGCTTGAAACCGGCTGTCCGATAGAGCCGATGGAGTTTAACGAGAATCAGCCGAAAGATCCCCTGACCGGAGCGATCCTCGGTGCGGCGTTCGAAGTCGCCGACACGTTGGGGCATGGCTTTTTGGAAGGCATCTATCAGCGGGCGTTGGCCCATGAACTGGCATTGCGGAGCCTGTTGGTCGAGCGCGAAGTCTGTTTCCGGGTCATCTATAAAGGGCTCGATATCGGAACTTACATAGCCGATATGGTTGTGGAAAAAGATGTCATCGTTGAACTGAAAGCAATGGACGCCAACATTTCGACTCCGCAGATAGCGCAATGCCTTAATTATCTGCATGCGAGCGGATTGAAGAAAGGGCTGGTTATAAATTTTGGCCGCCCTCGTCTTGATTTTAAACGCATCGTTCTCTGAGTATTTTTCTATGTTCATCTGTGCTTATCTGTGTTCATCTGTGTTATATTTACGAGGTCATGATCCTGCCATTTTTTAATTATCACAGATGAACACAGAGCATTTAAACTCCACCAATAAAACGATGCCTTAATACCTGCATGCGAGCGGATTGGGGAAGGTGCCGTGGGGATACGAGTTCGGGTTACCCATTTGAGCCTGTTGAACACCGCCGCAGAGATATGTGAAAACGGCGAATCTCCGGAAGGAATGTAGACCGATCCATGTTTGGCAAGCGCATCACCCCTCCCGGCACCGTGACGGCGCGGACTCCGGCGACGCCGGCCAAGCCGGCTGCGCCCAGGACGGCGGACATCGCCGGTGGGGCGGCGGCAAAAGGCCCCGACATCGATCACCGGCTTCAGGACGTCAGGATCGCCGTTTTCCGCGACCTGATCGATTCGGTCGATCTGACCGAACTGGGGCGGCTCGATCCGGCGGCGGTGCGCGAGGAGATTTCGGACATCGTTTCCGAAATCATCAGCATGCGCGACATCGTGCTGTCGGGGGCCGAACAGCAACTGGTCATCACCGACATCTGCAACGACGTTCTGGGCCTGGGGCCGCTCGAGCCGCTGCTGGCCCGCGACGACATTTCCGACATCATGGTCAACGGCGCCGGCAAGATCTATATCGAGACCGGCGGGCGCATCGAACTGACCGATATCCATTTCCGCGACAACGCCCAGCTGATGAACATCTGCCAGCGCATCGTCTCGGCGGTCGGACGCCGGGTCGACGAAACCAGTCCCATCTGTGACGCCCGTCTGGCCGACGGATCGCGCGTCAATGTCATCGTGCCGCCCCTGGCTATCGACGGCCCGACGCTGACCATCCGCAAGTTCAAGAAGGACCGGCTGACGCTGGACACGCTGGTCGGATTCGGCTCGATCTCGCCGCAGGGCGCCCGGCTTCTCCAGGTCATCGGCGCGTCGCGTCTCAATGTGATCGTCTCGGGCGGCACCGGTTCCGGCAAGACGACGCTGCTCAATTGCCTGACCCGCTATATCGATCCGGGCGAACGGATCGTCACCTGCGAAGACGCCGCCGAACTGCAGCTTCAGCAGCCGCATGTGGTGCGCCTGGAAACGCGGCCGGCCAATCTGGAGGGCGCCGGCACGGTGACCATGCGCGATCTGGTGAAGAACTGCCTGCGCATGCGGCCCGAGCGGATCATCGTCGGCGAGGTGCGCGGTCCCGAGGCGTTCGACCTGTTGCAGGCGATGAACACCGGTCACGATGGGTCGATGGGCACCGTCCATGCCAACAATCCCCGCGAATGCATCAGCCGCCTGGAGAATATGATCGCCATGGGGGGGTACGCGCTGCCCTCGAAAGCCGTCCGCGAACAGATTTCCCGGTCGGTCCAGGTGATCGTTCAGGCGGCCCGCCTGCGCGACGGATCGCGCAAGATCACCCATGTCACCGAAATCGTCGGCATCGAGGGGGATGTCGTCACCCTTCAGGATCTGATGGTTTTCGACATCGAGGGAGAGGACGCCCAGGGCCGCATCCTCGGGCGTCACGTCAGCACCGGCCTGCGTCCCAAGTTCTGGGACCATGCCAAATATTTCGGCCTGGAACGCGAATTGGCCGAAGCCCTCGAGGTGCTCCCGTGATCGGTCTGGCCGATCCCCTGCTGTGGGCCGCGGTGGCCTTCCTGGCGATCACCGCGGGCCTCGGTCTGATGCTCTACACCATGCTCTGCGGCGCCCGCGCCCGCCTGCGGCGCAGGCTCAGGGACGTGGCCGGGGCATCGGTGGGACAATTCAAAAAGACGGCCCGGGATCTTCCGGCGGATGTTCAGGCGCGCCGCAAAATGGTCTCGGGGAAGCTCAAGGAACTGGACGCCACCCGGCGCCGAAAGGCCGGGCGCACCTTGCGCCAGACGATCGTTCAGGCCGGACTGTCGCTGAGCGTCGGGCGTTTCTTCGGTCTGTCGGCGGTGGCGGCGGCCGTCGCGACGGGGTTGGCGCTGGCCGCCGGCGCTTCGCCGGTCGCCGCCGCCGGCCTGGCGATCATCGCCGGCGTCGGACTGCCGCGTTTTGTCCTCAGCGTTCTGGCCAAGCGGCGTATCCGCAAATTCACCGCAAGCTTCGCCGACGCCATCGATATCGTGACCCGCGGCATCAGGTCGGGCCTGCCGGTCAGCGAGACCTTCAACATCATCGTCCAGGAAATGCCCGATCCCCTCGGGGCGGAATTCCGGACCGTGGTGGAAAGCCAACGCCTCGGCCTCACCCTTGAAGAAGCGCTGTCGCGGGCCTGCGAGCGGGTGCCGACGGCCGAGCTCAGGTTCTTCGCCATCGTGATGTCCATCCAGCAGAGCACCGGCGGCAATCTGGCCGAGACGCTGGCCAAATTGTCGGATGTCCTGCGGGGACGCAAGCGCATGCGCGACAAGATCCAGGCCATGTCCGGCGAGGCCAAGGCCTCGGCGATGATCATCGGCGCGCTGCCGCCCCTGGTCGGCATTCTGCTGGCGGTGGTGGCGCCCCAATATATCGGCGTCCTGTTCACCGCCCCGGTCGGCCATGTCATCCTCTTCGCCGGGGCCGGCCTGATGGGCGTCGGCGTGCTGGTGATGCGCCAGATGATCAATTTCGACATATGACCATGCCGGATCTCTCGACCATCGTCGTCTGGCTGGCCGGATTCGGCGCCTTCGTCTCGGTGCTGGCGGCCGGTCTGCCGTTCCTGCACCGCGATCCTTTCGCCTCGCGCCTGAAGGCGGTCGCCCAGCGGCGCCAGGAACTGTCGGCGCGCCAGCTGGCCGCCTTGCAGGAACGCAGCGCCCGCTTCCAGCCGCGGCGTCATGTCGGCGTCATGCGGTCGGTTCTGGACCGCCTCAATCTGCAGGCGCTTCTCGAAGACAAAACGTTGCGGACCAAATTGGCGCAGGCCGGCTGGCGGCGCAGCAGCGCCGCCGTCGTTTTCGTTTTCGCCCGCGTCGCCGTTCCCATCGGCGTCACCGGACTGGCCCTGCTCTATTTCTCTTCGCCGGGATTTGCCGATTTGGCCTTTCGGCTCAAACTGAGCTACAGCGTGATGGCCGGCCTCGGCCTGGCCTATCTGCCCAGCGTGCTGCTGGCCAACGCCATTCAGAAGCGGCAGAAGATTCTGCGCCGGGCCTTCCCGGATGCCCTCGACCTGATGGTCATCTGCGTCGAATCGGGTCTTTCCATCGAAGCGACCTTCCAGCGGGTGACCGAGGAAATCGTCGAAAGCGCGCCGGCGCTCGCCGAGGAAATCGCCCTGACCTCGGCCGAACTGGCCTTCCTCGGCGATCGTCGTCTCGCCTATGACAATCTGGCCGAACGGACCGGTCTGCCCGGCTTCAAATCGCTCTGCACGACCCTGCTGCAGTCGGAGCGCTACGGGACGCCGTTGGCGGTGGCTCTGCGCGTGCTGTCCCAGGAGAACCGCGAAACCCGCATGGCGGCGGCGGAGAAGAAGGCGGCGATGCTGCCGGCCAAGCTGACCGTGCCGATGATCGTCTTTTTCCTGCCGGTGCTGTTCATGATCATCATCGGTCCGGCCGCCATCCAGGTCAGCCGTCTGATGCATTGACGGTCTCGGGTCATGGACGGAACCGGTCTCCGATGGTGCACGGGCCCGTTTGGGAATAACGGCGTCATTGCGAAGTTGCGCACCGACCGAGGTCGACCCTCCTGGGTGAAAATGCCGTCACTGCGAGCGC
>JAATGN010000375.1 GCA_015654615.1 Rhodospirillales bacterium
AAGCGGCGGACACCGGCAGGGACGCCGGTGCCACTTTTCCCTATTCTTCCAGGGCGTTATGACGCGATTATTGTTTACGGGCCCTCAGTCGCGGATCGCGCTTTCCAGCGTGTCCCAGGCCCGATGCAGATCGGCCGGTTCGATGCAGTAGGGCGGCAGGAAATAGACCACCGGCCCCAGCGGACGAAGCAGGAAACCCCGGTCGAGAAAAACCTGCTTGAGGCGGGCGCCCAGGGTGCCGGCATAGTCGCCCTCGCCCAGGTCGAAGGCGGCGATGGTTCCGGTCAGCCGCGGACGCCGGATTTTTTCGTGGGCGGCCAGGGTCCGCAGCCGCTCGGCATGAATGGCCTCGATGCCGGCGATCCGGGCCTGGCAGTCGCCGCCCAGCAGCAGCTCGAGCGAGGCCAGGCCGGCGGCGCAGCCCAGGGGATTGGCCGTGTAGGAATGGCCGTGCAGAAAAGCCTGCCGCAGATTTTCGCCGAGAAAGGCCTGGTGGATCGGCTCGCGCACCACCGTCGCCCCCATCGGCAGGAAACCGCCGGTCAGCCCTTTCGAGAGGCAGACCATATCGGGCACCACCTCGGCCTTCAGGCAGGCGAAAGGCGCTCCGGTGCGGCCGAAACCGGTCATCACCTCGTCGAATATCAGCAGGGCCCCGGCCGCCTGCACCCGTTCGGCGACGGCTTTGAGGAATTCCGGCCGGCACATGCGCATGCCGCCGGCCCCTTGGATCAGCGGCTCGATGATCACCGCCGCGACATCCGGGCCTAAGGCCGCGTCGAGCCCGGCGAGCGCCGCCGCCTCCTTGTCCCGGATCGCTTCGTCGCCGATCCAGCCGGCCGGATAGGGCACCATTCCGACGGGGAACAGCAAGCCTTCCCAGGCGCGGAAATAGCCCGAGCTTCTGCCCACCGACATGGCGCCGACGGTATCGCCGTGATAACCGCCTTCGAAGGCCAGCAGACGGCGGCGCCCGTCGTCGCCGCGATTGGCGAAATACTGCAGCGCCACCTTGAGCGCCACCTCGACGGCGGTCGAGCCGTTGTCGGAATAGAACACCCGGTCGAGATCGCCCGGCAGCAGGCCGGCCAGCCCGGCGGCCAGACGGGCCGCCGGCTCGTGGGTGAAATCGGCGAAGATGACCTGTTCCATGCGGGCCGCCTGTTCGGCCACCGCGGCGGCGATGGCGGGATGCCCGTGGCCGTGCAGATTGACCCACCAGGAGGAGACCAGATCGATCAATTCCCGGCCGTCCTCGGTGACGATCCTGGCGCCCCGGGCCCGCACCGCCACCATGGGCGGCGGTGCGGTCCGTTCCTGGGTGAAGGGATGCCAGACATGCCGGCGGTCGAGATCGAGGATGCTGTCGCTCACTTCAAGAAATTCCCCAAGGCCGCCATGCCAGCGGCGGATGACGGGTCAACCCCTCCGGCCCGCCGAGCTGCGGCAGTTGTCCGACCACCGGCACGCCGGAAAAATGTTCGACGGCCTGCCGATTGTCGTCGTTCGGCGGACCGCTCATCACCACCCCGGCGACGGTCACGCCGCGCCGCTGCAGGGCTTCCAGGCTCAGCAGGCTATGATTGATCGTCCCCAGGCCGCTTCGGGCCACCAGCACCACCGGCAGCCCCAGATGGACCATCAGATCGGCCATGAAATGGCGGTCGTTGAGCGGCACCAGGACGCCCCCCGCCCCTTCCACCACCAACGGCCGGGAGGTTCGCGGCAGATGGAAATCGCCGAGCGCGATGGCCACGCCGTCCAGGCTGGCCGCCCGATGCGGCGACAGCGGGGCGTTCAGCAGGAAGGCGCTGGGATGGACGACCGCGTCGGGGGCGACGGCCCGCACCACGTCGGCATCGAGACCGTCGGCGATCCCCGATTGCACCGGCTTCCAATAATCGGCCTGCCAGGACCGCACCAGCCAGGCGGACACCAGGGTCTTGCCGATGCCGGTATCGGTCCCGGTGACGAAAACGCCGGTCATCGGGGCTCTCCGGCGTAAAGCTCGCCATAGAGAATATGATAGGTGGCGGTGAACTCGCTCTGCAGGGAGGTCAGCAGCCGCCGGAAAGAGCCGGGAGAGAGCGGCTGATGACCGGGCGCCGGTTCTCCGGCGCCGAGCGCCTTCAGCGTGCGGACGAAATCATGTCCGTCGTCGTAGGGCTGGCGGATCAATTCCTCCTCGAGGCGGTGCGGCGCTGCCGGCGGCCAGGGAAAGTCGTCCGCGCCGGGATATTCCGGCGTGCCGCAGACCAGGCCGAGGGCGCCGTGGGCCTGCCGCCATTCGCCGAACGTCTTGCGGCCCAATGTCGCGAACATCATGCGGCCGCCCGGCGCCAGCAAGGCGCCGAGCCGGTCGATTCCGCCCCGCAGATCGACAAACCACTGCAGCGCCAGACTGGAGGCGATCAGATCGAAGCCGCCTTCCAGCCCATGCGGCCGCTCGCCGTCGAGGACCCGATACTGCGGCCTTTCGCCGAGGCGGATCCGGCAGCGTTCGAGCATCGAGGCGGCGATATCCGTCAGGACCAGCTCGGCGTCGGGAAAGGCCTCGGCCAGCCGGGCGCTCAGAAAGCCCGTGCCGCAGCCGATTTCGAGAATTCGGCCGTTCGGCCGCAACGGCGCCGCCTCGATCCGTTCGGCCAGGCGCGACGCGACCAGCCATTGCACGTCGGCCGCCGAATCGTAACCGCTGGCCCTGGCCGCGAATGCCCTGGTAATGCGCTGCTTGCGATCTTCAGACGTCTTGCCGTTCATTCATTCCTCGCCCGGCGCCGCGCCCGCCGGTTCGATTCCGCCCAATCTGTCACGGAGCGGGCCGTCGCAGAGCCGGCGCAGATGTCCGGCGCACCACTCCGGCGCCTGCCGGGGGAGCAGGTGCCCATCCTCGTGCCACCGGATGTCCGTCCCGGCGAAGCCGCTGGCGGTCATATCCGGCGATACGATGGGATCGGTCCGCCCGGCCAGCGCGAGATCGACCGTTCCAAGGCCGGCCATCCTGCTCCGCCCGTCCCAATGTCGCAAGGCCTTCAGTCCATCGGCCAGGGCTTTATGGTCGAGACCTTGCGTGCCGGGGTCCCGGACTCCGCAGCGCGTCATGAAATCCCGATAAACCGTCTCCGGCGTTTCCGAAAATCGCGCCATCATGCGCTCGAGCAGCCGCGAAGGCACCCCGAAGGGAAAATCGCCGCCGGCCGAAAATCTGGGAAATCCGTTGATCGAAACCAGGGCATGCCAAGCCAGCGGGCGTTCGTGCAAAAGCCACAGCAGACCGAAGGAATGGCCGACCGCCACGACGGGACGGCCGGCCGGCACCGGCGGGAAGCGGGGCGGGCGGCGGAAGCCGAGATCCCAGGCCACACTTTCGAGGTCGCCGAGAACCTCCCGCAGCGGCGTCCAGAAGGAGGCGTCGAACCCCCAACCATGAACCAGCAGCAAGATGGGGGTCACGCCCGTCTCCCGGCCAGGCGGACCATCGCCTCGATCAGCCGGTCGACCTGATCGTCGGTGTGGCGCGCCGAGAAGGCGAAACGGATCCGGCTGCTGCCGGGAGGGACGGTGGGAGGCCGGATGGCCACGCCCAGCAGCCCTTCCTCCTCCAAGGCGCGCGCCAGGCCGAGCGCCCGCTCCTCGGGCCCCAGCATGACCGGCACGATCTGCGTCGACGACCCGCCGGTGTCCAGCCCGGCCGCCGCCATGGCGATGCGGAAACGCTCGGCGGACGCCGCCAGGCGGGCCCGCGCCCCGTCCAGCGTCGGCAGCAGGTCGAGCGCCACCTCCATCGCCCCCAGGACGGCCGGCGGCAAGGCGGTCGCATAGATCAGGCCCGGGCAACGGTTGATCAGGTAATCGCGCAGCAGCCGGCTGCAGGCCGCATAGGCGCCGAACCCGCCCAAGGCCTTGCTGAAGGTCCCCATCACCAGGCAGCGCGGCCCGGCCAGCCCCTTGGCCAGGCCGAAACCGCCCTCTCCCAGAACGCCGGTGGCATGGGCTTCGTCGAGGTAGAGGAAGGCGCCGTAGCGCTCGGCCAAGGCCAGAAGCCCGGCCAGATCGACCCGATCGCCATCCATGCTGAAGACGGTTTCGGTCACGATGAAGCGCGGACGCTTTTCTCCCTGATGCTGGGCCAGCAACTGCGCGAGATGGCCAAGATCGTTATGGCGGAAACGGATCTGGCGGACGCCGGCCGCCAGGCATCCCTGGATCAGGCTGGCATGATTGAGCCTGTCGCAATAGACCAGCGGCTCGGCTCCCAGCACCTTGACGTCGAACAAGGCGGGCAGTATCGAGGCGTTGGCCTGGAACCCCGAGACGAACACCAGCGCGGCTTCCGCCTGCTTGCCGCGGGCCAATTTCTCCTCGATGTCGAGGAAGGGGAGAAGATTGCCGCAGACCAGCCGGGAGGCCCCGGCCCCGGCCCCCCAGCGTTCGGCGAAGGCGCGGGCCCGCGCGATCAGGGCCGGATGCCGGGCCAGGCCGAGATAGTCGTTGGACGAAAAATCCAGCACCGGGCGGCCCTCGACCGCCAGGCCGCCGTCGGCCTGGCGGTCGACCGGCCGCAGCCGCCGCCGGCGGCCGGTCCGCTCGAGGCCGTCCAGGCAATGGCGCCATCCGTCTTCGAAGTCATGCATCGGCATTCCAATCAACGCTCTGCGTTCTAAAGACTTTTTTTTCAGGATGCAAAGGTGGTATTGACCGCCATCGGGCAAATCATCAAAAGGACCGTCCGTCATGCAACTCGCCAACAAGATGCCCCTTGCGGCCGCCGCGGCCGCGCCGAATGGCGGACTTCGCCACGATTGGGGCCTGGCCGAGATCGAAGCGCTGTTCGCCCTGCCCTTCAACGATCTGCTGTACCGGGCGGCCGGGGTGCATCGGTCGCATTTCGATCCCAACCGGATCCAGGTCAGCCGCCTGTTGTCGATCAAGACCGGCAAATGCCCGGAAGACTGCAAATACTGCCCGCAGAGCGCCCATTACGACACCGGCGTCGGCAAGGAAGAGCTGATGGAGGTCGAGGCGGTG
>JAATGN010000283.1 GCA_015654615.1 Rhodospirillales bacterium
AAGGCGGCGATGAGCAGGCGCCCATCCTCGGTCAGGGCGGCGCCGCCGCCCTTCCGGCCGCCGGCCTGGGCGATCAGGGCGGGACGCGGCATCAGATTGTTGATGGCGTTCACCCCGTCCCACACCGCCTTGTAGCTGAAGCCCAGGACCTTGGCGGCCTGGGTGATGCTGCCGTGCTCGGCCACCGCCTCCAGCATGGCGATGCGATCGCGGCCGATGGGACCTTGCTTGCCCCGCAGCGCCAGCAGCGCTTCGATTTTACCGTCACTCATCATTTCTCTCTTAATCGCGTCGTTCGACGGCCCAACCTGCGCATCGAAGCCCGGGAGGTCAAACGAAAAAACCCCGTGGCGGCGAGGCCTGCCCTAAAGACCATTAAAATATTAATACTTTATCGACAATCCCTGAACGCCATGGTGCTCTTCCATGCACAAATGGCATGATCATATTCGTAAATCGATAATATTCATGGACGACAATTTAAGGGGTGGCAAGTCACCTTATTGGTTTCGCGCTGCAATTATTATTAGAAAATCTAGATGTTTCGGAAGGGATGTGGTTACTGTTCGCCGTCGGCGTGGACGTGTGGGCAATCCTTTCCGGAGAGACCGATATGCGAGTCAGAACCCTCTTCATTTTTTGCATCTCGGCGATGGCGGCGGTGGCCGTCGTGGCTTCGGCGGCCTTCGTGGTCGCCGAATGGCGCAATTACAGCCGCGCCGCCGACGCCCGCCGGCTGTCCGAGATTCTGGGAGCCGTCTTGCGGACCACCGAAAAGCTGACCTTGAGCCGCGGGCTGCAGAACGGATTTCTGCTGGCCGAACCGCCGGCCGACGAGGCCGGCCGGGGCAGGATCGCCGCGGCGCGCCAGGCCGTTGCCGCCGCCATGAGCGAAGCGAAGGGCGGGGTCGACGCCGTCGACTATCCGGACAGGCAGGCCGCCCGCTCCATCCTGACCAAGCTGGAAGAGGGTTTGGCCGCTCTGTACCGCGACACCGACGCCGCCATCGCCCTGCCCAAGGACCGGCGCGACGGCGCTTTCGTCACCGGATTCGGCGTGCGGATCACCGCGCTGATCGCATCGCTGAACGGTGTGGCCAACGGGTTGGAACGGGCCGCGGCCTCGGCCGATCCGACGGTCGGGCGTCTGGCCGGCATCGCCCGCCTGTCGTGGGACATGCGCGACGTCGGCGGGCGGCGCGTCGCCATCATCACCACGGCGATCGGCGCCGGCAGATCCCTGGCCCCGGCCGACATCGAGGCGATGGCCGGCCTGGCCGGCGAGGCCCGCCATGCCTGGCAGCGGTTGCAGGCCACCGCCTCGCAGCTCGAGGGCGTGGTCCGCCTGGGCGCCGTCATGACGGAAACCGAAGCGAAATACTTCGGGGAAACCGATGCCGTCTTCGCCGCCCTGATCGCCAGGGGACGGGCCGGCAACGACTATGGCGTGTCGTTCCAGGATATCTGGAGCCGCCTGGTGGCCGGTTCGCAAACCGCCCTGGCGGTGCGCGATGCGGCGATCGACGAGGCGGTGGTCCATGCCGGGGCGGTGCGTTCCGAGGCGCTTCTGGGGCTTCTGCTGGCCATCGGCGGCATGGCGCTGGTCGTCGCCACGGTGTTCGGCGTCGCCGTCTTCTTCAGCCGCCGGGTGGTCGATCCGCTGGTCGGCCTGACGGCGGTGGTGGCGCTGCTGGCCAAGGGCGAGCGGGATGTCGCCGTGCCGGCCCGCGGCCGCACCGACGAGATCGGCGAGATGGCCAACGCCGTCGAGGTGCTGCGGATCACGGCGATCGAGGCGGACCGGCTGGCGGCGGAAGAAACGGCGGCGCGCGCCGTCCGGGAAACCCGGGCCCATGCCGTCGAAACCCTGACCGGGGATTTCGACCGCGCCGTCTCGGGGGTTCTCGACGTCGTGGCCGGCGCCTCGACGGAGATGGAGGCGACCGCGCAAGCCATGTCGACCACGGCCGGGCAGACCAGCCGGCAAGCCGGGACGGTGGCCACGGCGGCGGCCGAGGCGTCGTCCAGCGTGCAGAACGTCGCCGCGGCCACCGAGGAATTGTCGAAATCCATCGCCGAGATCGCCCGCCAGGTCGAACAGTCGAGCCGGATCTCGCGGTCCGCCGCCGAGGAGGCGCTCCGGACCAACGGGACGGTCAAGAGCCTGGCCGACAATTCGGCCCGCATCGGCGATGTGGTCAAATTGATCAACGGCATCGCCGCCCAGACCAATCTGCTGGCGCTCAACGCCACCATCGAGGCGGCCCGGGCCGGCGACGCCGGCAAGGGCTTCGCCGTGGTGGCCGGCGAAGTGAAGCATCTGGCCGACCAGACGGCCAAGGCCACCGACGAGATCGGCGGCCAGATCGGCGCCCTGCAAGCCACCACGCAGGACGCGGTGACGGCCATCGGCGGCATCGCCCTGCGGATCGACGAGATCAATCAGATCGTCACGATCATCGCCTCGGCCATCGAGGAACAGTCGTCCGCCACCGCCGAGATCAGCCGCAACGTCCATCAGGCGGCCGCCAATACGCAGGATATCTCCGCCAATATCGGCACCGTCACCAAGGTCGCCGGAGAGACCGGGGCGTCCGCCGGCGAGGTGCTGCGGGCCGCCCGGTCGCTGGCCGGCGAAGCGACGCAGCTCAAGGACCTGGTCGCCCATTTCCTGCAAGGCGTCAGGGCGGCGTGAGGCCCGGGCGCTCGAGACCCCCGGAGTCCACCGACGGCCGACCCGTCCTGGAAGAAAGAGATAAAGTGGCACCGGCGTCCCTGCCGGTGGGAAAAGGCTTCGCCGCGAAGCGGCGGACACCGGCAGGGACGCCGGTGCCACTGACGGACGCCGGCCGGTGCGGAACGCGTTATGACGGAAACTCGACCGCGCTCGAACCGTCAAACGCGCTCGATGTCCCGCCGATAGAGCTCATAGGCCTCGGAATATTCCATCACCCGCGCCACCTCGCCGACCAGGGCTTCGTCGAAGCCGGCCCGGCGCAGCAGATGGAAGCCCATCTCCATGCCCGAAGCGATGCCGCCGGCGGTGACGATGCGCCCGGCGTCGACCACCCGGGCGCGGCTGATCCGGCATTTCGGGGCGATCCTGGCCAGGCGGTCGATGGGCACCATGCCGGCGCCCGAGGCCTCGACCCGATCGGGTTCCTTGCGATTGGTGGCGGCGAGGCCGTCGAGCAATCCCATCGCCCCATAGATCCACGACCCCGTACAGACGCTGGTCAGCAGCGTCTCCGCGGGCAGGGCGCGGATGAAATCGTGCAGGCGGCGATTGTGCATCTCCTGCCGGGTGCCGAAGCCGCCGGGAATCAGAAAGGCGTCCATCGCCGGCAGGTCGCCGAAGGAATAGTTGGGCAGCACGGTGAAGCCGGCCTGCGTTTGCACCGGACGTTGGGCGTCGGCGACGAGGAAGGCGTCCAGTTCCGGATTGAAGCGGCGGGCCACCGAAAAGACGCCGTGGGGCGCGGCATAGTCGATGATTTCGGCGTCCTTGAACACATAGATGCCGAGGCGAAAACCGGCTTGAGCACTCATGATGCGACCCCTTTTCTTGGTTACGCGGCGCGGACTTCGGCCAGAAAAAGCATGACCTCGCCCCGCAGTTTCTCCGAATTGACGGCCAGGGCGCCGGCCGAGCTCAGGACCTGTTCGGCCGCCGCCGCGGTCACGGTGGCGCTTTGGGTGACGGCGCCGATGCTGCGCGACACCTCCTGGGTGCCCTGCGCCGCCTGCTGCACGTTGCGGGCGATTTCCCGGGTGGCGGCGCCCTGCTGCTCGACGGCCGAGGCGATGCCCGACGAAATCTGGCGGACCTGATCGATGACGGCGCCGATGCCCTTGATCGCCTCGACGGTGCGGCGCGTTTCTTCCTGGACCGCGGCGATCTGCTGGCCGATCTCCTCGGTGGCGCGCCCCGTCTGGTTGGCCAGGGTCTTGACCTCGCCGGCCACCACGGCGAAACCCTTGCCGGCGTCGCCGGCCCTGGCCGCCTCGATGGTGGCGTTGAGCGCCAGCAGATTGGTTTGCGACGCCACGCCGTTGATCAGCATCACCACTTCGCCGATGCGCTCGGCGGCGGCGGCCAGCCCCTGCACCATCGCGTTGGCGCGCCGGGCGTCGTCGGCGGCGCCGACCGAGACGCGGGCCGATTCCCCCACCTGGCGCGAAATCTCGAAGATCGACGCCGACAGTTCCTCGGAGGCCGACGCCACGGTCTGCACATTGGCGGTGGCCTGTTCGGCGGCGGTGGCGACGGTGCCGGCCCGAACGGTGGCCTGCGACACGGCCGACGACATGGATTGCGCCGTCGCCTGCAATTCCGAGGCCGAGGACGAGACGATCCTGACGACGTCCATGACGCCGACCTCGAAGGCGTCGGCCAATTGGTTGAGGGCGTGTTTCCGCGCTTCGGCGGCCAGCCTCTTCTGGTCCTCCTGCTCGACCCGCAGGCGGTCGATCTCCCGCGCGCCGTCCCGGAACACCTGCACCGCGCCGGCCATTTGGCCGACTTCGTCCCGACGGTCGAGATGGGGAACCTCTCCGGAATGATCGCCGGCGGCGGAGCGGGCGAGGGCCGCCTGGACCTTGGCGAGCGCCCCGAAGCTGCGGCGATTGGCCCAGAAGGCCACCCCTCCCAGCACAAGGGTCAACACGGCCGAGGCCCGGACGATTTGCCGGGTGACGGCGTCGACGACGGTCAGGAACTCGCTCTGGGCGAGGCCGACGAACAGGCAGCCGATGACGGCGCCCGAGCGGTCGAGGATCGGTTCATAACGGGCGTAGTAGGGCTGGCCGAGAATGTCGGCCACGCCCTGATAGGACCGATGCTGCTGGAAGACCGCCTGCCAGGCCGGACCTTGCGCCAGCCTGGTGCCGAGGGAACGGCTGCCGTCCGGTTGCTGGATATTGGTCGCCACCCGAACATCGTTCATGAAGATGGTGGCCGATCCGCCGACCAGCGCATGGATATGATCGACCAGGGCCGCGTTGCCGTTCAGGACCAGATCGCCGATGCCGAGCTTGCCGTCCCTGATCGAAAAATCGCCGCCCCTGGCGCGCAGGACATCCCAGGCCACCGCCAGATTGCTGGCCTGGCGCGCGATGGCCTGCCGCTCCATGCTGTCCCTGACGTCGTCGACGACCAGGCCGGTGAGCGCGACAGCCAGCGTCAGCAGGCCGACGACATTGAGAATCGTCAGCTTCCAACTCAGGCTGAGGCGTGAAAACCAGGCGGTCATGACGCCCCCCTTCGAACATTTTTCCGGTCTGCGAAGACCCCTGCGTGAAACTGACATATCGGAAGCATCGTTCCCGTGCATTGTTGATTTTCAGGCCAATTCGGCCAGTTGCGGCGCCAGCGATCGCGCCGCGTCGATCAGGGCCGCCGTCAGCGGCGGCTGCGGATCCCTGATCGACACCACCAGGCCGATCAGGGTGCTCATTTCCGGGGCGACGATGGGAATGGTGCGCAGGTTCGCCGGGAAGTCCAACGGCTCGGCCACGATGCGCGGCATCACCGTCGACCACAGGCCCGTCTTCAGATGGGTGGCCAGCGCGACCAGCGAATTGGATTCCAGGATCGGGTCGACGTGGACGCCGGCCTCCCTGAAGGTATGGTCGATGATGCGCCGGTTCTGCATGTCGGGGCTGAGCAGGCAGAGCGGCAGGGTGGCGACTTCCTCCCAGGTCACGCTCTGGCGGTCGCCGAACGGCCCGGCGGCGGCGGTCACCAGATGGTAGCGTTCGCGATAGAGCGGTATCTCGATCACCCGCCCGACCGGCTCGTTGTCGAGATAGGTGATGCCGGCCTCGGCCTCGAGATTGTCGAGGTGCGAAAGGATTTCGGTCGATGTATGCGACGAAATCGTCAGTTTGACCCCGGCATGCTGTTTCCAGAACGCCGCCGTGATCTTCGAGACGATGGGCAGGGCGGTCGGCACCACGGCAAGGCGCAAATGGCCGGTCAGTCCCTGCTTCATCGTCTCGATGTCGGCGTGCATGGCGCGCGTGTCGCCGACGATTCGGCGGGCCCATTCCAAGACGCGCTGGCCTTCGGCCGTAAAACCCACGAAGCGCGACCCGCGATCGACCAGGGGAACGCCGAAATGCGACTCGAGCTGCTTGATCGCCAGGGAAAGATTGGGTTGCGAGACGCCGCAAATCTGCGCGGCACGGCCGAAATGTTGCTCCCGCGCCAGGGCAATCAGGAATTCGAGTTTTTCTTCCATGGCAATGGGATCCGTTCGGGTGTGGGAGGGTCAAGAACGCGTCGGAGCGACCGAATGTCGTTTCCCATCGGCCGGGTGCCATTCTTGCCGGAAACGATCATCACCACAGGGGGGCAAGTTTAACATTACCCTTCGGCGCGATAAAAGGGGCTTGGCAGGCCGGAACCGCCCGCCTTTCCCCGCGATCGGGCCGGCGACGTCCGCCCAGGGCGCGGGTGGCGCCGGCGCTCTGGCGCCCCTGTCGGCGAGCCCCTCAGAAGGTGATGATCTTCTCCGCCTCTTCCGTCCATTCCACCAGTTGGTCGAGCGAGCCGCGCGTCACCCCGGCGACCAGGCCATCCTGGGTGATGCCGCGGGCTTCCATGCAGGTGCCGCAGGCGGCGATTTCGGCGCCGGTGCCGGCGATGGCCTGCAGCATTTCCTGCGGATTGTAATCGGCATGCGCCGGGGCGAGGCCGGCCAGCGCCGACGTCACGCCGTCCCCGAACAGAAAGACGCGGATGGCGGTCTTGCGGGACAGGGAAAACGCCAATCGCAAACCGTTGTAGGTCCGCTGATTCCCGTAAGGGGAATCGTTGAAGATGAACACATATCGCATGGGTTTGTCCTCCCTGGTGGTTCTGCGCAAATCGGGCCCGAAACGACGGCACGTCGCGCTTTTTATGAAAGATCGGTTCAATCCAAACGGTGGGCGGGCCTTGCGGTGACGGATGAATACAAAAAATGCCTACTCCTCACCCGGAGGAGTAGGCATGAAAACAGAGGCTAGTTCATTGTACCGGTTCACTCAACCTGCGGCGCAATTTCGTATACTCCTCCTGCAAGTATTTCTCTGCCATCATTTGATCCTGGATAGGTTCGATCTTAACCGCGCAGTACTTGAATTCCGGAGTTTTCGATATGGGGTCGACATGTTCAAGGGTCAGCTCGTTGCAGGCACCGATCCACCATTGATATGTCATATACACGGTGCCCTGATTAGAACGCTCGGTGATCTGGGCGCGGGTGAGGACTTTGCCGCGACGCGATGAAATCCACAGCAGGGCTTCGTTCTCGATCCCGTATTTCGCCGCGTCGATCGAGCAGATTTGCAGATAGCCGGGCTCGTCGGCCAGGGTTTTCAGGGTCGGGCAGTTTCCGGTCATGGTGCGGCAGGAATAGTGCCCGACTTCACGCACGGTGGAGAGGACCAGCGGATAGTCCTTGTCCGGCCTTTCCAGCGGCGGCCGCCAGTCGCAGGCGAAAAGCTGCCCCTTGCCGCTGGGGGTGTCGAACTTGTTGCCGGCGTAGAGATAGGGCGTGCCGGGGTGATCCATGGTCGGACAGGGCCATTGCACGCCGCCCTGCTTTTCCATCTTCTCGTAGGTCGCACCATAATAGAGCGGGCAGAGTTCACGCATCTCGTCCCAGATCTGCTTGGTGTTCTCGTATTTCATGGGATAACCCATGGCGTTCGACATCAGCGAGAAGATTTCCCAGTCCGGCTTGACGTCGCCCTTGGGTTCCACCGCCTTGCGCATGCGCTGGAAGCCGCGGTCCGCCGACGAATAGACGCCGTCATGCTCGCCCCAGGCCGTCGCCGGGAAGATGACGTCGGCGAAAAGGGCGGTCTTGTTCATGAAGATGTCTTGCACGATGACCAGTTCGAGCGTTTCCAGCGCCTCGCGGACGCCCGCCAGGTCCGGATCGGTTTGCGCCGGATCCTCGCCGAAGACGTAGAAGGCCTTCAGCTTGCCCTCATGCACGAGATGCGGAATGGCCGACAACATGTAGCCGGGCTCGGCCGGCAGGCTTTCGACGCCCCAGGCCTTGGCGAACTTGGCGCGCACCTCCGGATTGGTGACCGGCTGATAGCCCGGGAAGACGTTGGGAAGAACGCCGACGTCGCAGGTGCCCTGCACGTTGTTCTGTCCGCGCACCGGCCCGATGCCGACGTTGGGACGACCGTAATTGCCGGTCAGCAGGGCCAGTCCCGACAGCCCCTTGACCACGTCCACCGCCTGGCCGAATTGCGTCACCCCCATTCCGTAAAGAATGAAGGCGTCGGCCGCGTCGGCGTACATGCGCATGGCCTGGCGGGCCAGTTCGGGCTCGATCCCGGTGATCTTCTGGGTTTCCTCGGGCGTGTACCGGGCCACGATCTCGCGATACTGGTCGAATCCCTCGGTGTATTTCTCCACATATTCGCGCTTGTAGAGTCCTTCCTCGATCAGGATGTTGGCGAAGGTGTTGACCAGCGCCATGTTGGAGCCGTTGGTGATCGGCAGCCACAGATCGGAAATGCGCGCCGCCTCGGTCCGGCGCGGATCGACCACGATGATCTTCGCGCCCTTCTCCTTGGCCCGAACGATGCGCCTGGCGACGATCGGGTGGGAATCGGCCGCGTTGTAGCCGAAGACGAAGACCAGCTTGGTGTCCTCGATCTCCGGAATGGAGTTGCTCATTGCCCCGTTACCAAGTGTAGCAGCCAGACCGGCCACTGATGGGGCGTGTCAAATTCGCGCGCAGTGATCGATGTTGTTGGTGCCGACCGCCGCCCGCACGTATTTCTGCATCACATAGTTGGCTTCGTTGCCCGGACCGCGGGCCGAACCGGTGTGCATGATGGCGTCGGGACCGTATTTTTCCTTGATCGCCCGCATCCGGCTGGCGGCGAATTCGATCGCCTCGTCCCACGACACTTCCTGGAACTGCTCGGTGCGCGAATGGCGGATCATCGGCCGCTTCAGGCGCGGCGACAGCGTCTTGGTATCGTTCAGATATTCCCAGCCGTAGAGCCCCTTGAGGCAAAGCTGGCTTTCATTGGTGCGTCCGGGGGCGCCTTCGGCGCGGACGATTTTGCCGTTGTCGGTGACGAGATTGATGTGACATCCCGCTCCGCAATACGGACAGACCGTAAGAACCTTATTTTCCATCTTTCGTCCCTCTTGCCTCGCTGCTTCGGCCGGGATGCCGGCACCCCGGCCGAAGCCTTTGGAAAACGGATCCCGGGCGGGTCATGCGCAGGCATGCCCTCCCGGTCCAGCGTTTCGATTAAGAATATTTATCAACCAATATAGGCCCGCGCCGAAAATCACGTCCCTTTTCCGAGCGAAAGCGCGGAAATCCCCCGTTTTTGTTCGACGGAGGATGCGATCCGCCATGCCGTCGCGCGTTCGAATGCCCAGATAATTTCATAAAATGGTATACGAGTTGCTGTGAATGAGTAAAGGCGATTCTCGCCTAAAGCCTATTGCCAATGGTAATTTCTATGATAACTATCCCCATATGTTTGAAAAAGACAGGATTCCGCAAAGAATATAACAAAAATATATCTGTCGATAAGTGTTACTTATCGACTAATATTGTTGCGGAATAGGGCGGATGAAGGCTGTTTTGGCGGGAGCGGTCGGAAATATGGGCGGAGGTCTTGCGAATTCGTTCGGCGCCGTCACGGGTTGGTTGACACCGTGCCTGGACCTCATCACAGTATCGGTCGGACCCCTTGTTCGCGGGGTCATATGCGGACCGCCGCTTGTCCGTCTTCATGACGTCAAAGGGCATGATTGAACTGGGGGATATGACTTCAATCGTGATGGAAGCGGGTAGTGTCCGGTGATGCTCCCGGTCTTCAAAACCGGTGAGAGGCAGGTCCTCCTGTCTCTGGTGTGTTCGACTCACACGCGCTTCCGCCATATCTTTCCGTCCTGCCCGACGGCAGACGCCTTTCCGTCCCCGCCCGCGTCCGGCGGAAAAGGCGGGCGGGCAGGCCCGCCCCACTGACCAAAGTCGACAGGGCCCAATTAAGATGAAATCCGTCATTATCGGCACCGCGGGACACATCGATCACGGCAAGACCGCGCTGGTGCGGGCCTTGACCGGCATCGACACCGATCGCCTGGCCGAGGAGAAACGCCGCGGCATCACCATCGAACTCGGTTTCGCCCATCTCGATCTGGACGGGCCCCAGGGGCCCGTGCGGCTGGGGTTCGTCGACGTGCCGGGACATGAACGCTTCGTCCACAACATGCTGGCCGGCGTTTGCGGCATCGATCTGGTGCTTTTCGTGGTGTCCGCCCAGGAATCGGTCAAGCCGCAGACCCGCGAGCATTTCGCCATCTGCCGGTTGCTGCAGGTCCGCCGCGGCATCGTCGTGCTGACCAAATGCGATCTGGTCGACGAGGTGACCTTGCAGGTGGTCCGCATGGAGGTCGCGGACCTGGTCCGGGGATCGTTCCTCGACGCCGGGCAGGCGCCGGTCATCGCGGTCAGCGCGAAGACGGGACAGGGCCTGGAGGACCTCAAGCGCGAGATGGCGCGCCTGGCCGCGGAGACCGCGCAGAAGGATGTCCATGCGGCGTTTCGCCTGCCCATCGACCGCGTCTTCTCGATGAAGGGATTCGGAACCGTGGTGACCGGCACCCTGGTCTCCGGTCAGATCCGTAAGGAGCAGGACATCGAGGTCCTGCCCCTGGGCCGCAAGGTGCGGGTGCGGGGCGTGCAGGTGCATGGCGAAAGCGTCGAGATCGCCTCGGCCGGCCAGCGCACCGCGCTCAATCTGGCGGGGATCGGCCAGGAGGAGATCGAGCGCGGCATGACATTGGCCGAACCGGGCCTGCTGCGGCCGGCCGAACGGCTGGACGTGCGTCTGTCCCTGGCGCCGGACGCGCCGGATCTCAAGACCCGCGCCCGCGTCCATCTGCATCTTTTCACCGCCGAGAGGGTGGCGCAGGTCCATCTGTACGAAGGCGCGGTGCTGCGCGCCGGACAAAGCGCCTGGGCGCAGCTTCGCCTCGCCGCGCCGGTGCCCGCGGCGCCGGGCGATCGTTTCATCGTGCGGCAGTTCTCCCCCGTCATCACGGTGGGGGGCGGGCAGGTGGTCGACGTCAATCCGGTGCGCCGGATGAAGGCGCCGGCCCGCATCGCCATGCTGGGCGAATTGAGCGACGGCGACGATCTCTGCCGTCTGCGCATTCTGGCGACGCGCCGCGACAAGCGGGGACTGCGCCGGCGGGAGGCCGTCTTCGAGACGGGATGGCCGGCCAAACGGCTGCAACGCGCCATCGACGCCGGCGTGAAGGCGAAGGAAATCCTTTGTTTCGAGGAGGTGCTGGTGGCGGTGGCGGCGTTCGATCGGCTGACCCGCGAACTGTTCTATGCCGTGAAGGCCTTCCAGAACGCCAATCCGCTGTCGGGCGGCATCAGCAAGCAGGAACTGCTGACCAAAAGCGGCCTGGAACGCGAACTGTTCCATGGCGGGATGACTGCGCTTTTGACCGCGAAACGGATCGCCGTCACCAACGAGCAGGTGCATCTGCCGGGGCATCGCGTGGTGATGCAGGAGGACGAGGCGCAGTCGAAAGCCCAGATCGAGGCGGCCTTCGCCCAGGCGGGCATCGAGGTTCCGGCCCTCAAGGAGGTGCTGGCCGGGGTGAAGATCGATCTCGTGCGGTCGCAAAAGATCGTCACCCTGCTTCTGCGCGAAAAGGTGCTGGTGAAGGTCAGCGACGATCTGGTCTTCCACCACCAGACGCTGGAGGGCCTGAAAAGCCGGGTCCGCGAACTGAAGGCGCAGTCGCCGCGGATGGACGTGGCGCGCTTCAAGGACGCCTTCGGGCTGTCCCGCAAATACGCGATCCCGCTGCTCGAATATCTCGACCGCGAACAGGTGACCCGCCGCGTCGGCGACGAGCGCGTCATCAACTGACCCGGCGGCGTCGCGGTCATCGCGACAGCGCCGGCATCACGACGGCCCGACGATGGATCAACCACCAAGGCACCAAGACACCAAGGCGGCGGAGGGCGCCGCAGGCAGTTCCCAGCCGTCCGGCGGCATGGCGTTGGACGATCGCAGCAATGCCTGCGGCGCTGATCGACGATCCGACGCCGGGCGTTCCGAAAAGCGCCTTGGTGCCTTGGTGTCTTGGTGGCTCACCTTCGACCTCGGCGACCACGGCGCCGCCGGGGTCGTCGCGACAGCGCCGACGCCACGGACGGTCCGACGATGGGATCAACCACCAAGGCACCAAGACACCAAGGCGGCGGATTGCGCCGCAGGCAGTCCCCGGCCGTCCGGCGCCATGCCGTTGGACGGGCGGGACACTGCCCGCGGCGCAATCGGGCTCAGACCGGGATTCGCTTCGCGGTGATGGTGTATTTGCAATTGTCCGGGTCCAGGCAATCCAGATGGCCGGCGGCGGTTTCCACCTGCGGATACATCAGGAAGCCGATGGCGGGGTCCTTCGATCCCGGCAGGGCGACGTCGTGGGCCTGGTTGTAGGCGATCCAGTTGGTCTCCCAGGCGCCGAACAGGGTCTGCCTGGCCGCCTCGACCTTTTCGCTGGCGAGCGGCAGATTGCCCGGCGGCTCTTCCAGGGCGACCTTGCGCACGTCGGCCGGATCGACGGGAACCCAGCCGAAGCCCGATGCATAAACCTCGGCGCGGCAATGCTGCGCCTTGGTGATGATCTCGGTATTGGCCCCAAGGCTTTTGTAGCCGCGCTCGGACGGCGCGACGCGGATACCGTAGAGATCGCGCGCCGGCAATCCCGCGGCGCGGGCCAGCCCGACGAACAGGCCGTTGAGATCGGCGCATTTTCCGCCGAGATCGCCGGTCTGCAGCATGAAGGAGATATCGCCGAGCCCGCATCCCGGCGTCTTCGGATTGCGGAAGGTATTGGCGACGATCCATTCGTAGATCCGCCGGGCCTTTTCGATATCGCCGACGGCGCCGGCGGTGATCCGGTCGGAGGTCTGCTTGACGATGCCGTCGGTGGGAATCAGCCTGGTCGGCGCCGTGAACAGAGCGCGTCCGGCGTCGTCGAGCGGCTCGGCGGGACCGGGTTTGCTCAAATCGACGGCGCGGTCGCGGGTGGCGACCCGGCTGGTCACTTCGATGACCGGCTTTTCGGTGCCGGCCGGCCATTCCGCCATCAGCATCGACGCCGCGTAAGGGCCGACCTCGCGCCGCTCCGCCTTGCCGCCCTGGATCCGCCACTGGTCGCCGAGAGGCCGGATCCACTCCGCCGCGGCGAAGCCCGGCAGCGGAATCCAGGCCTTCGAAACGCCCTCGGGCGTCAGAACCTCGATGCGTGTCGTCACCTCGAAGGCGCGCCAGGATTGATCCTGCGGAAGCGGCGCGGCGTCGACGGCGGCCATGGCGAAACGTCCGGGCAGGCCGGAGAGAAGGGAAAAGGCGGCGGCGCCGCCAAGAAAATTACGACGATCTGTCTTCATGATAGACTTCTCTCTCCACACAGATATTCAGTTCGAATCCCAAACGACTGTTGCATCCGGGAACTTTCATCGATGAGCAATGACGATCCCATCTATCTCGATTTCAACGCGACGACGCCGGTCGAGCCCGAAGTGGTCGAGGCCATGCTGCCCTACCTGCGGACCCATTTCGGCAATCCGTCGAGCGGCCATGTCTACGGTCATCGCGCGCAGCAGGCGGTCGACCGGGCCCGGCGGCAGGTCGCCGCCCTGATCGGGGCGCAAGCCGACGAAATCATCTTCACGGCCAGCGGCTCGGAAGCCGACAACATGGCGATTCTCGGCGTGGCGGAAGCCCTGGGCCGCGAAGGCCGCGTCGTCTGTTCGGCCGTCGAGCATCCGGCCGTCGCCAAGCCATGCCGATCTCTGTCCCGCCGCGGCTGGGACATCGTCAGCCTGGCCGTCGACGGCGGCGGACGCGTCGATCTTCCCGCCGCCAAACAGGTGCTGGCCGACGGGGCCGCCCTGGTCACGGTGATGCATTCCAACAACGAGGTGGGGACGCTGCAACCGATCCGGGAACTGGCGGACCTCGCCCATGCCCGGGGCGCGGTGATGCACACGGACGCCGCGCAGTCGATCGGCAAGATGGCGATCGACGTCGACGATCTCGGCGTCGATGCCCTGACCATCGTCGGGCACAAGTTTTACGCCCCCAAGGGCGTCGGCGCGCTTTACCTGCGCCAGGGCACGCCGCTCGCCCCCGTCATGTTCGGCGGCGGGCAGGAGGGGGGCTTGCGTTCGGGCACGGAAAACGTCGCCCTGATCGTCGCCCTTGGCGCCGCCTGCGAGATCGCCGTCCGCCGCCTCGCCGGGGACGAGAAGCGGCTGGCGGCGCTGCGCGACCGGCTGTGGTCCCGGCTGGCGGCCGGCGTGCCGGGGATCGTCCTCAACGGCGACGCCGAACGCCGCCTGCCGCACACCTTGAACGTCAGCTTCCCGGGCGTGCGCGGCAGCGCCGTTCTCGCCGCCGCTCCGGCCATCGCCGCCTCGACCGGATCGGCCTGCCACGAGGGCGAGGAAACCCCCTCCGCCGTCCTGCAGGCGATGGGCTTCGACCGCGAGCGCGCCCTGGCCGCCGTGCGGTTGTCGGTCGGCCGCACGACGACGGAGGCCGAGATCGATACCGCCGCCGCCGCGCTGATCGGTGCCTGGCATACGGTGTCGGCCCATGTCGGCTGATCACGCCGTGACGTGGATGAGGGGATGGGTCCGCGGCACCACCTTGCCGATCCGGGCCGCCGCGATTCCCGCTCCGCGCAGATCCTCGACCAGGGCGTCGGCCGCGGCGGCGGCGACGGAAACCAGCAATCCTCCGGCCGTCTGCGGATCGTAGAGGACGGTCTGCAGATCCTCGGGGACGCCGGCGTCGGCGCCCACGCAGCCGGAGGCGAAATTGCGGTTGTTGTGCAGGCCGCCGGGAATGAAGCCGCCGGCCACGCACTCCAGCGCTCCCGGCAGCAGCGGCAGGGCGCTCGCCTGCAGTTCGAGGCTGACGTCGCTGCCCAGGGCCATCTCGCGGGCATGGCCGATCAGGCCGAAGCCGGTCACGTCGGTCAGGCTGTGGACCTCGTATTTCAGGCAGATCTCGGAGGCCAGCTTGTTGAGAGTGGTCATCGAGCGGATCGCTCCGGCCACCCATTCCTCTTGCGCCGCGCCTCTCTTGACGGCCGTCGAGATCACCCCGGTGCCGAGCGCCTTGGTGAAGACCAGGACGTCGCCGGCCCTGGCGGCGGAATTGGTCAGCACGCGCCGCGGGTCGATGGTGCCGGTCACCGCGTAGCCGAATTTGATCTCGGTGTCGCGGATGGAATGGCCGCCGACCACGGCGCAGCCCGCCTCGATCATCTTGCTGAGGCCGCCGGCCATGATCCGTTCCAGGATCGCGATGTCCTCCTGCTCGGGAAAGCAGACCATGGCCAGCGCCGAAATCGGCTTGCCGCCCATGGCGTAGACGTCGCTCAGGGCGTTGGTGGCGGCGACCTGCCCGAAGGTATAGGGATCGTCGACGACGGGGGTGAAGAAATCCACGGTCTGGACCACCGCCAGATCGGGGGTCAACTGATAGACGCCGGCATCGTCGGCCTTGTCGAAGCCGACCAGGACGCGGGGGTTGGCCGGCTGCGACAGCTTGCCCAGCACCGCGTCGAGAATAGCCGGGCTCAGCTTGCTGGCGCATCCTCCGGCCTTGACCGTCTCCGTCAGACGAACTGTTTTTTCCTGGCTCATCGTGCTCACCTTTGTCTTTGTCCGGAACTGTTCAAAATCATCCGATCATCCCCGCCTGCGCGGCGATGGCGGTTCATGCCTCCATTCCAGCCAGCGTTTCGGCCAGATAACGATCGTCGGCGTCGTCGACCGTGCGCAGGTCGAGCAGCACGCGGTCGTCTTCGATGCGGCTCAGGATCGGCACGGACTGCTGCCGCAAACGGCGGGCCAGATCCCGGGCGCCGTCCCGGACCGAGGCGAGGCCCAGGGCGAAACTCGGCAGGGACTTGCCGGGGGCGGCGCCGCCGCCGATCATCGTCCGCGTGGCCAGCACCTCCGGCGAAAAGCGGCGGGCGGCCTCGGCCAGCGCCGTGCAGCGGCGCTCGATCCCGGCGGCCGGAAGGCGAAGGATGCGAAGAAGCGGGATCCGCTCGTACTGTTCGCGCAGATAGGCCGACAGCGTCGCTTCGAGGGCGGCGTAGCACATCTTGTCGACGCGCAGCGCGCGGAACAGCGGGTGGGCGCGCGAACGGCCGACCAGGTCCGGCGCGCCGCAAATCAGTCCGGCCTGCGGGCCGCCCAGCAGCTTGTCGCCGCTGCAGGTGACCAACGCGACGCCGGCCCGCAGCGAATCGCACAGGCCAGGTTCGCCGGGGACGCCGAAATCGGCCATATTCACCAAGGCGCCCGAGCCCAAGTCCTCCATGACCGGGATGCCGCGCCGCCGTCCCAGCGCCACCAGTTCGGCCAGGTCCGGGCGCTCGGTGAAGCCGGTGATCTCGAAGTTCGAACGGTGGACGCGCAGGAGAAGCCGGGTGTTTTCCGTGATGGCGGCTTCGTAGTCGCCGATGCGGGTGCGGTTGGTGGTGCCGACTTCGCGCAAGCAGGCGCCCGACTGCGCCATGATGTCGGGGATGCGGAACGAGCCGCCGATCTCGACCAGTTCGCCCCGCGAGACGATGACCTCTCCCCCCTTGGCCAGCGCCGACAGGGCCAGAAAGACCGCCGCCGCGTTGTTGTTGACGACGATGGCGGCCGCTTCGCCGACGCCCTGGCGCGCGAACAGCCGGGACAGCAGATGCCGGGCGTGATCGTCCCGGCAGCCGCGCTCGCCCTTTTCCAGGTCCATTTCGAGGTTGCTGTAGCCGCTCGCGCATTCGCCGATCCGCTCGACGGCGTCGCGGATCAGGGGGACCCGTCCCAGGTTGGTGTGGATGACCACGCCGCTGGCATTGATCACGCGGCGAAGCGAGCCTGCGTCCATTTTCGCGGCCCGCGCCGACACCGCCTCGGACAGGAGGGCGAGCACGGCGTCGAAACGCGCGCCGTCCAGCGAACCATCGGCGAGCCTGGCCCGCACGGCCTCCAGCTCCGCCCGGATCGCCTCGGTCACGCCAAGGCGCCCATGCTCTTGCGTCAGCGGGGCGATGTCCGTCGTCTTGAGCAGTTCGTCGACCGAGGGCAGGCGGCGGAACAGGTCGGCTTTTTCCATCATGATACACCGTTGCAATCTTGATTCGCCGTTGTCGAAGTCATGCGATCTCGTTCAGTTCCGGCGCGAGCCGCCGCACCTCGGCGACCAGGGCCGCCGTGAGCGGCGGCTGCGGATCCCGCACCGAAACCACCATTCCGATCAGGGTGCTCATTTCCGGCGCGACGATGGGAATGCTGAGAATGTTCGCGGGCAGACCGAGCGATTCGGCCACGATGCGCGGCATGACGGACGACCACAATCCCTTTCTCAGATGCGTCGCCAGCACGACGAGGGAATTCGATTCCAGGATCGGTTCGACGCCGACGCCGGCTTCCTTGAAAATGCGGTCGATGATCCGGCGGTTTTGCATGTCGGAGCTGAGAAGGGCGAGCGGAAGCGTGGCCACCTCTTCCCACGTCACGCTTTGGCGGCCGCCGAACGGACCGGCCGCCGCCGTGACCAGATGGTATCGCTCGCGATAGAGCGGAACCTCCATCACCTGTCCGACCGGTTCGTTGTCGAGATAGGTGATCCCGGCGTCGGCCTCGAGATTTTCCAGGCGGGACAGCACCTCGGTCGAGGTCTGCGACGAAATCGTCAGCTTGACGTCGGCGTGCAGCTTCCAGAAGGCCGCGGTGAGATAGGCCATGATCGGCAGCGCCGTCGGCACCACGGCCAGGCGCAGATGCCCGCTCAGCCCCTGTTTCATCGTTTCGATGTCGGCATGCATGGCGCGGGTGTTGCCGACGATCCGCCGCGCCCACTCCAGAACCCGCTGTCCCTCCGCGGTGAAGCCGACGAAGCGCGAGCCGCGATCGACCAGGGGAACCCCGAAATGCGACTCGAGCTGCTTGATCGCCAGCGACAGATTGGGCTGCGAGACGCCGCAAACCTGCGCGGCGCGGCCAAAATGCTCTTCCCGAGCCAAGGCGATCAGAAATCCGAGCTTTTCTTGCATGGCGGAAGGTCCGTTCGGACGGCGCGAGTCAGCGGCGCGTCATGACATCGAGCGACGCGCGATCCGTTCGGCGGAGCGATCAGACATGGTTTCCTCCACCCGTTTCGTGTTCGGGGGCCGGGCGAAGGTCGGCGTCGTCGACCGCGAAGCCGTCCATGGCGGCGAAGATGGAAAGGCGCGACCGCGCCTCGGCCTCGTCCATCAGCGACAGGACGAATCCCGCATGCACGACGGCCCAGCGGCCGAGCAGCTCCGAGCCGTCGGCGACCAGCGCGGCGCTCACCTCTTCGCGCCCGGCGGGTCCTTCGACCACGACGGAGTCCGTCTCGGCGAGGATGGCGACAATTTTAACCGGAAGGGCGATGCACATGATCCTGGATCCTTGGTCGTGGGTCGGTTCGACACAGCCGGCCGGCGGCGTCAAGCGACCTCCATCTCGATAAACCGCATTCCGTCGCCGCCCGTCGGCTTCAATCGGCCCTTTCCGCAGGCGGGGCAATCGTCCTGGCGCGACTCCACCTCGACCTCGGCGCCACAGTCCAGGCAGATCGCCCGGCCGCGCGGGCGGTCGATTTCCAGGGCGGTGTGCTCCAGAAACGTTCCCCGCGCCATGATCTCGAAAGCATATTGCAGGGCTTCGGGCTCCAGGCAGCTGAATTGGCCGATCTCCAGGCGGACCCGTTTGACGTGGGCGAAACGTCTGGCTTCCTGCTCCTGGGCGATTCGATCGAGCAAAGCCTCACAGATCGTCAGTTCGTGCATAGGACTCTCTCTGATGACAAAAAATCGGAAACGGCCGCCGGCCGGCAGCCGCTCCCGGCCGAATCGAGACGGACCCTCAGGCGGCGCGGGTGGGCACCCGGCTCGCCTCCTTGCGCAGGCTCCCCTTCAACTGGGTGTATTTCTGCTGCACGGCGGCTTCGGCGGCGACCTGATCGACGATGGCCTCCACCTTGACGGCGCTGTATTTGTATTCCGGCGTCTTGGAGATCGGGTCGACGTGATGGATCGTCAATTCGTTGCAGGCGCCGATCCACCATTGATAGGTCATATAGACCGCGCCGGCATTGGTCCGGTCGGTGATGTCGGCCCGCGCCATGACCTTGCCGCGGCGCGACGACACCCACACCAATTGCCGGTCCCTGATTCCCAGCGGCCTGGCGTCTTCCGGGTTGATGGTCACATAACCCGGCTCGTCGGCCAGCGTTTGCAAGGCCGAGCAATTGCCGGTCATCGACCGGCAGGAATAATGGCCGACCTCGCGCACCGTGCACAGCACTAGCGGGAAGGCCTCGTCGAGCGTATCGAGCGGCGGGCGCCATTCGGAGGCGAACAGCAAGGCCTTGCCGCCCTCTCTCTGGAACACATTGCCTTCGTAAAGGTAAGGCGTGCCGGGCGATTCGAGCGTGGTGCAGGGCCATTGCACATAGCCCAGGCCATCCAGTTTCTCGTAGGTCGCGCCGTAATAAAGCGGGCAGAGCGCCCGCAACTCGTCCCAGATTTGCCGGGTGTCGTCGTATTTCATCGGATAGCCGAGCGCGGTGGCCATCAGCCCGAAGATCTCCCAGTCGTGCTTGACGTCGCCCTTGGCGTCGACGGCCCTGGTGAAGCGCTGGAAGCCGCGGTCGGCGCTGGAAAACACGCCGTCATGCTCGCCCCAGGAGGTGGCGGGCAGGATGACGTCGGCGAACATCGCCGTCTTCGTCATGAAGATGTCCTGGACGATCATGAAGTCCAGCGCCTCGAACGCCTCGCGAACCATGTTCAGGTCGGGCTCGGTCTGCGCCGGATCTTCGCCGAAACAATAAAAGGCCCTGATCTTGCCTTCTTCGACCAGGTGCGGCACGTCGGTGATGCTGCAGCCCACCTCGTCGGGCAGGTTCTCGACGCCCCATGCCGCGGCGAACTTCGCGCGGACCGCGGCGTCGGTGACGCTTTGATAGCCGGGGAAGACATTGGGCAGGGCGCCCATGTCGCAGGCGCCCTGAACATTGTTCTGGCCGCGCACCGGGCCGACGCCGACGTTGGGACGGCCGAGATTGCCGGTCAGCACCGCCAGGCTCGACAGGCCCTTCACCACGTCGACGGCCTGGCCCCACTGGGTCACCCCCATCCCCCACAGAATGGTCGCCGAGGGGGCGGCGGCGTAAATGCGCATGGCCTCGCGGATCGTGCCGGCGGGAAGGCCGGTGACGGACTCGACATATTCCGGCGTGTATTTCGCCACCGTGGCCTTGTATTCCTCGAATCCCTCCGAGAAATTCGCCACATAGTCCTGGTCGTAGAGGCCTTCGGCGATCAGGACGTTGGCGAAGGCGTTGACCAGCGCCATGTTCGAGCCGTTTTTCAGCTGCAGCCACAGATCGGCGATGCGGGCGGTCTCGATGCGACGCGGATCGCAGACGATGATCTGCGCGCCCTTTTCCTTGGCCTTGACGATTCTCCGCGCGACGATCGGGTGGCTGTCGGCCGCGTTGTAGCCGAACACCAGGATGCATTTGCTGTTCTCGATCTCGGCCATCGAATTGCTCATGGCGCCGTTGCCCAGCGTCACCATCAGGCCGGAAACCGACGGTCCATGGCAGACGCGGGCGCAACAGTCGACGTTGTTGGTGCCGACGACGGCGCGGGCCAATTTCTGCATGACATAATTCGATTCGTTGCCGGTTCCGCGCGACGACCCCGTCAACATGATGGAATCCGGGCCGTGCGCCGCCTTGATTTCGGCCAGGCGCGACGCGGCGAAGCGAATGGCCTCGTCCCACGACACGACTTCGAATTCGGCGCTCCGGGTCCGCCTGATCATCGGATAGCGCAGCCGGGGAGTCAGGATCTTGGTGTCGTTGACGAAGTCCCACCCGTAATAACCCTTGAGGCAAAGCTCGCCTTCATTGGTGGCACCGTTCAGGGGTTCCGCCCCGATCACCTTGCCGTTTTCGACCAGTAAATTCAGCTTACAGCCGGACCCGCAATAGGGGCATACGGTCATATGCTTTTCAACGGTCTTCTGCTTCTTCACGGCCCGTCCTCCTCTGTCCATCCGCAACTCGGTGGAATGGTCTTAAGGTCTCGCTTCGTTTTCCACGGCCTTGCGCACGGCTTGCTTGCGGCGCTCGGTCATGGTGTCTCGCGTGCCCTGCGGGAGGAAGATGTTCAAGGCCTGGGTCGGACAGGCCGAAACGCAGGCCGGACCCTTGGCGCGGTCGATGCAGAGATCGCATTTGTGCGCCTGGGCCTTCACGCCGGTGGAAAGCCGGACGCCGGCATAGGGGCGCGACACCGACACCGTGATGATGTCCATCATTCCGTAAGGACAGGCGAGCATGCAGCTCTTGCAGCCGATGCAGCGGTCCTGATTGACCTGGACGCTGTTCTGCACGTGAGAGATCGCCCCGTTCGGGCAGACGCTCGCGCAAGGGGCGTCGTCGCAGTGATGACAGGTCACCGGCATGCAGACGTTCTCGGATCTGATGACCGTGAGGCGCGGCATATATCCGAGGTAGGCGAGAACTTCATTCTCTTCGTTCTCGTCGATCCGGGCGCCGGCGGCGGCACCCTTGCTGTCCTTGGCATGCGCCAGCACACAGGCGATTTCGCATGTCCGACAGCCGATGCACTTGCTCGGCGTTACGTCAATAAAGCGGTTCATTCCTAGCCTTCCTTCTTCGGAAACTCTGACCAATTGTTTTTCGATCAATAATTAAAGGTAAATCGATCAATAAATAAAAGATATCGCTCGATATTGCTGTCTTATCGAACCAGCAAAAAGCCTCTCTCTCCGTCACCTACATGAAAAAAAGACAATTTTCCACGTTCAAACGGTACAGCGTAAAAAAATCACCTTTACTCATTTGTGTCAATTCGGATAACGTTCCGCAACGCCAAAGACGGTGATAATATACGGTACGTCTTACATCAAGATAACAGCGGAATATGGTGGGATTTGGCGCAATTCCGTGGTTTTTAAAGGGTCAATCTGGTTCGAAACAGCGGCTCTATACTTATTTTATATTGGCCAATAAGGTTTACTTATCGTGGGGGCGAATCGGGTGATGCTGCGACATGCATGTTCGGAGGTGCGGAAATGAACCGCTTTGTCATCGCGGAGGCCAGCCGGTGTATCGGGTGCAACACCTGCATGGCCGCGTGTGCCACGGCGCATAAGGCCGCAGGGTTGCAATCGCAGCCCCGGTTGACCTTGACCAAGACGGAAGACATCTCGGCGCCCGTTCTCTGCCGCCATTGCGAGGAAGCCTTCTGCGCGCGGGTCTGTCCGGTCAACGCCATCACCCAGGACGCCGAGTCCAGCCGGGTCGTCGTCGACGAGAAATCCTGCGTCGGCTGCAAGATGTGCGCCCTGGCCTGTCCCTTCGGCGCCATTACGCCGAGCGGCACCAGCACGGCCGGCGTCGCCGGCGTCAAGACGATGACGCCGACCTTTTCGAAATCGCTCGATCCGATGCTGGCTTGGGAGATCGGCGTGCGGACCGTCGCCGTGAAGTGCGATTTGTGCGCCTTCAATCCCGATGGTCCGGCCTGCATCCGCGTCTGTCCGACCAAGGGCCTGGTCCTGGTCGATCACGAAACGCTGCGGCGGGCCAACGTCATCAAGAAAAAGAACAATGCGTGGCAAGGGTCGGGCATGCCCATCGCCACGGCCTTGGCCACATTCAAGGAGCGGGAATGACCATGACCTCTCTCGGTGTCCTGCGGGATCCCTTCGATCCGCTGCTGCTTTCGCTGCTGATCTCGGCGGTGGGGGGCCTCGTCAGCCTGTTTCTCCGGTCTTCCGACCGCTGGGCGATCCGGGTGGCCGGGGTGAGCGGCGCCGTCGCCGCGCTGGTCAGCCTGTACGCCGGCCTGTCGTCGCTGAACGCGCCGGCCCGCACGCTTGTGGCGACGGGGCCTTATCCCTTCGCCCATTTCGTGCTGCGGATCGATCCGCTGGCCGCCCTTCTGATCGCGGTCATCTCGCTTCTTTCCCTGGTGGTTTCGATCTATTCGCTGGCCTATGTCCGGGAATATCTCGGACGCGGGGTCGGGGCGATGGGCTTCTTCATGAATTTCTTCATCGCCTCGATGATTCTCGTCGTCGCGGCCGACAATGCCTTCTGGTTTCTCATCTTCTTCGAAATGATGTCGCTCACCTCCTACTTCGTGGTGATCTTCGATCAGGACGAAGAGGCGGTTTCGGCCGGCTTTCTCTATTTCGTCGTGGCGCACGCCGGTTCCGTGCTGATCATGGCCGCTTTCTTCATCATGGCGAATTACGCCGGAAGCTACGATTTTTCGGCCTTTCGCGCGGCTTCGGTGCCGGCGCCGCTGAATTCGGTGGTCTTCCTGCTGGGGTTCCTGGGGTTCGGCGCCAAGGCGGGCATCATTCCGCTGCATGTCTGGTTGCCGCGGGCCCACCCGGCCGCGCCGTCGCACGCCTCGGCCCTGATGTCGGGCGTGATGATCAAGATCGGCGTGTTCGGCATCATCAAGGTCGGCATCGACCTGCTGGGCGGCAACGGCGGCGTCTTGTGGTGGGGGCTGCTGGTCCTGGCCTGCGGCGCGATTTCGTCGGTCCTGGGCGTCATCTACGCGCTGGTCGAACATGACATCAAGAAATTGCTGGCCTATCACAGCGTCGAGAACATCGGGATCATCCTGCTGGGCGTCGGCGTCGGCATGATCGGCATCAGTACCGGCCATCCGGTTCTGGCCGTGCTGGGCCTCATGGCCGGCCTTTACCATCTGGTCAATCACGCGGTGTTCAAGGGCCTGCTGTTCCTGGGCGCCGGGGCGGTGATCTATCGCCTGCACACCAAGGACATGGAAAAAATGGGCGGGCTGTCGCGGCGCATGCCATGGACGGCCTTTTCCTTCCTGATCGGCGCGCTGGCGATTTCGGCGATCCCGCCGCTCAACGGCTTCGTTTCCGAATGGTACACCTACCAATCCCTGTTCGCCGCCGCGCTGGACGGCACCTGGGCGGTCAAGCTGGCCGCTCCGGTCGCCGCGGTGATGCTGGCCTTGACCGGCGCCCTGGCCGTCATGTGTTTCGTCAAGGCTTACGGGGTGATTTTCGCCGGCCCGTCCCGCAACCCGCATGCCGACGAGGTGCGCGAAGTCCCGGCGCCGATGGTGGCCGGCATGGTCATTCTCGCCGCCGTTTGCGTCGGTCTCGGACTGGGGGCCCCCGTCGTGGCGCCGATCATCGGCGGCATTGCGGCGGCGACGGCCGGGCTCGCCCCGGTCACCTTCGCCGACGGCTTCGTTCTGCTTCCGGCCAATTCCCACCAGGCGGTTCTGTCGACCCCCCTGGTGGCGGTGCTGCTGGTCGGGATGACGATTTTGCCGATCATCCTCAAGCTCATCCTTTCCGGCAGCGGCCGGCCGGCGTCGCGGCGCGGCGCCGCGCCCTGGGCCGCCGGCTATTTGCCGGACAGCCACATGTCGGCGACGGCGAACAGCTTCGCCCAGCCGATTCGCATGTTCTTCCGGCCGCTCTACGACGCGCGGCGGAACACCGAGGGCGGGTGGGACAAGGTCGTGCACGCCTTCGACCGGTTCACCACTTTCGCGCGGCGCAACGAGTCGTTCTGGGATCGCAGCCTCGTCGATCCCGCGGTTCGCGGCACGGAAGTCCTGGGCCGGCGGCTCCAGGTGATTCAGGGCGGGGATTTCCGGATCTACTGTCTCTATATCGTCGCCGCGCTGGTCGTCCTTCTCCTCATGACTGTTCGATAGGAGGTCCGCCATGCTGCCCGATCTCAGTCACTTCCTTCTCGCCGTCCTCCAATCGCTCCTGCTGCTGCTCGCGGCACCGCTGGTCTCCGGCCTGGCGCGCGTCATGCGGGCCAAGATGCACAACCGGGTGGGGCCGGGGCTGCTGCAGGACTACCGCGACCTCATCAAGCTGATGCAGCGCCAGGAGGTCTGGCCGCCGGATTCCGGTCTGGTGTTTCGCGCCATGCCGTCGATCGTCATGGTGACGTTGCTGGTCATCAGCATGGGCACGCCGATGGTGACGCGCTTCGCCCCGATCGCCGTTTGCGGGGATCTGGTCACCACGGTCTATCTGTTCGCCCTGGCGCGCTTCTTCCTGGCCCTGTCCGGCATCGACAGCGGCAGCTCGTTCGCCGGCATCGGCACCAGCCGTGAACTGACGGTCGCCGTCCTGGTCGAGCCGACCATGCTGCTGTCGCTGTTCGTCGCCGCCTTGCTGGCCGGCTCGACGGATCTCGGCTCGATCAGCGCCGCCATCGCCAGCGGGCATGTCCATTCGGTGACCGCCGTCGTCGTCGCCGGCCTGGCCTTCGGTTTCGCCGTCTATATCGAACTGGGCAAGCTGCCTTACGATATGGCCGAAGCCGAGCAGGAACTGCAGGAAGGCCCCCTGACGGAATATTCCGGTCCGTCCCTGGCCCTTCTCAAGTGGTCGATGGCGCTGAAGCAGACCATCGTCGTCGGATGGTTCGTCGGCTTGTTCCTGCCTTTCGGCAGTTCCCCGGACCTCTCTCTCGCCGGTGTTCTGGTCGGTCTCCTGGCGTTCGTGGTGAAGGTCCTGGTGATCTTCCTCGCCGTCGGCATCGTCTCGAACAGTGTCGCCCGGGCGCGGTTCCGTCTGATGCCACGGCATAGCTGGGTTGGCGTCGGTGTGGCCTCGCTCGCCTTCGTTTTCTATTTGGTCGGCCTCTAAGCCGCGAAGGGCAGTATCATGATCACCCTTGTTCCAGATGCCATGACCAATCTCGCCCTGGCGAGCGTGCTTCTCCCCTTTTTCGGGGCGGCGCTGATCGGCTTGGCGCCCCACCAGGCCGGTAAATGGATCTGTCAGATCTTCGCGGCGGCCACTCTCGCCCTGATCCTCGACCTGGCCGCCCGGTTCGTCGCGGCCGACCATGTGGGCGCGTCCCGGACCCTGATCGAATTCGGCACGGCCGAGGTCGTCGGCGTGGCCGTCGACAGCGTCAGCGTCCTGATCGCCTTTCTGGTCATCGCCATCGGCTTCCTGGTGGCGGTCTATTCCGCCGCCTATCTCAACGCGGGAAACCGCGAGCATCCCGATACCGGCCGCAAGCGTTATTACGCCTTTCTGCTGATGTTCATCGGCGCGATGAGCGGGCTGGTCTTCAGTTCGACCATCGTCGGCCAGCTGGTGTTCTTCGAGATCACCGGGGCGTGCTCCTGGGCGCTGATCGGCTATTACGAATCGCCGAAGGCGCTGCGATCGGCCGCCAAGGCCCTGATCATCACGCATATCGCCTCGCTCGGTCTTTATGTCGCCGCGGCTCTTCTGTTCGCCGACACCGGGACCTTCGCCCTGACGGCGATCGGCCATCTCTCCCCGGCCCACAAGGCGGCGGTGCTGCTGGCGATCCTGGTCGCCGCCTGGGGCAAGTCGGCGCAATTGCCGATGCATATGTGGCTGCCCGACGCGATGGAGGCGCCGACCCCGGTCAGCGCCTATCTGCATGCCGCTTCGATGGTCAAGGTCGGCGTCTATATTTTCGCCCGCGGACTGATGTCGGCCGACGGCGCCCCGCATATCGTCGGCTGGGTCGGCGCGACCATGGCGGTGATCACCTTGATCTACGGGTTCGCCATGTATCTGCCGCAGGCGGATATGAAGCGCCTGCTGGCCTATTCGACCATCACGCAGCTTTCCTACATCTTCCTGGGATTGTCCCTGTCGGTCTTCGGTTCCGACCTGGCGTTCAAGGGGGCGATCGCCCACATCTTCAATCACGCCTTCGCCAAGACGCTGTTCTTCCTGGTCGCCGGCTCGCTCAGCTATACGGCCGGGACGCGTCTGCTGCCGTCGTTGCGCGGCATCCTGACCAAGGCGCCCATGCTGGGCGTCTCCTTCGTGGTGGCGGCCCTGGCGATTACCGGCGTCCCGCCGTTCAGCGGCTTCTTCAGCAAGTTCGCCATCTTTGGCGGCGGATTCGCCGTTTCGCAGCAAAACCTGCTGCTGTGGCCGATGGTGGTGATCGCCCTGATCGAGTCCGTCGGATGTTTCGCCTGGTTTTTCAAATGGGTGGGCTATTCGGTTCCCGGAAAGGTCTCGGACACCGTGGCGGCGGCCTCTCCCCTGCCGGCCGGCATGAAATTCGTCCTGGGCGTGCTGGTGATCATGTCGCTTTGCTCCAGCTTCATCGCCGCGTCGTGGCTCGGTTGAGGAGATAGGATTATGTTGGGCTTTGCACTGATCAACGGCCTCGCCGGCCTGCTGATCGTCACGTCGCAGATGGTGATCCTTTCCAAGGACTCGAAAAACTCGGCACGCTTTTACGCTCTGCAGTCGTTTGTTCTCGTCCTGATTTTTCTGTCGCTGGCCAAGCTACAAGGCTCGGAAGAGCTTTATCTGTGGTCGGTGTCGGCTTTCGTGACCAAGGTCGTGCTGGTCCCGGTCATCATGTTCCGGGCATTCGGCAAGCTGCACGACGAGAAGCTTGGATCCGGCGACGTCCTGCCGCTGGCGCTCTCGGTGGCGCTGTCCGGCGCCGTGGTCATCCTGTGCTTCGTGGTCGTCCTCGGCGTCACCTTGCCCGGTTCGGCCGAGATCAAGCCGGCGCTGGCCGTTTCCCTGGCCCACTTCTTCCTGGGGCTGGCCTGCATCGTCACGCAACGCAACATCCTGAAGCAGGTGTTCGGCTATTGCCTGATGGAAAACGGCTCGCATCTCACGCTGGCCCTGCTGGCCGCCAAGGCGCCGGAACTGGTTGAGGTCGGCATCGCCACCGACGCCATTTTCGCCGTCGCGATCATGGCCGTGTTGGGCACGAAGATCTTTCGCACACTCCACACGCTCGACGCTCGTCAGCTTACGACCTTGAAGGGATGACCAAGATGGTATCCTCAAACCTGCCCCTGCTGATCTTCTGTGGACCGTTGCTCGCCGCCGCGATCGTTTTCCTGTTGCCCTCGCGCGGCTTTTTCCTGCGACTGTTCGAGGGGGCGCATCTGGCTTCGATCACCTGTGTCCTGGTGTTCTCGATCATGATCTTCGGCCGGGTGATCGACGGGGAGAATGTGACGGCGTTCGGCGAATGGTTCTACGTCGATTCGCTGGGCGCCATCTTCCTGATGCTGATCGGCGTCGTCGGCTTCCTGACCGGGCTTTATTCCCTTTCCTACATCCGCCACGATTTCAAAAGCGGTGAGATCGACGGCGGGAAGATGAAGCTCTACTACGGGTTCTTCAATCTGTTCCTGTCGACGATGCTGCTCGCCGCGACCTCCAACAACATCGTCATGATGTGGGTGGCCGTCGAGGCGACGACATTGGGCTCCGCTTTCCTGGTCGGCCTCTACGCCAAGAAGTCGTCGCTCGAAGCGGCGTGGAAATATGTGATCATCTGCACGGTCGGCGTCGCTTTCGGTCTTTATGGCACCGTTTTGTCCTATGCCAACGGCAGCGAGGTCATCGGAAATTCCGAAAGCGCCATCTTGTGGACGACGCTGGTCGCCCATGCCTCCAGCCTCGATCCGACCGTGGTGAAGCTTTCCTTCGTCTTCGTCCTCATCGGTTTCGGCACCAAGGCCGGTCTGTTTCCCATGCACGCCTGGCTGCCCGACGCCCATTCCGAGGCGCCCAGTCCGGTCAGCGCCCTGCTGTCCGGCGTCCTGCTGAAATGCGCCCTCCTGGTGATCATCCGCTACTACGCCATCACCATCCGCGCCATCGGGCCGGATTTCCCGCAGCTCCTGTTGATGACGCTGGGCGGCCTGTCGATCGTCGTCGCGTCGCTGCTGTTCTATGTCCAGCAGGATCTGAAACGCAAATTGGCCTATTCCAGCGTCGAGCATATCGGTCTGATGGCGCTCGGCCTGGGGGTGGGCGGACCGCTCGGGATCGGCGCCGCGCTTTTGCATGCGGTCAACCATAGCTTTGCCAAGGCGCTGCTGTTCTGCGGTTCGGGCAATGTGCTGATGAAATACGGCACCCGCGATCTCCGTTCGGTCAAGGGGCTGCTGCGCGTCGCCCCGGTGAGCGGCCTTCTGATGATCGCCGGCGCCCTGGCCCTGGCCGGCTTCCCGCCATTCAATATCTTCGTCAGCGAATTCATGGTGTTCGCGGCGGGAATCAAGGCCGGTCATCTCGGGCTGATGGTGATTTGCGCCTTGTTCTTCACGGTGACCGTCGGCGGCCTGATCCAGATCATCTCCGGTTCGGTTCTGGGCAAATGTCCGGAAAAGATGCCGAAGGGAGACGTCGGATGGGGGGCGCTGGCGCCGATGGTGGTCCTCTGCGGACTTGTTCTGACCATGGGTGTCGCCATTCCCCAATCAGTCTCGAAACTGCTGCAAAACGCCTCGGCCATCGTCCTTGGCGAGCAGTCCTCGGTCGCCATTGTCGCCCCTTGGCAAGCGCAGCCCGAAGCCGCGCAAAAATCAGAAAGCCAGGCTCTGCCTCTCGCGCTGGCGACCGGCACCCCTTCGCAAACGGAGACGAATCCATGACCGCCATGAGCGAACCCCGGATCGGTCAGTCCTATGTCACGGCGCTGCGGGAAAAGATGCCGCACGCGGTGCTCGAAGAACGCTGGCAGACGGAAAGCCAGGTCACCGTCACGGTGAAGTTGGACGCGTTGGCCGAGGCCGTCCGCACCCTTTATTACGAACACGACGGCTGGCTTTCCACCATGGCCGGCAACGACGAGCGGTCGTTGAACGGCACCTACGGCCTTTACTACGTGCTGTCGATGGAAGGCGCCGAGAAAAGCCATGTCATCGTCCATGTGATGGTGCCCGAAGATTCGCTGGAATTTCCTTCGGTGACCCCGAAGGTGCCCGCAGCGGTCTGGTACGAGCGGGAAGTGCGCGACATGTTCGGCCTGCGCCCCGTGGGGCTGCCCGACGAGCGCCGCCTGGTGCTGCCCGACGATTGGCCGGAGGGGCTTTATCCCCTGCGCAAGGACACGATGGACTATCGGTTCCGCCCGCAGCCGACCACCGACAACGAAACTTACAAATTCATCAACGACAGCAAGGTCGAAACCACGGTGGTGCCGCTGGGGCCGCTGCATGTCACCTCGGACGAGCCCGGTCACTTCCGGCTCTATGTCGACGGCGAGGACATCATCGATGCCGACTATCGGATGTTCTACGTGCATCGCGGCATGGAGAAGCTGGCCGAGACGCGCATGGGCTACAACGAGGTGACCTTCCTGGCCGATCGCGTCTGCGGCATCTGCGGCTACGCCCATTCCGTCGCCTATGCCTCCTCGGTCGAGAACGCGCTGGGCATCCGGGTTCCGCCGCGCGGCCAGGCCATCCGCTCCATCCTGCTGGAGACGGAACGGTTGCACAGCCATCTGCTCAACCTCGGGCTGGTTTGCCATTTCACCGGCTTCGATTCCGGCTTCATGCAGTTCTTCCGCGTTCGCGAAAAGACCATGACGCTGGCCGAGATGCTGACCGGGGCGCGCAAGACCTATGCGATGAATCTGATCGGCGGCGTGCGCCGCGATATCCTGGCCGAACAGCGGCTGACGACCCTGAAGCTGATCGGCGAACTGCGCGCCGAGGTGAAACGCCTGATCGACATCCTGATGTCGACGCCCAATTTCGCGGGGCGCGTCACCGGAATCGGCCGTCTCGATCCGCAAATCGCCCGCGACTACAGCCCGGTGGGACCGGTGGTGCGCGGCAGCGGGCATCGCCGCGACACGCGGGCCGATCATCCCTTCGCCGGTTACAAGATGCTCGACATGCCGGTCCATACGCAGACCGGCTGCGATATTCTGTCGCGCACGCTGGTCCGGGTGGCCGAATTCTTCGACAGCATCGCCATCATCGAGCAATTGCTCGAGGACACGCCGGCCGGGCCGATCCTCACCGAGGACTTCACCTATGTCCCGCACAAGTTCGCGCTGGGCTTCACCGAGGCGCCGCGCGGCGAGGATGTCCATTGGAGTATGACCGGCGACAACCAGAAGCTTTATCGCTGGCGGTGCCGGGCGTCGACCTACAACAATTGGCCGGTGTTGCGCTATATGCTGCGGGGCAATACCATTTCCGACGCGCCTTTGATCGTGGGAAGCATCGATCCCTGCTATTCCTGCACCGATCGGGTCACTATCGTCGACGTCAACAAGGGACGTTCGAAAACCATTGCCTATAAGGAAATGGAACGGTACGGCCGCGAGAGAACGGACTCACCGGTAAAGTGAGAAAAGGGGAGGCGACTTATGCTTAAATTACTAAGGGAAGTCTTCCGCACCGGCGAGGCTACGCACAAGTATCCTTTCGCACCGGCCGAGGTCTCCAAGGATTTCCGCGGCAAGCCGGAGCACGATCCCGTTTTGTGCATCGCCTGCGCGGCCTGCACCATCGCTTGTCCGGCCAACGCCCTCGGCATGACCACCGACGTCGAGGCGGGGACGCGGACCTGGTCGATTTTCTACGGTCAATGCGTCTTCTGCGGGCGCTGTGAAGAAGCCTGTCCGACCGGGGCGATCTCGCTGTCGTCCGATTTCGAACTGGCCGTCGGGCGAAGGGACGATCTGTTCAAGCGGGCGATTTTCAACCTGGCTTACTGCCGGTCCTGCGGCGTGCCCTTTTCGTCGGCCAAGGAAGTGGCCTATGTCGCCCAGCTTCTCGGCACCTACGCCACGACGCCCGAGGAAGCCGAACGCATCCGCCAGCACGCCGAGATTTGTCCGGAATGCAAACGCAAACTCGATGTCGAGCAGGTGGCGCGCTCGAGCCTCACGCGGCAGATGGAGAATATGTGATGAGTGTTTCCATTTTCCCGGATGAACTGGCGGCGAAGCCCGGCGGCATTTCCATGCCGAACGACGTCGTCGCCCTGAAGGGCCAGCTGCTGAAAAACATCGGGCGGTCGGTTTATGTCTATCGGGTCGATTGCGGCGGCTGCAACGGCTGCGAGATCGAGATCTTCGCGGCGATCACCCCGATCTTCGATGCCGAACGCTTCGGGATCAAGGTCGTCCCGTCGCCGCGGCACGCCGACATTCTTCTCTACACCGGCGCGGTGACGCGTTCGATGCGGATGCCGGCCATCCGGGCCTTCGAGGCCGCCCCGGATCCCAAGATCGTCGTGTCCTACGGCGCCTGCGGCTGCTCCGGCGGCATCTTCCACGATCTCTATTGCGTCTGGGGCGGCACCGACAAGATCGTGCCGGTCGACGTCTATATTCCCGGATGCCCGCCGACGCCGCAGGCGACGATCTATGGTTTCGCCATGGCCCTGGGGCTGCTGGGCCAGAAGCTGAAGGAGGAGACGCACGTCGAGGGCGAAGGCGAGGCGGTGCCGCTCATCCATCCCGGCGTGCCCTACGGCTTGCGCGTCCTGCTGGAGCGCCGGGCCCGTCAGATGGCCGGCTATCGGCAGGGCCGCGTCCTCGCCGAGGCGTTCATGTCGGTTCTGGAGGAGCAGGCCCCCGCCGCGGTGGACGTCCGGGTCGCCCACCTGATCGCCCAGGAGAAAGATCCGCGGCGCGCCGAGATCTTCGCGCAGTTGCGGACGGTCTTTACAGGGATGCTGGCGCGAGATCCGGCATGACGGCCGAGATCGTCTTTTACCGGCTGAACGCCAAGGTGGTGGAGCGGACCGAGGATATTCCGGACGACTCCAAGCAGGTCGTCTATTATTCCCTGGCGATCGGCCACCATATCGGGGTATTCGACTGCTTCAAACCCGTGCTGCGATGTTCGGGGGCGCTTTACGACGCCGTCCTCGCATCGCTGCCGCAGGACGGCGAAGCGCGCCGCAAGCTGGCCGGGTTGCTGCGTTTCGGTGAAATTACGGTCGATAAGAGTCATACGGAGATATTGCGGCCGGCGATCGCCCTGGCCGCCGGTTCGGCCTCCGAGGCGGTGGCGGCCTGGCTGCGCGAGCTCGACGATTCTCTGGCCGCCATCGACCGCGAGCCGGCCATTTATCTGATGGGACGGCGGATGCCATGACGAACGTCGTCTTCACCGTCGGCAACGACATGCGGGCCGATGACGGCGCCGGCCCGCTTCTGGCGACGCTTTTGGACGCCGAGCCCGCTCCCGGCTGGGAGGTGATCGACGGCGGTGCGTCGCCGGAGAATCACCTTCATCGGATTCGCGCCCTTTCCCCCGGTCGGGTGCTGATCGTCGATGCGGCGGACATGGGGCTGGCCCCCGGCGCGGTATGCCGGATCGACGAGGACTGCGTCGCCGAACATTTTCTGATCACCACGCATGCCATCCCGCTGAACTTCCTGATCGCCAGCCTGCGGGAAACGGTTTCCGACATCGTTTTCCTGGGGATCCAGCCGAAGGAACTGGTCTTCCTGGGCGCGATGACGCCGGAGGTCCGCCGGGGGGTCGAGACGCTTCATCGGACGCTGGTCGAGGGCGACGGGATCGATCGCTATCCGCCGGTCGGGAACAAGGAATGACGTTCGGCCTTCCGGCCGAGAATGGGGACCCAGCAAAAAATAAAATGGAACGAACAAGGTTTAAGGAGATTTGCGATGGCCTTGGCTGAAACTTCTTCGAAGACAGAGATAACCGGCGTCGATGCCTACACGCCGGCCGAGATGGAAGACAAAGCCGAAAAGATGGCGATCAAGAAGGCGACGATGCCGCTTGTGCCCTGTTTTCTGCTTGCGGTGGTCGCCGGTGGCTTCATCGGGCTCGGCGGCATGTATTTCACCATCGTGCTGGCCGATTCCAGCCTGTCGTTCGCGGTGCAGCGGGTTCTGGGCGGGACCGTGTTCGCCCTCGGCCTGTCGCTCGTCCTGGTGGGCGGGGCCGAACTGTTCACCGGCAGCACCATGACCGTCATGGCCATGGCGAGCGGCCACATCAGCCTGGGCCAGGTGCTGCGCAACTGGGTGGTGGTCTGGGTCGGCAATCTGGTCGGGGCCCTGGGCCTGGTCTTTCTGGTCTTCATGTCGCATCATATGGAGATGAACAACGGCGGCATCGGCGTCGCCACGCTGAAACTGGCGATCGGCAAGATCCAGCCGGATTCGGTGACGATCTTCTTCAAGGGCATCCTGTGCAATATGATGGTCTGTCTCGGCGTCTGGCTGGCCTACGCCTGCCGCAGCGTCGCCGACAAGATCATCGCCATGCTGCTGCCGATCGGGCTCTTCGTCGCCGCCGGCTTCGAGCATTGCGTGGCCAATATGTATTTCCTGCCGATGGCCTGGCTGCTGACGGCGACCGGGCATGTTCCGGCCGGCCTGGACGTGTCGCTCATCACGATTCCCGGCATCCTGCACAATCTGGTGTTCGCCACCCTCGGCAATATCGTCGGCGGCAGCGTGCTGATCGGCGGCATGTACTGGCTGATCTATCGCAAGGCCATGGGGGGCGTCCAATCGGCGCCCTCCGCCCCCGGTTCGACCGGAACGTCCTACTCCGCGACCTCGCGGTAATAACGGAGGGATCGACCGTCACCGGGGCCGGCGTCGACGCCGGCCCCGGTGGGGGGCCGGGCTGCCAATCCAAGTTTTCCTTTATTTCATAAGGCCAAGGGCATGACCTGCGACAGCGCGGCGGTGGTCGACCGGGCGGGACTCATCGACGGATTCGGTCGCGGGATCGATTATCTGCGCGTTTCGGTGACCGACCGCTGCAACTTCCGCTGCGTCTATTGCATGGCCGAACAGGTGACCTTCCTGCCCAAGCGCCAGGTCCTCAGCCTCGACGAGATGGACCGGCTATGCTCGGCCTTCATCGCCCTCGGCGTGCGCCGCCTGCGGCTGACCGGCGGCGAGCCGCTGGCCCGCAAGGGCGTCGTCGGCCTGATACGGGGCCTGTCCCGGCATCTCGACCGGGGAACGCTGGACGAGATCACCCTGACCACCAACGGCTCGCTGCTGGCCGAGCATGCCGATGCGCTGCGGGCGGCAGGGGTGCGCCGCGTCAATATTTCGCTCGATACGCTCGATCCGCCGACCTTCCGGGCGATCACCCGGCGCGGCGATCTCGCCCGGGTCCTGGCGGGGATCGAGGCGGCGCTGGCGGCCGGGCTCAAAATCAAGATCAACGCCGTGGTCATGCGGGGGATCAACGAGGACCATCTGCTGCCCCTCATGCTGTTCGCCCATCGCCGCGGCATGGATCTGACCCTGATCGAAACCATGCCGATCGGCATCGTCGATCGGGATCGCACCGATCTCTACCTGCCGCTCGCCGAGGTGGTCGAACGTCTGGGCGCCGCGGGTTTCGCGCTGGACGACATCGCCGATCGCCAGGCCGGTCCGGCCCGTTACGCGCGGGTCAGGCAGACCGGGGGACGGCTCGGCTTCGTTGCGCCGATGACGCACAATTTCTGCGGCGATTGCAACCGCGTCCGCGTGACCTGCACCGGACAGCTCGCCCTTTGTCTCGGCCAGGACGAATTCGTCGACCTGCGGGCGCCCCTGCGGGCGTCGGAAGGCGACGATCTTCTCCACCGGACGATCGCAGGGGCCATCGCGAAGAAACCGATGGGACATGCCTTCGCGCCGGCGCAATTGGGCCATCCGACGATCGTCCACCCGATGAGCATGACGGGAGGCTGATGTCCCGATGCGAGAATCAGCGATATTCCTTTCCTTCATGCACATCGATGCTCAGATGTTCAAAAGAAATTCGAACCGCCAAGGCACCAAGCCACCAGGACCTTTTTCGGAACATCCGGCGTCGAACCGCCGCCACTCGGCGCCTTGGTGGTTCACCTTTGACCATGACATTCGAGAGTGAGGCCATGCCTGAAACCGTTCCGCAGGAAGAAAGCGTCTCGACGGCGCCGTCCGGATCGCGCCTGGTCGCGGCGACGCGCTTTTCCGCCTCGGATGGCGGTCCGCGCCGGGAATTCATCGCCGAGGAGGTTCCCGTCGCCCTGGTCTACAACGGCTTTCCCTTTGCCGTGATGCTGGCGACGCCGACCGATCTCGAGGACTTCGCCGCCGGCTTTTCGCTGACCGAGGGCATCGTCGCCGGCATGGATGACATTTCGGGCATCCGCACCCATGTCGAGGAGAGCGGCATCGAGGTTCATGTCAGGATCGCCAAGGAACGCTACATGCTGCTGAGGGACCGGCATCGCCGCAATATCGTCGCCGGCAGCAGCTGCGGCCTGTGCGGCAGCGACAGTTTCGCCGAAGCGTTGCGCCCGATCGAACCGCTTGCGTCCCGGCAGCGTTTCGCGCCGCAGGCGATCTCCCGGGCGATGGCCGAATTTCCGGCGCTGCAATTGCTCAATCAACGCGTCGGCTCGGTGCATGCGGCCGCCTTCGCCGGGAGCGACGGCGGCATCGTCGCGGTGCGCGAGGACATCGGGCGGCACAATGCGTTGGACAAGCTCATCGGTTTCCTGGTCCGCCACGGCCTCGATCGCGCGGCCGGCTTCGTCGCCGTGTCGAGCCGTTGTTCCTACGAGATGGTCCACAAGACGGCCGCCGCCGGCGTGCCCCTGATCGCCTCGATCTCCGCCCCGACGGCTCTGGCGGTCCGCTTCGCCGAGGCGACGGGGGTCGGACTCGCCGCCTTCGCCCGTGACGGGCGGTTCAGCCTTTATGCCACCGCGTCGCGGATTTCCGCGTGAGGAAGATAAAAGAGCCAGTGGCACCGGCGTCCCTGCCGGTGGAAAAGACTCCGCCGCACAAGCGGCGGACACCGGCAGGGACGCCGGTGCCACTTTTCCTTATTCTTCCAGGCCGGTGCGGAACGCGCCATGACGCCGCTCCAGCGGCCATTGAGGCCGCGCGGAGGCGCGCGCCCGGCGAGGGATATCAAGAAAAGCCAGAGCGTGATGCCGATTCAAGGCATCGCGCTCTAGCGGCCATTGAGGCCGCGGCCA
>JAATGN010000221.1 GCA_015654615.1 Rhodospirillales bacterium
GGCTCCGTACAGATAGGGCTTCCGCCATCCTTCGAGCCGGAGCCGGACCTTCCGGTGCGAAAAGTCCCGTTTTTCCCAGGATCCGGCGCGGCCGGCCGAAGCCGGCGGGTCCCTCGCGCAGTCCCCAAATAGGGATATTCGTCCCGGATCACGACATCTATGATATTTCGAGTTGAATATTGAGCTTCGCTTTCGTGTTGACGCCGGCGGGCGGCATCGAAGCCCTCTCGAAGGTACGGAACAGCCATGGCCGTAGACAGTAACGCCGAACCCGGCTGGGGCGGCAGAGCAGCGCCGCCGCCGGTTCGGTCGCCGGCGCCGTGGGAACTTCTTCTGATCGGCGTCCTTTACGCGGCCACCGGCGTCCTGGGCCATTGGCTGGCCGTCCACCCCGCCGACGCGCCGATGATTTGGCCGCCCTCGGGTCTCGCCCTGGCGGCGCTGCTCCTGTTCGGCGTCAGGGCCTGGCCGGGCCTGGTCCTCGGCGCCGTCGCCCTGGAATTCTGCCTCGACCTCCATCTCCCGCCCTCCGGATTGCCGGTCGACGCGCTGGCCGCCGCCGCGGCAAACACCGGCGGGACCTTTCTGCTGGCCGGCGTCGGCAGCGTCCTGGTGCGGCGGTTCGGCCGCTTTCCCAATGCGCTCGACGACAACAGGAGCGTGCTGTCCTTCTTCGGGCTCGGAGGGGTCGTCGCCGGCATCTTCGGGGCGACGTTCAGCAGCCTCGTCCTGCTTCTTTTCGGCCATCTGACCGGGGATGGACTGCTGTTCCACTGGATGAGCGGATGGGTCGGGGGCACGCTCGGCGTCGTGCTTTTCACCCCGCTGATCCTGGCATGGTGGAGCGCCGACCGGCAACATTGGGCCGGACGGCGGCGAACCATCAGCCTCAGCCTGGGCTTCACCTTCGCCGCGACCCTGCTGCTGGTGGGATATACCGCCCTGCGCGAACGGGAGACCTACCGGCAGGAACTCGATCTCCTGGCCACCACCCTGGTGGCCAACCTCGAAAAAACCGTCACGCTCTACACCGATGCCGTGGCGTCGGTCCAAAGCTTCAGCGGCACCGCCGTGAAGGTCGACGGCGAGGCTTTCGCCGATTTCGCCTCTCCCATCCGCCAGAGGGTCCCCGGCATCCGATCCCTGAATTGGATCTCCCGGGTCTCCGCGGAAGAGCGCCAGCGCTTCGAGGCGCCCGGCGCCATCGGCGGCCGATCCGGGATCAGGATCAAGCAATTGCAGGACGGCCAATGGGTGCCGGCGGGCAGCCGTGACGAGTATTTTCCCGTCACTTTCACCGACTCGGCGCTGCACGACGGCGTCGGCATCGGCTTCGACCTGGCGTCCAATCCCAGCCGCCGCGCCTGCCTGGACCAGGCCCGCGACAGCGGCCGCCTGGTCGTCAGCGAACGGCTCGCCCTGGTCACCGGAGGCGACGGCATCCTGGCCATCCTTCCGGTCTATGACCGCGGCCAACCGACCGACACCGTCGAAAATCGCCGCAAGGCCCTGCGCGGCATGGCCGTCGGCGTCTTCGCGGCGGCGGATCTGGTCGCCGGCGCCTTCGACAAGTCCGAGACGTCCCTCGTCCGTTTCTGGCTTCTCGACGAGACCGCCCCGGCGGCACGGCAGCTTCTGGGCAGCAATGCCGGAGATGCTCCCAGTCCGTTGCGCCTCGATGCGGCGGGACTGTTCGAAGGCGGCGCCGCGTTCCTGGCCAAACGATCCCTCCACGTCGGAGGCCGCCATTGGACGCTGGCCGTCGCGCCGACGGAAGCCTTTCTCCGCCAGTTCCGGGAAGACATGGCTTGGTATGTCATGCTGGCCGGCCTCCTCTTCACCGGGCTGGTCGGCACCTCCGTCCTGATCGTCACCGGGCGCGAACTGGCCTTGCGCCGAACGGCGGAAGAACGAGCCGCCGCGCTGACCGAGGTCGAGAATTTGAACGAGCGCATCCGCCAGGAGGCGGACTCCCGTTTCGACATCGTCGTCGGCAATGTCGGCGAGGCCATCATCATCATCGACGGCCAGGGCCGCATCGAGACCTTCAACAAGGCGGCCGAACAGACGTTCGGCTATGAGGCCGGCGAAGTCCTCGGCAAAACGGTCTGCCTTCTCATGACGGAAAGCGACTCTCCGCGCGCCGCCGCCCGGCTCGATCGCCTTCTCCGCAAAGGCGCCTCCCGTCTGGCGAGGCATTCGCGCGAGATTTCGGCCAAACGCAAGAACGGCGAAGTCTTCTCGGCGGAGCTGACGGTGGGACAGGCGCCGGAAGACCATCGCCACCGCTACATCGCCTTCATCCGCGACATCACCGATCGCAAGAAAATCGAACGCGACCTGCGCGAAAGCGAACGACGGTTTCGCGATCTCGCCGGTTCGGCCTCGGACTGGTTTTGGGAAACCGATCCCCAGTACCGGCTGACCTTCGTCTCCGAGCGCATCGGCGCCATCCTGGGGGTCAAATCGGCCGAGGTCCTGGGACTGAGCTATTTCGACCTCGGCCTCGACGAGCATGACGCAACGGCGCAAGCCCATCGCGACGATATCGCCCTGCGCAAACCGTTTCGCGACCTGGTCTTCCACGTCGGTCCGCAAGGCGACGCCAAGGATTCGAAATTCATCCGCCTGAGCGGCATTCCCGTCTTCGACGAAGCCGGGGAATTCCAGGGATACCGGGGCATCGGGGCCGACATCACGCGCGAAGTGCTGGCGGAGCGCCGGGCCAACCGCGCCTATCAGCAAATGGCCGACGCCATCGAGAACATCGTCGACGCCATCGCCGTCTTCGACCCCGACGATCAACTGGTCATCTGCAACAGGGAATACCGGCGGGTGTTCGGGACCTTGGGCGTTCCGCTCGCTCCGGGCCTGCCGTTCGAAACCATCATCGACGTCGGCGGAAGGCACCGGATGTTCGATACGGGCGACCTGTCCTTCACCGATTGGAAGGAAAAGCGGCTGCTTCAGCATCGCCAGGCCACCGGCACGCCCTTCATCGTGCGCCTCGGCAACGGCCGGTGGATCCAGAACAGGGAATTCCGCACCAGCGACGGCGGCATCGTCGGCGTCCGGACCGATATCAGCGACAGCAAGCGCCGCGAAGAGGAGTTGGAGGATCTGCGGCGACGCTACGCCCTGATTCTCGATTCCGCCGGAGAAGGCATCGTCGGGCTCGACCGCCAGGGCCAGGTCACCTTTGCCAATCGAACGGCCGGGCATCTGCTCGGCTTCGAACCCCATGAGATGATCGGCCGGTCGTTCGACCGTCTCGTGTCGCCGCGACCGGCAGACCAGGACATCGGCCGGCGCGACGACACCCCGCTGACCATCGCCTGTCGCGAGGGAACCACCCGGCAGGTCGGAGCGGACACCTTCCATCGCCGCGACGGCAATACCCTGCCCGTCGATTACCTCGTCGCCCCGATCGTCGAGGCGGAACAGCATGTCGGAGCGGTCATGCTGTTCCGCGACGCCACGCTGCGCATCCAATATGAACGAAGCCTCGCCGATCACCAGCACGAGCTGGAGCGCCAGGTCGCCGAGCGGACCGCCGAATTGACCCGGGAGATGGACGTGCGAATCCGCGTCGAGGAAGCGTTGCGCGCCTCGCGCGAACGGCACAAGCGGGTCACCGACAGCCTGTTCGAAGGCGTCATCGTCGTCGATCGGAACGGCCACGTCATCTTCGCCAATCCCTCGGCGCTGCGGCTGCTGCGATGGGAAACGCTGGAGGGCGACATCGAGGGCCATCCGCTCGACGCCATCTTCCATCTCAACGACAAAGGCGTCGAAATCTTCTTCGACGGCTCCCCCTGGCAACGAGTCATCGCCGAGAATGTGATGCTGCGCGACGACGACGCCACATTCGTCACGGCGTCCGGCCAGGCGTTGTCCGTCGCCTATGCCTGTTCGCTCCTGCCCTATGCCGAAGGACGGCACGCCGCCATCATCTCCTTCCGCGACATCGAAATGCTGAAACAGGCCCAGCGCGACGCCATCCAGGCGTCGCGCCTGGCCAGCGTCGGACAATTGGCGGCGGGGATCGCCCACGAGATCAACACCCCGGCCCAATATGTCGGGGACAATTTGCGCTATATCGGCAAGTCCTTCTCCAAATTTGCCGACGTGGTGGCGGCGGGCCGCATGCTCGCCAGCCAAACCGGAGATCTCGCCGCCATCGAAGAGGCCGGTTCGCGTTTCGAGAAGGCTCTGGCCGCCGCGAAGATTCCGGCGCTGGCCAGCGAAACGGAAGCCGCCATCCGGGAATCGCTCGACGGCGTCGCCCAGATCGCCCGCATCGTCCTGTCGATGAAGGAATTTTCGCATCCCGGCACCAGCACCAAGACCACGACGGATATCAACAAGGCGTTGGAGAGCACCTTGACCGTATCGCGCAACGAATGGAAACACGCGGCCGACATCGAGAAGAACCTCGACCCCGAGCTGCCGAAGGTGGTCTGTCTCGCCGGCGAGATGAACCAGGTCTTTCTCAACCTCATCGTCAATGCCGCGCATGCCATCGAGGCCTCGGGCAAATCCGTTCCCGGACGCATCACCATCAGCACCAGCCATGCCGACGGCCAGATCGAAATCCGGGTGGCCGACAATGGCACCGGCATTCCCGAGAACATCCGCGAAAAGATCTTCGATCCCTTCTTCACCACCAAGGAGGTGGGAAAAGGCACCGGACAGGGCCTGGCGATCTGCCGGGACGTCGTCGTCACCAAGCATGGCGGCGCCATCGACGTGACGAGCCGCGAGGGAGAGGGGACCGAATTCGTCATTTTCCTGCCCGTCGGCGGAGAGGACGCGCCGGCCGGGGACTTCGAAGCGTAAGCGCGAACCCGCCTCCGCCCATCCAATCCTGGATTAATCCGTCCACCGGAATTGCTCAATCGCAGGATCAGGCCTCCATCCCGGCCGGACGGCATCTCAAACCGGTCAATTGGTCCCCAAATGGGGATATTTCCACGCCTGGGATCACCCTAAGTTATCGCTCGAATAGGGGCGACATCGTGTCGGTGGAGCCTCGCCATCCACTGAGGATGTCGTGCGATGAAAATAAGACTCGTTAGCAATAATTTCGGCGAACGGGAGCTGTTCGAGACCAGGCTGAGAGAAAGCGAATCGCGTTATCGTCTGCTCGCCGACAACAGTTCCGACATGATCGCCAGTCTCGATCTGAACGGGCGCTATCTTTATGTCTCGCCGGCCAGCGTCACGCTGTTCGGCCAGACCGAAAAGGAACTGCTCGGGCGCCCGGCCACCGACTTCATGCATCCGGACGACAGGCGGCTGTTGCCGGTCCTGATCGAAAAAATCCGGGAAAGGCCCGGCATCCATACGCTGACCTATCGGCGGCGGCGGAAGAACGGCGGATATGCCTGGGTCGAATCGACCGTCCAGGGGGCGCGCGACGGGGCCGGCACCGTGAACGAAATCGTTTTGACGGCGCGCGACATCTCGGAGCGCCGGCAGGCGGAAGAGGACCGCCGCATCGCCGCCATCGCTTTCGAAACCCAGGGCGGCATGATCGTCAGCGACGCCGACGGCACGATCTTGCGGGTCAACCGCGCGTTCACCGAGATTACCGGCTACACCCTTGCCGAGGTCGTCGGGCGGAAGACCGGCATGCTCAATTCGGGCCACCATGACCAGGCCTTTTACGACGCCATGTGGGAGACCATCGCCCGCACCGGAACATGGCAGGGCGACGTCTGGAACCGGCGCAAGAACGGCGAGGTCTATCCCGTCGGGCTGATCATCACCGCCGTCACCGGACCGGCGGGAAACGTCACCCATTATGTCGGAGCCTTCACCGACATCACGCAGCGCAAGGCGGCGGAGGACGAGATCGAGCATCTGGCTTTTTACGATCCCCTCACCCGCCTGCCCAACCGGCGGCTTTTGGAGGACCGGTTGAACCAGGCCCTGGCGTCCAGCGCCCGCAGCCGGCGGGAGGGGGCGCTGCTGTTCATCGACCTCGACAATTTCAAGACCATCAACGATACCCTGGGCCATGACAAGGGCGACCTGCTGCTGCAGCAGACGGCCCAGCGGCTGACCGCCTGCGTGCGGGAAACCGACACCGTGGCGCGGCTGGGCGGCGACGAATTCGTCGTGATGCTGGAAGATCTGAGCGGCAATCGCAGCGAGGCGGCGGCGCAGGCCAGAATCGTCGGCGAGAAGCTCCTGGCGGCCCTCGGCAAGCCCTACAGGCTCGCCTCCTGCGAATATGAGAGCAGCGCCAGCATCGGCGTCAGTCTGTTCTGCGATCACGAGAATATGGACAAGCTTCTGAAACAGGCCGATCTCGCCATGTACCGGGCCAAGACGGCCGGTCGGAACGGCTTACGCTTCTTCGATCCGGAAATGCAATCGGCCATCGCGGCCCGCGCCATGCTGGAGGCGGAATTGCGTACGGCGATCCAGGAAGGGCAATTCACCCTTCACTACCAGCCTCAGGTCAATTCCATGGGTCGGCTGACCGGGGCCGAAGCGCTGCTGCGCTGGCAGCATCCGGAGCACGGCCTGATGTTTCCCGACCTGTTCATTTCCCTGGCCGAGGAAACCGGCCTGATCGTGCCGCTGGGGCGCTGGGTCCTGGAGAGCGCCTGCGCCCAGCTGGCGGCCTGGGCGGCCCGGCCGGACACCGCGCACCTCACCCTGGCGATCAACGTCAGCGCCAGCCAGTTCCACCAGGCGGATTTCGTCGAACAGGTCCTGGCGACGCTGGAGCGGACCGGGGTCGATCCGCGGAAATTGAAGCTGGAACTGACCGAGAGCATGCTGCTCGACGACATCGACGACGCCATCGCCAAGATGCTGGCGATGAAAGCCTTCGGGTTGAGCTTTTCCATGGACGATTTCGGCACCGGCTATTCGTCGCTGGCCTATCTGAAGAACCTGCCGCTGAGCCAGTTGAAGATCGACCGGTCCTTCGTCACCGACGTGCATTCCGACCCCAATGCCGCCGCCATCGCCAAGACCATCGTCTTTCTGGCGCAAAGCCTGGGACTGACGGTGATCGCCGAGGGGGTGGAGACCGAGGCCCAGCGGGATTTCCTCGAAAGCTCCGGCTGCCACAACTACCAGGGATATCTCTTCGGCCGGGCCCTGCCGCCGGAAGCGTTCGAGGCCTATCTTTCGCAAGCCTTGCCCCGACCGGCCGATTGCGCCTAAGGGCTCGCTGAAAAACGATCGCGCCATAACGCGTTCCGCACCACCCAGGAAGAATAAGAAGTAAAGGGACACCGGCGTCCCCGCCGGTGTCCGCCGCTTTGCGGCGGAGTCTTTTCCACCGGCAGGGACACCGGTGCCACCGAAGCAATCCGGCGGCAAGCGGGCGGCCCGCCCTGGAGGAATAAAGGAAAAGTGGCACCGGCCTCCCTGCCGGTGTCCGCTGCTTCGCGGCGGAGTCGTTTCCA
>JAATGN010000256.1 GCA_015654615.1 Rhodospirillales bacterium
CGACAGGTGGGCCATTCCAATGTCCGGTCACTTGCCGGAATGGGACAAGCTGGTCTGCCTGACGGATCGTGACGTCCGCCGATCACTTTGGGACCAGATTCTGCGGGCTTCGGATCGGTCCCCCCGCTTATCCCTGTCCCGCCGGAGCAAAGCGCGCCAGGCCCAGCGAATCGACCAGACGGCGCAATTCCTGGCGGGCCGCCACATGCGACAGGCTCATCTCGATCCCCGACCCGTCTCCCAGGTCGAACAGGGTCAGGCCGTCCAGGAACAGCTCGCGATAGATCACCCGCTCGCCCAACCCGCCGACCAGGCGAAAGCCGATGCGCTTGGCCAATTCGCCCAGCAGCCGTTCCATCACCCGCTTGTTGCGGGCGTCGAGCGTCGAAAGCCGGTTGCGCAGGACGAACCAGTCGACCACCGCCTTCTCGCCGCGCAGAGCCCGCACTTTCTTGGTCTCCCAGACCATCTCGCTGTAATGGCTGGGCCGGCTGATCTTCATGCTGTCGGGATCGACCTTGGCCAGGACGTCGAGATCGATGAAGCTGTCGTTCAACGGCGTCACCAGGGTGTCGGCATAGGAATGCCCCAGGCGGGACAGCGGATGATTGCTGCCCGGCGTATCGATCACCACGACGTCATGGGCGGCGCGCAAACGCTGGAACGCCGCCAGGAAGCGCCCCTCGTCGGCCGCATCGTCGCCGGAGGGCGGCACTTCCTCGTGGTCGGGCATGCTCAAGGCATGACCGGCCGCCGCCCGGCGGCGGCGGTTTTCCACATAACGGGTCAGCGTCGCCTGACGCGCATCGAGATCGATAGTCCCGACCGATGCCCCCAAGGCCAGCAAGGAGACGACCAGATGCATGGCCACCGTCGATTTGCCGGTGCCCCCCTTCTCGTTGCCGATGACGATGATATGAGCCGGGCCGCTCATGCTTTTGCTCCCCCCAAGAGATCCGACATGGATGGCCGCACTCTACCGTCGGCCCCGGCCGGAAAGCAATCGAGGCCGACCCCGATGCCGTTGAGCGGGGCCCCGGTGGCGCGGGCGTCCCCAGTCTTTGAAATAAATAGGCCGCTGTTACCGTAAGCCGCTCTCTCCCACGCGGGGCTATCCGGTGTTCGCACAGTTTCTCCTTGCTGAAAAATGCCTTGCGAAGAGGGCTTGCGCTTCGGGATGACGACGGATTTTGGGTAACACGGACGAACGCGGATAGCTACGGATACACACGGACAAGGGCCCGTTTGGAAATAACGCCGTCATTGCGAGCGCCAGCGAAGCAATCCAGCAATAGCAGCGAGATCCTGGATTGCTTCGCTGACGCTCGCAATGACGGCGAAGAAAACGAAGCTGCCCGCAGAAGATGTCTGCGGCGCTTTTTCTTAGCCGTGTCATCCGTGGCTGTCCGTGTTCGTCCGTGTTCCTCAAATATCCTGCCCGGTCTCCATGCCATCGGACAGGTCCCGAGAACGAAGCAAGGGCAGCGTCGTACGACTCCGATAGCCCACGAGGGAAGAAGGGGAAACATCCCATTCGACGACGGCGCCAGAATTCACAGGGCTCGAAAGCGGGGATGACGATGATAAATCAGGGCTACCCCAGGCTGACCCCGACCAGCCGGCCGATCCCATAGGTGACGCCGGCGGCGGCCAGCCCGATGAACAATTGCCGGCAGGCCGAAAACAGAAAGCCGCGGCCGGTGAACAGCGCGGTTCCGGCGCCGATGCCGCAAAGAGCGGCCCCACTGGCGGTCAAGCTGCCGACCAGCGCCCGCGCCCCGTCGAAAAGAAAATAAGGCAGAATGGGAAAGATGGCGCCCAGGGTGAACAATCCGAAGGAGGTTCCCGCCGCCGCCCAGGCCGAGCCGCCGAGCGACTTGGGATCGATCCCCAATTCCTCGCGCACCAGGGTGTCGAGGGCGGTGTCCCGGTTGGCCATCATGCGGCCGGCCAATTCGCGGGCTTCGGCCTCTTCCAGGCCCTTGGCCTGATAGATCAGGACCAGTTCTTCCCGTTCCTCGTCCGGCGACTGGGTCAGTTCCTCGGATTCGGTGGCGATCTGGCGCTGGTAGAGTTCGCGCGAGCTGTTGACCGAAAGCCATTCCCCCATCGCCATGGAACAGGCCCCGGCGATCAGGCCCGCCGCGCCGGTGAGCAGGATAGTATGGCGGTCCGCCATGGCCCCGGCGATCCCCATGACCAGGCTGAGATTGGACACCAGGCCGTCGTTGGCGCCCAACACGGCGGCGCGCAGGGCATTGCCGCCCATGGCCCGATGCCGTCCTTCGAGATTGGCCAGGGCGCTGCCGGACAATCCGGCGGAACCGGTGGCTTGCTCGACGATGGTCTGGACGATCCGGGCATGCGAGCGTTCCGCCGCCGGCAGACGCCCGGCGACCGCCTCCGGCTGATTGTCGTAGCTGCCCACATCGGCCTGCTCCAGGACATTGATGGTCGGCAGAATGAAGGAAATTCCCATGCGGCGGGCCAGCCAGGTCAACAGGCGGGTCCGCCGGCTCGGCTGCAGGGCCGGCACGACGACGCCGGCCTTGGCGAGCTTGCCCCGCCAGAACTCGGCATGCGCGTCCTCGATGGCGGCAAGCCGGGCGAAGATCTTCGAAAGCTGCGGGTTGGCCTCCACTTCGGAAAGCGTGCGATACAATGCGCCGCTATCCACTTCGCCTTGCAGATTGTCGCGATAACGGCTCTCGGCAGTCGGATTCACCATAACGGGCCCCCTCCGTCGCATATATTTCCCAGAATTAGACGCGGCAACCGTCCGCGGTCAAGTCGCGCCGACCGGCCCCGCCTGTCGACCACCGAAAATTCCCCGGTCTTTTTCTGCCCCTCGGGCGGGCTGGACTTCCCCGCAATTCTTCGGCCGATCTGCCATCGCCTTTCGTGTTCCCTTGTCCAATGCTATGCTCGTTCGGCGTCTTTCGTTCTTCGAGGTTCTCCCATCATGACCGATCGCCTGGATTGCGCCGTCGTCGGAGCCGGAGTGATCGGCCTGGCCATTGCCCGAGCCCTGGCCCTGGCCGGCCATGAGGTCATCGTGCTGGAGGCGGCCGACGCCATCGGGACGGGCACCAGTTCGCGCAACAGCGAAGTCCTCCATGCCGGCATGTATTATCCCGAGGGCAGCCTGAAGGCCCGCCTGTGCGTCGAAGGCCACGCCCTGCTGCGCCGCTATCTGGCGGAACGCAGGGTCGACCACACGCTGCTGGGCAAGCTGATCGTCGCGACCGATACCGCCGAAGAGGCCCAACTCGACGCCATCCTGGCCAGGGGACGGGCCAACGGCGTCGAACAGCTGTTCCGGCTCGCCGCCGCCGAGGTGCATCGGCTGGAACCCGCCGTGCGCTGCACGGCGGCGCTCCATTCGCCGCTCACCGGCATTCTCGACACCCATGGCTATATGCTGGCCCTCCAAGGCGACATCGAGGCGAACGGCGGCCTCGTCGCCTTGAAAAGTCCCGTCGTCGGCGGCGAGGTCACCGGCCAGGGAATCCGGCTGTCCGTGGGCGGCGTCGAGCCGAGCGAGATCCTTTGCGACCGCGTCGTCAACGCCGGCGGGCTGGGCGCGCAGGCTCTCGGGGCGGCGCTGGCCGGCCTGCCGGGCGAAACCGTGCCGCCGCTTTATCTGTGCAAGGGAAATTATTTCCTGTTGAGCGGCCGGGTGCCTTTCGCCCGCTTGATCTATCCAACCCCGCAAGGCGCCGGCCTGGGCGTCCATTTCACCCTCGATCTGGCCGGCCAGGGCCGCTTCGGCCCCGATGTCGAATGGATCGAGCAGGCCCATTACGAGGTCGACGCCCGGCGCGGCGACGGCTTCTACGCGGCCATTCGCCGCTACTGGCCCGAAATCGGGGACGGATCCCTGCGTCCCGGCTTCGCCGGCATCCGGACCAAGCTCGGACCGCAAGGCCAGGCCGCCGACGATTTCCTCATCCAGGGGCCGGCCGACCACGGCGTTGCCGGCCTGGTCAATCTCTATGGCATGGAATCGCCCGGATTGACCGCCTCCCTGGCCATTGGCGCCCATGTCGCGGAGTTGCTGCAATGATGGACCGACGAACCTTCGGCCTTGGTCTCGGAGCCCTCGGACTGGGGGCCTTGGCATCGTTCCCGGCGCCGCCGGCCGCCGCGGCGATCCGGGTGAACGGCCGGCTCGTGCCCGACAACGGCCGTCGGCTGCGCGATATTCCCTTCATTCCATTCGAGCAAATTCCCAATCATCGCCAGCTCATGCGCGATATCGTGATCGAATTGTCGGCCTACGCCAAGGCCCGCAGCCCCCGTTTCGTCATGCTGGCGCGGGATGCCCCCGAATTGCTGGTCAAGGAAAACCGCGAATGGGATTTGGAGACGGGACGTGATCCCGACGGCGCCGCGGCCGGAAAATATACCCCCGTGGGAAGCGTCGTTCGCCCCTATCTGAAAGCGATCGACGCCATGCTGATCGACGGCCTGTTCTGCGGCATGGACGCGGACGGCCAGCCGACCGACCCGGCCTCCGCCAAGCCGCTGCTGAACGCGCTGGCCGTTCTGCGCAACGAGGGCCGCCGCTGTCTCTCCATCGAATACGCCAAGGACAAGGTGCAGGCGGCGGCGGCGGCCGGAAAGGCGGAACAGGCCAGGCTGCTCACCTATGTCGACCATGACGGCGATCGGCTTTTTTCCCGCATTCCCGGCGGCCGGCCGCCCGCGGAAAACGCGCAGCATGTCACCGATCTGGGGCATGCCCGCAATTTCCTGCCGATGCTGCATTCGGCCGCCTTCGGCAGCCGGGACGATTGGGTCGCGGCGCTGGCCGCCACGAATTACGACCTGTTGCTGATCGATCCCTTCTGGCGCGGAACCGACCCCCTCACGGCGGCCGATGTGAAGACGTTGAAGCTCAAGCGGGTCGGCAGCGAACGCCTGGTTTTCGCCGAACTGTCGGTCGGCCGCGCGCTGGATACCCGTTTCTATTGGAAAAAGGAATGGGCCGTCGGCTCGCCGGACTGGCTGGTCGCCGCGGCTCCCGACCGGCCGGAACAGACGATCGTCCGCTATTGGGACGCCGATTGGAAAACCGTCATCGGCCAATATATGCAGGGCCTGGTCGACCTGGGCGTCGACGGCGTGCTGCTGAACGATCTCGACACCTATCTTTACTTCGAAGATATGGCGCCGCTCCGCTGACGGATGCGCCCCCGGCCGGCGACACCGGCCGGGGGGATGCACGTCAATCCCGCCAGTCCGACAAAGCCCGGTCGAGCCTTTGCCGGCCTTCTTCTCCCGGCGGCAAGCCGATCCGCAGCCAGCGCGGCGAGGCGGCGAAGGGGCGCGCCAGAATGCCCCGTTGGCCGAGATGCTCGTATAGGGCCCAGGCCCTGGGCGCGGTGATCAGGCGGAACAGGGCCGTCCCGCCGGTGACCGACAAATTCGCCCGCGTCAACAGCGTGTCGAGAAGACCCGCCTCACGGATCAATTTGGCCCGGGCGGTCTCGATCCAGGCCTGATCGGCCAGGGCGATCTGTCCGATTTGCAAGGCGGGACCGCTGACCGGCCACGGCCCCAGGGTGGTTCGCAGCAGCCGGGCCAGGGACGGTTCGGCGATCGCGAAGCCGAGACGCAGGCCGGCCAAGCCGAAGAATTTGCCGAAACTGCGCAGCACCAGGAGGCCGGGCCCGGCATGGGGAACCAGCGATTGATCGGGTTCGATATCGCCGAACGCCTCGTCGACCACCAGAAGACCGCCCTTCCCGGCCAAATCGGCGGCGATCTCCTGCAGGCGGCGCGGGTCGTGCCGACGCCCGTCCGGATTGTTCGGATTGACCACCACCACGACTTCGGCATCGCCGATCCGCTCCACCGTCTCGCAGGGCAGGATCTGGTGGCCGGAATTCGTCCAGGCGTTGGCATGTTCGGAATAGGTCGGCCCGACCACGGCGACCCGCGAAAACGGCCGCAACCTGGGCAAGGTCTGAATGATCGCCTGGCTGCCGGCCGCAACCACCAGCTGCTCGGCATCGGCCGCGCCATAAGCCGACGCGGCGACGGTGCGCAAGGCGCCCTCCAGGATCGCGTCCGGCAATTTCTGGCAATAGGTCAGATCGATCTTCGGCAAGGGATAAGGAAACGGACTGATGCCGGTCGACAGATCGAGCCACCCCTCGGCCGGCCGGCCGAAGCGCGCATCGGCCGCCGCCAGGTCCCCGCCATGGGACGGCAGGGCGAAGGGATCGAGAGAAGACGAGAGGGATCGCATGGCTCTATCATCAGTGCGCTCTGTGATGCCGGTCGGCCACGATGGCGTGGCCGACCGATCTGCCGGGATCGAACCACAACGCCATCCGATAGTCGATGCCTGTTTTGTCGGCCGCCGCGGCCGGCCGGCGCCACTTTATCCTTTTTATCCCGGGCGGGGCCGCCGCCGGCGATGCGGACCGACAATCCTCACCGGGGATAGAATACCGTTGCCCGGCCCTCCTCCAAACAGGCGCCGCCGCGGTGATTCTGAAGAATCGGTAAATTTAGGCTTCAAAATCCCCCCCCGAACGGGCTACTTTGATCGCGCGGGGGCAACATCGGCGAACGTCCCGTCCGATGACGGGGGACTTCTGCCGAATTGTCGAGCAGGAAAATGCCACACGGGCTCCGTCCGGTGCTGGCGCGGGGAAATGGGATCGGAAATTCGACGGCGACGGCGACGGATCGTGAGGTCGGTTTGCCCGCGGTGGTGTTTTCCGGCCTTGTCCTGGCTCCCTCCCCTGCGGGATGGACGTTGACCAGTGCGGCGTCTCGTCCCGATTTCCAGTGCTGGTCAGGGGGATAGACGCTTGGCGGATCGGCGGTCACTCATAAAACCCCATGGGGGGGGGTGGAGATGCGCTTTACGGAACGTCTTCCCCGAACGCCAGATTCTTGTGCGCGATCATGGGCGAATCCACTGCTTCAGCCTGAGCACGGTTCATCAACTGCTCATCACCGGCGTGATCGCCGGCTGCGTGCTGTGGGCCTTGCTGGCCACGGCGGCCTATTTCGACGGCGTCGCCGTCATGGCCTCGAAAGAGGATGAAATCGCCCACCGGACGGCGGAGTTGGACGGGGTCAAGGCCAACTATCAAGCCGCGTTCGGGCGCCTGGACGAGTTCCAGTCCATTTTCTCCGGCATCACCTGCGAGATTTCCGACATTCAGGACAGCCTGCTCCGCATTGCCGAGCGGAGCGTTTCCTCCGCCAAGCGCGGCCCGGCGACCGGCGCCATGCCGAGGCTGGATCCGGATGCCAGCGGCTGCCGGGTCGTCGCCGACGCGACTCCCGCGGCCCTGAATTCCGCCGCCGGTCCCGATGGCGACACCCGCCGCATCGTCGGTTCCCTCAAGGACGACTCGCTCAAGGACGATTCGCTCAAGGACGCCGCGCCGAAGACCGCTTCGCCGAAAGATGGCTCCTCGCCGGATCAGGAGGCCCTGCGCCGGCGCGTCAATCATCTGGAGGAAGAACTCGCCAAGCTCAAGGCCAGCCACGGCGCCTTCCTCGAACAGACCGCCGGCGTCGCGGCGGTGCGGATCGGCGAGCTGGAGCGGGCCCTGTCGGCCGTCGGACTCGACACCAAAACCCTGGGCGTCGACGCGAACCGCCGCGGCCGCAAGAGCGACGACGAAAAGAGCAGCCTTTTCGGACGCGGCGGCCCCTTCATCGCCGCGCGCCGCGGAGCCGGAGGCCCCGCCCCGGACGGCTTCAACCCGGTGGCCCTGTTCAATACCCATGCCGACCGCCTCGACAACCTGACGTCGGCGATCAGGACACTGCCCCTGGGCGAACCGCTCGCCGACTATGAGGTGACCAGTCCTTTCGGGGTGCGCAACGATCCGATCAATGCGTTGACCGGCATCCACGAAGGGGTCGACCTCGGGGCGATGACCGGAACGCCCGTCATGGCGACGGGCGATGGACAGGTGGTTTGGGCGTCCTGGCGCGACCGCTATGGCCTGATGGTCGAGATCGAGCACGGGATGGGACTGCACACCCGTTATGCCCATCTGTCGAAAATTCTGGTAAATGTCGGCCAGCGCATCTCACGCGGAGCGCCTTTGGGACTGGTCGGCGAGACAGGCCGGACCACGGGGCCCCATCTGCATTACGAAGTGCGCATGGGCGATCAGCCGACCAATCCGATGAAATTCATCATGGCAGGGCAAAATGTTCTCAAAGGGCAATAAGGCCGCCTCGCGGCGATCCACCCCTTCGATCATCGGAGGCGATTGCACCTTTACCGGGGATGTCCTGAGTGAAGGTGAAGTGCAAATCGACGGACGCCTCGAAGGCGACGTCCGTTGCCGTATCCTGGTGATCGGCGAGCAAGGCTCGGTGACCGGCGAGATCAGCGCTGAAAACGTCAGCGTGCTGGGAAGCGTGACCGGCCAGATCACCGCTCAGACGGTCGTCCTGGCCAGGACGGCGCGGATCCTGGGGGATATCACCCACGACAGCCTGTCGGTCGAAGTCGGAGCCTATGTGGAGGGCCGGTTCAATCGCCTGCCGTCCGAGACGGTGGTCACGGCGCCCGCCGACGAAGAACTGCCGCGCAATGCCTCGGGGCAGGCCTTGCTGTCCAGCCCGAAGGACGGGGACGGAGGCAGTGCCGGCGAAGCGGATCATGCGCCGCCCGCCAAGGTCGTGCTGCTCGGCAGTTGATCGCGCCCCGTCTTTAGATCCCCCAAATCCGACCGGATCAGGAAAGACCCTCCTTTTTAAAGGGGTGGTGGCTTTTTCGTTTCAGTGGTTTATCTTCCTCGGAAGATATTGACCCAAGAGTAAGTTTGTTGGAAACCCTCATGTCCTGGCCGGATATCGCGGCCCTTCTGACGGTCATTGCCATCGATGTGGCGCTCGCCGGCGACAATGCCCTGGTCGTCGGCATGGCGGCGGCGGGATTGCCGAAGGAATTGCGCCACCGGGCGATCGTCATCGGCATCGCCGCGGCGGCGGCGATGCGTATCGTTTTCGCCGGCCTTGCCGTGCATCTGATGCAGATCGTCGGCATGACCGTGGCGGGCGGCCTTCTGCTTCTCTGGGTGTCCTGGAAACTCTGGCGGGAAATCCGTGCGCAGAAAAGCGAGGCGGAGGCCTTGGCGAACGGCGGAGAAGTTCCCGCCGGCGGAAAGTCCAAGACCTTGCGGCAAGCCGTCATCCAGATCTTTCTGGCCGATCTCTCCATGTCGCTGGACAACGTCCTGGCCGTGGCCGGAGCCGCACGCGACAACGTCTGGATCCTGGTGATCGGGCTGGGGTTTTCGGTCGTCCTGATGGCTTTCGCGGCGAACATCATCGCCCGCGTGATCCATCGGCACCGATGGATCGCCTATGTCGGCCTGCTGATCATTCTCTATGTCGCCCTGGCGATGATCTGGGACGGCACCCCTCCGGTGATTCGGGTCTTGCGTTAGCGATCAGCGAACCGCGGCGGCCTCAATGGTAAATAGTATTTACCAGACTTCCCGTTGTGGTAAAATATATCGAACTGCATCTTCACCCCATTGACGCAGTTCACCATATGGGAGGATCGACGAAACAAAACGATGGAAGACACAGTGGCAAGAGATCGAATCCGACCGGCGAAATTGGCGGAAGCCGTGGCGGCACATCTGGAATCGCTGATTTTGGAGGGGTCCCTGCG
>JAATGN010000445.1 GCA_015654615.1 Rhodospirillales bacterium
CGACCGCACCTCCTGTCGAGCGCCGCTGGCCAACCAGATGCACCTCATCCTGCACACCGCCGCCTATTGGCTGATGATGACGCTGCGCGATGCCATCCCCAAGACCCACGCCCTGGCCAAAGCCGAGTTCAATACCTTGCGCCTCCGCCTGCTGAAGTTGGCGGCCCGCGTCACCGAAACCGCCTCGCGGGTCCGCATCGCATTCGCCGCAAACTGCCCCGAAGAAGCCCTGATCCGTCACCTCGCCACCGTGCTGTTGTCCGTCGTACCGTGACAGACGGGGCCGTCGTCGCCCCGATCCACCCGTTGCCGAAACCCCCGACCTCCGCTCCACAAAATGATCGCCACCGAGGGACCCGTAGGCCCCTACGGGCAACCTTGCCTTGCTTCAAGAAAATGCGAAAACGCGCCGCTTTTTGCGGCCTCGTGAATAAGAGCGGCTAAGAAGGAGGCGGGGACGACCAGAGTCGACGGCGCGTCGCCGAGCCCGGCCTTGAGGCGTTCGACCGCATGACGGAAGCTGACGCTCTCATGCCGCATCAGCCGGTCGATCGGGCCGCCCCCGGCGTCGCAGCCGAAGCAATGCCAGAGGTTCTTCGCAGGCGTGACGATCAGCGAGGCGGTGTCGTCGGCATGGAACGGACAGCAGGCGGCAAAGTCCTTGCTCTGCCGGGTGAGCCGGAGCCCGGAGATTCTCGATCAGCCGAACGACCGACACCTCGCTCTTTAGCCGCTCGATCTCGGAGTCCGGAATGCGTGCCATAGAATCGAGCCCTCGTCAAAAACCTGTCAATACCCTATTTACGCTGTATTTGTTACAGCGTATAGTCTGTTTTTGGGGCAAATGGCAAAAAGGCGGATGTGTACAATGAGCGCGTCTTTCAACAGAACCGATTCGTGCGCCATGGCCTTCCCGGAACGAGTAACGGCACTGCGCAAACAGCGAGGACTCAGTCAACGTGCCCTCGCCGAAGCTGTCGGCGTTCATCTTACCCAGGTCCAGCGTTACGAGGCGGGTGCCGGGCAACCGACCCTGGACGTGGTCAGGCGTTTGGCTATCGCGTTGTCGGTCAGCGCCGATGTGCTGATTTTCGACCCCGCCGAACGCGGCCCCCAAGATGACGACCTCAAGCTGATTTTCGAGGCCGTCGAGCAGTTCACGCCCGACGAGAAGGCCACGGCCAAGACCGTGCTTCAGGGACTCGTTCTCCAACACCAGGCCCGCCGCTGGGCCAAGGCATCCTGAAGGAAGCTAACCCATGACGAAGATCGAGATCCGATTGCCCGACGACTTGGTGCAACGTGCGAAGAACGCCGGACTGCTCTCCGACGACGCCATCTCCCAACTGCTGGAAGACGCCATCCGCCGACGGGCAGGTCGTGCTCTGCTGGATGCCGCCCGGCGCCTCCAATCGGTCAATGTCGCGCCGATGAGCGACGACGAGATCGTCGCCGAGGTCAAGGCCGTCCGCGCCGCACGGCGTGCCCGCCAGGATGACGTGCCGACCGGCGGGGACAATGCGCGCCGTTCTTGATACCAACGTCGTCGTCTCCGCCCTGCTCTGGGGCGGCAAGCCCTTCGACCTCTTGCAGGCCGCCGTCGATGGCGATCTCCTGCTCTGCACATCTCCGGCGCTGCTCGCCGAGCTGCGCGACGTTCTGGCACGCGATCATCTCGCCGCGCGCCTCGAAGGGCAACGTTCCTCCGTCGACCAGGCAGTGACGCTGTACGCCGAGCTTGCCGTCAGCGTCACCCCGGAGTCCACCCCTCCGGTCGTCTCCGCCGACGCCGACGACGATCATGTGATCGCTGCGGCCGTCGCCGCACAGGCTGACCTCGTCATCTCCGGCGACCGGCATCTGCTCGATCTCGTCCGGCATGGGGACATTCGCATCGTCACCCCGGCCGACGCCGTTCGCCTCATCGGCGGGAATGGCTGAGAAGGCCGCTTTCCCTTAGCGGCTAAGGTGAAGTTTCACCCCCGTCGGCCAGACCGGGGGATGGGGGAGCCTTTTTAGCCGCTGAAGAAGAACGAACAGACCCGGCTTTCCGCCTGGCACGGCCTTTTCCGGTGGGGGAAGCCAGGTGGAACAGGCTGGCCATGACCGCCAGACCAGGCGTACAGCCCTTTTCCGGATAAAAACGGGTCCAACATCATCCGCACCCATGATGCCCGTCAGCGCGCCTTTGTGGCGATTGACCCGGTCATCGTCCGGCCAAGCCGAACACCGCTTCGCCTGGCACGACCGGCGGCCGGGCAGGAAAGTCAGGCCAAGGAAAGAGATGGGTCAACGACGGAGTTCCCCGTTCCAACC